>DASXVO010000016.1:0-300000 GCA_036504215.1 Vicinamibacterales bacterium | reverse complement strand
GCCGAACACGGTCACCTGCCGGCGAGCGAACTGCGTGAACGGGTCCTGCGCGAAATCGAGTCGTTCGTCGCCGGCGCAGCGCAGCACGACGACATGACCATGATCCTCCTGAAGATCGATGACTTCGTTGCGGATGCCATCAAAACGGGGTTCGCCGATGGAGAGGCCTGAGCCGTCGCTCGTCGTCGTGTTTCGCACTCAGTCCGACATCGAGGCGAGCATCGTGCGGGGGCTGCTCGATGCACACGGCATCTTCGCCGCGCTGTCGTCGGACCTCACCCACGCGGTGTTTCCATTGACCATCGACGGGCTGGGAGAAGTCAGAATCTCCGTGGCGGAGGCGCAGGCCGACGATGCGCGGGCGATCATTGCTCAGCAGGGGGCGCGATGCGAGGCGACCGACATCGTGCGGCTGCAGGATGTGCGGGACCTGTCGGCCCTCGAGCAGCGACTCGGCTACCGGTTCGGTGAGCCGGTCGTCCTCGAACGGGCGCTGACGCACCGATCGCGCGCGAACGAGGACGCGACGGGCAGCACGGTGGACAACGAGTCGCTCGAGTTCCTCGGCGATGCGGTACTCGGGTTCGTGGTGGCCGACCTGCTCTTCCGCGAATTCCCGCAGTTCGACGAGGGGCAGAAATCGAAGATCAAGGCGTCGCTCGTCTCGACGGCCACGCTGGGATCCCTGGCGCGACGGCTCGGCCTCGGCGAGTTCCTGGCGCTCGGCAAGGGCGAAGAGAAGACGGGCGGGCGCAAGAAGCAGGCGTTGCTGGCAGACGGCTACGAGGCCGTCATTGCCGCGCTCTACCTGGATGGCGGGATCGAAGCCGCGCGCGCCTTCATCGTCCGCGAGTTCGAGGACGACATCGAGGACGTGCGGAGCCCGGAGTTCTGGGGCCGCGACTACAAGTCGGTGCTGCAGGAGCAGGTGCAGGCACGCGAGTTGCCGCTGCCGGAGTATTCAGTGGCCTCCGAGAGCGGCCCCGATCACCGCAAGGTGTTCCACATCGAGGTCCGGGTGGAGGGCGACGTGCTTGGTACGGCGAGGGGCGCGAGCAAGAAGGCCGCGGAACAGGAAGCCGCGCGGCGTGCGATCGAGAAACTGTCCGAGTCGTAGGATTGGGATTGCCTACGGCGCGGTCACGAGTTCCGGGAGGCACGCCGCCGCATACTGCTGAACCTCGGCGGTGATTTCCTGCGTGGTCGGCTGCGTCGCGCGGCAGTGGAGCCTCACCCACACGCGCAGCAGCGGATCGCGGAAGCGGTAGCGCTTCTGGTTCACCGCCACGAGATCGACATCCTCGAGCCACGACAGGTAGTCCTTCGTCGAGCCGGGCGTCCGGCCCAGCCGTTGGGAGATCTCCGTCAGCGTGAGCGGTTCCTTTTGGGACAGGATGCCAAGGATCGCCTTGAGCGCGCCGTAGCCGCGGGCCCGGTGCAGACGCAGCTCGTAGTAGAAGCCGCAGACGAGTGACAGGCGGCCGTCGGGCTCGAGAAGCGCCGCCAGCGCCGCCACCGGATCGGTACCGCCGTGGGATTCCATCCTGGCGATCATGTCCGTGAGCGCGCGGGCGTACACCGTCCTCCCATCCGACAGCCGCTGGATCACCCGTGAGACCGTGTCGATCGGCCCGCCGGCCGCCGGGGCGCGATCGAAGCCGGTCGTACCGGTCGTCCGGGTCTCGTGCAGCATGGCCGCGATCTCGTCGGCTCCGAGCCCGTGCACCGGCACCATCACGAACTGCGGCGACGAGGTGGCGAGGATCCGCTCGGTGCGCGACACGTAGCGTGACGTCAGCACGAAACGATTCGGCGTCGACGCGATGACCGCCAGCATCTCGGGGAGCGCACGCCTCAGGCCGGGGAAGCTCTCGAACGTCCTGAACTCGAGCACCTCATCGAGCAGAAACGTCGCCCGTCCCTGGTCGGAGCGCCGCGCGCCGGACAGAAACGCCAGAATCGCGTCGAAGGCCTGGCGCGGACTGGTCGGCCGGCTCGCAGGCCGGCTGTCGCGGAACGGTGAGCCGGAGACCAGCGCATCGAGGAACCGCTCCGGCGTGGTCGCGGTCCGTTCGACGTTGACGTACTGACAGCGATCGGCACCCAACTCCTGCTGGACCCTCCGCAGGACGGCGCTGCGCCCGGTGCCGCACAGCCCGAGGACGACGGGGATGTGCCCGCCGTCTTCAGTCAGTGTGGTCTTGATCCGCTGATCCAGGGTCGGGCGGTGGGGGCTGGTCACCGGCCCACGCTCCCCTCTGGCCGTCCGGAGCCGCCGAACTCGCGCATCGGGATGCGCACCCCCTTGGATTGCGCCGTCGCCACCGCTTCGTCGTAGCCCGCATCAGCGTGCCGGGCGACCCCTGTTCCCGGGTCGCAGGTCAGCACGCGCTGCAGCTTCTCGTCGGCTTCCGCCGTGCCGTCGGCGACGATGACCATGCCGGCGTGCAGCGAGTACCCGATGCCCACGCCGCCGCCATGGTGCACAGACACCCAGGTCGCGCCGGACGAGGCGTTCAGCAGGGCGTTCAGGATCGGCCAGTCGGCAATCGCATCGCTGCCGTCCTTCATGCCCTCGGTCTCACGATTGGGCGAGGCGACTGACCCGGTGTCCAGGTGGTCGCGGCCGATCACGATCGGGGCCTTGACGACGCCCGTTCGCACGAGTTCGTTGATGCGCAGGCCGAACGCGGCGCGCTCGCCGTAGCCGAGCCAGAAGATTCGCGCGGGCAGACCCTGGAACGCGACGCGCTCGCCGGCCAGGCGCACCCAGCGGCACAGCGCTTCGTTGTCCCTGAACATTTCGAGCGCGGCCTCGTCGGTCGCGCGGATGTCGGCGGGATCGCCCGACAGCGCCGCCCAGCGGAACGGGCCCTTGCCCTCGCAGAACAACGGGCGGATGTACTCGGGCACGAAACCGGGGATGTCGAAGGCACGCTCGACGCCGGCCTTGACGGCCTGCGCGCGGATGTTGTTGCCGTAGTCGAAGGTGACCGCGCCGCGCTGCTGCAGCGTGAGCATCGCGTTCACGTGCGCGCCCATCGCGGCGACCGACCGCCGCACGTATTCATCCGGGTTCGCGCACCTGAGCGACTCCGCCTCCGCCAATGTGAGGCCGTTCGGCACGTACCCGTTCAACGCGTCGTGGGCAGAGGTCTGGTCCGTGAGCACGTCGGGCGTGAGGCCGCGTTTCACGAGTTCCGGCAGGACGTCGGCCGCGTTGCCGAGTAGCGCCACCGAGCGGGCGCGCTTCTCGCGCTGCCACGTCAGCACCCAGTCGAGCGCCTCGTCGAGCGAAGTCGACACCTCGTCCACGTACCGCGTCGCGAGCCGCCGTTCGATGCGGTGCGGATCGACCTCGACGACGAGGGCGGCGGCTCCGTTCATGGTGGCGGCGAGCGGTTGGGCCCCGCCCATGCCGCCAAGGCCCGCAGAGACGAACAGGCGGCCGTCGAGACTGCCGCCGAACTTCTTCGTGGCCACCGACGCCAGCGTCTCGAAGGTGCCCTGCAGGATCCCCTGCGTGCCGATGTAGATCCAGCTTCCGGCCGTCATCTGGCCGTACATCGTCAGGCCCTTGTGCTCGAGCTGACGGAAATTCTCCCACGTGGCCCACGCCGGTACGAGCAGCGAGTTGGCGATGAGCACGCGCGGAGCCCCGGGATGCGTGCGGAAGATGCCAACGGGCTTGCCCGACTGGACGAGCAGCGTCTCGTCGTGCTCGAGGGCCCGCAGTGCGCGCGTGATCGCCTCGTAGCAGGCCCAGTTGCGCGCCGCCTTTCCCGACCCGCCGTAGACGATGAGATCGTCGGGACGTTCAGCGACGTCGGGATCGAGATTGTTCATCAGCATGCGCAGCGCGGCTTCCTGCGGCCAGCCCTTGCAGGAGAGCGTCGTGCCACGCGGGGCTCGAACGTGATGAGTGAGCGTCGTCATGATGGATGCAGCGGCCAGAGCCCGCGGTGAACCTAGACGTTATGAAGCTGGCCCACGGTTGTCAACGCTTTTACGATTACCGAATCGTGATCGCAGCTGTCCGCCCGTTTCGCGGTGACGCTCGTTGTCGCCGCATCACCGCGCGCGATCGCGTCGTGCGTGTCTGCGATGGCGGTCGGATGATCGAGCGTGAGCGATGTGCCGTCCAAGTCGATCATGGAAGAGAACCACGAGGCCAGTCGCGAAGACCGTCGAGGACCACCAGCGGCGAACGCATCATTCTACCGGAATTGCCCGGCGTCGGCACGGAGATCGACGCAGGCAGCCCGATCCCGCGATTCGTCTGTGTTACGATTTGACAGTGTGACAGAGATGGCGGCGTGTGGCACGCGGCCAACCGCCGGGAAGGCGTGAAGACTATGAACGTTGCCGTGATTGGTGCGCAGTGGGGCGACGAAGGCAAGGGCAAGATCGTGGATCTGCTCACCCCGCATTTCTCGATTGTCGCCCGTTACCAGGGTGGCCACAACGCGGGGCACACGGTGCTGGTGCACGGAACGAAGTTCGTCCTGCACCTGCTTCCTTCCGGCATTCTCCATCCGGGCGTGTCGTGCGTGATCGGTAACGGCGTGGTCGTGGACCCCGAGGCGCTGTTCCAGGAAATCGAGATGCTGCGCGGATGCGGCATCGAAGTGGGCGACCGGCTGGTCATCAGCGACAAGGCGCACGTCATCCTGCCGTACCATCGCGACCTGGATCTGCTGCACGAAGCCCGCCGCGGCGACCAGAAGATCGGCACGACCTCGCGCGGCATCGGGCCGGCGTACGAGGACAAGATCGGACGCCGCGGCATCCGCGTCGGTGACCTCGCCGACCCGTCGTCGCTCGCCGACCAGGTGCGGGAGAACGTGCAGGCGCGCAACCGGCTCGTCGGCGACGCCGCGCTCGATTGGAAGCCGCTCTTCGAACGACTCGTCGTGTTCGGCGAGCGGATGCGCCCGTGGGTGAAGGATGTCTCGGTGTTCCTCTGGCAGGCTCAGGCCAAGGGACAACAGGTGCTCTTCGAAGGGGCGCAGGGAACGCTGCTCGACATCGACCACGGGACCTATCCGTACGTGACCTCGTCGAACTCGACCGCGGGCGGCGTGTGCACCGGCCTCGGCATCGGACCTCGGGCGGTCGGTCAGGTGCTCGGGATCGCCAAGGCATACATCACGCGCGTCGGTGGCGGGCCGCTTCCGACCGAACTGTCGGGACCGATGGCCGAGCGGTTGCGCGAGACCGGTCAGGAGTACGGCGCGTCCACGGGACGGCCGCGCCGCTGTGGTTGGTACGACGCGGTCGTCGTCCGCTACGCGGCGCGCGTGAACGGTCTCGACGCCATCGCGCTCACGAAACTCGACGTGCTCGACGGTCTGAAGGAGATCGAGGTGTGCACGTCGTACCAGTGTGGCGATCGGAGGCTCACCGAGTTCCCGAGTGACGTGCGGCAGCTCGCGAATTGCCGGCCGGTCTACGAGCGGCTGCCCGGCTGGACACGCCCGACCGGCGGCGCCAGATCCTACGCCGACCTTCCGGCCGAAGCCCGCGCCTACGTCGCGCGGCTCGAGGAGGTGACGGGGGTGCCGGTGGCGATCATCTCGACCGGCTCGGATCGCGACGACACGGTTCTCCGCGAGGATTCGGTGGCCGCGCAGTGGTTCGGCCAGGACGCACAGTGCGAAATGTAGCACGTGGCCCGCGCGCTCGATGACGCGGCCGGCGGCGCGACGCCGCTATGCGATCCGATAGATGTCGGAGAAGGTGCCGACCGCGCCCTGATCGGGTTCCTCGAATTCAATCCCTGCCCGGTACGTCGGGCCCGTCCGTGACAGTTCGAGGCGGGCCCACACGATCTTCCCCGAAGCCCCGATCGGGGCCTCCTCGGGGCCCATCTTCAGCGCCACCGATTGCCCCGGCTTGAGAACGGCCGAGGAGAGCACCTGCGCGCCAAACAGGGAGAGATCGATCAATCGGGCGGCCTGACCGTCGATCGTCAACTGCGCCTCCGACCGCATGCGGAAGCGCGGTGCGCGCCGCGTGCCGCGGTCGAGCGTGGCCGGCGGCTGTGGCTTCACCGCGGGGGCGGCTTCGCGGACCTTCTTCCGGCGCGGCGAGACGCGCTGATAGTCGGTGTCGTGCGACAGGACGCGGATCTCAGATGCTTCCAGCGCGGGGTCGGCCTTGATGCGCGCGATGAGCGCTGCACCGCGCGGCGACGCGGCAAACAGTCGCTCCAGCGCCACAACCGCGGGCCGCAGGCTCACGATCGCCTCGAGCGCGCGCAGCGGCTCCGAGTCGGCAAACGTCTGGACGTCCTGGTCGCCGACCCGTTCGCGGAGCGCCGGTATCAGCTCGGGGGCCGCAATGAGAATCAGTCGAGCGTCGGGCATTCGGCCATCAGTCTAGCGTGGACGATGCGTGAAATCCATAGTGGGGAGTATGCGCGCGAGCTGTGTCAGAATCGGGAAGTGAGCGAAATGCCTGTGCCCAGGGAGCCGGCGGTCGTCTGCCGAGGCCTGCAGAAACGCTACGGCGATGTCGTGGCGGTCGCCGGCCTCGATCTCGAGGTGCACGCCGGAGAGTGTTTCGGCCTGCTCGGACCGAACGGCGCGGGCAAGACGACGACCGTCGAGATCCTCGAGGGGTTGCTGGATCGGGACGCGGGTGACGTTCGGGTGCTGGGTCTGACCTGGGGCGCGGACGATCAGGCGCTCCGCCAGCGTCTCGGCATCCAGCTTCAGGACACGCAACTGAACGAGAAACTGACGGTCGGGGAAACGGTCCGGTTGTTCCGCTCGTTCTACCATCAGGGTCCGTCGGTCGACGAGGTCCTCGCGATGGTGGAACTCGAACCGAAACGCGCGAGCTGGGTGGGGAAGCTGTCGGGCGGCCAGAAGCAGCGGCTGGCGGTGGCGTGTGCGCTCGTCAACCGGCCCGATCTGCTGTTCCTCGACGAGCCGACGACCGGCCTCGACCCGCAGTCGCGCAGGCAGCTCTGGGAGCTGCTCGAGAGGTTTCGCGCCGGCGGCGGCACGATCGTCCTCACCACGCACTACATGGACGAAGCCGAGGCGTTGTGCGACCGCGTGGCGATCGTCGATCACGGCCGGATGATCGCGCTTGGGACACCCCACGAACTGGTGCATTCGCTGGGGGCGGACCACGTGATCGAGTTCTCCCTGGCCCACGGAGCCCGGCCTCCCGTCTCGCGACTGGCGCAACTCCCCGGCGTGAAGGACGTTCGTGAGGATGCCGGGACCGTGAGCCTGAACGTGGCCGAAGCCCATCTCGTGATTGCCGCGCTGCTCGCGGAATTGGATCACGCGCAGATGAAGCTCTCCCGGTTCGTGACCCACCAGGCGACGCTCGAGGACGTCTTCGTCGCCCTCACAGGACGGCATCTCCGCGATGAGTAGCGCCTCCGGCACGTCCCACCCGCTCGTCGAACTGACGGCCGCCCGGCTCCGGGAGTTCGCCCGCGAACCCGAGGCCGTCTTCTGGGTCTTCGTGTTCCCGATCGTGCTGGCGTTCGCCCTCGGGATTGCGTTTCGGACCAAGGCGGATGACCCGGTGTACGCCGGCGTGGTCGAGGGAGAGCAGGCCGCGCGACTCGCAGAAGTCCTTCGCGGAACGCCTGGTATCACGGTGCGCATCGTACGCGAGAGCCGGACCGATTTGGCGCTGCGCGACGGCGAGGCACAGGTGATCGTGATCCCTGGCACGCCGCCCACCTACAAGTTCGATCCGACGCGCCCGGAGAGCCGGCTCGCACGGCTCGTCGTCGACAACGCGCTGCAGCGGGCGAGCGGTCGGACCGACCGGTTCTCGGCGCGCGAGCACCGGCTGAATGTGATCGGCGCACGGTACATCGACTGGCTGATTCCCGGCCTGCTCGGTATGAACATCATGGGCACGAGCATGTGGGGCATCGGCTTTTCGATCGTCCAGATGCGGACGCGGCGGGTGCTCAGGCGCCTCGCGGCCACGCCGATGTCACGTGCGCATTTCCTGCTCGCGCAGGTCCTCGCGCGCCTGATGTTTCTCGCACTCGAGGTCGGGGCACTGCTCGTGTTCGCTTGGCTCATGTTCGGTGTCCCGATCAACGGTTCATGGCTCACGTTGGCCGGAGTGGCCGTGGTTGGCACGTTGTCGTTCGGCGGCCTGAGCCTGCTCATCGCGAGCCGTCCGCGGACCATCGAGTCGGTGTCGGGCTGGATGAACTTCGCGATGCTGCCGATGTGGATCCTGTCGGGCGTCTTCTTCTCGTCGGCCAATTTCCCGAAGCCGATGCAGCCGATCATCCACGCCCTGCCGTTGACCGCGGTGAACGACGCGCTGCGCGCCGTGATGCTCGACGGCGCCCCGGCAGCCTCGCTGGCCCACGAGTGGATGGTGATGGCCGGATGGGGCGGTCTCTGCTTCGTCGTCGCGCTGAAGATCTTCCGGTGGAAATAGTCCCGGCGCTTCTGTGGCTCAGTGAACGCCGGGGCTCATCTGGAGGCTGCCAGGCTCGGCGCCGAGGCGGCGGATGGCCGTCTCCCACATTTCCGGGGGTGGCACGTCGAAGATCAGATCCACTTCGACCTGGGTGATGAGCCACGCCGATTGTCGAAGCTCGGTGTCGAGCTGGCCGGGGCCCCACCCGGCATATCCCATCAGCAGCCGCGTGCGGGTCGGCTTGTCCTGCTCGAGGAGCTGGCGGAGCAGCGCTGCCGAGCCTGAGATGTAGATGCTGTGGCAGATCTGGACGGCGTCGAGATCCTGCGGGTCCTGGCCAAGCAGCAAGCAGCCGCGCTCGGGCTCGACCGGGCCACCCACCCACAGCTCGAGACCGTTGTCGCGCGAGATCGGCGGGTCCAGTCGAACCGCCTGCGCAGCCGGCGTGCCCGTCGGCCGATTGAGCACGAGGCCCCACGCGCCGTCGCTCGTGTGCTGGCACAGCAGGACAACCGTTCGCCGGAAATTCGGGTCGTCGAGCTGCGGCATCGACAGCAGGAGTGCCGGGGCCACCGAGGCGGGTGCGGAGTCCGAGACGGTCATGTCTCCATGATACAGCGGCTCCGTTCTTCGCGCAGCCAGCTGATCCTTGCGCGCCCGCTGCGTGCGGCAGGGCCCTACGCTATAATTCCGACTTTCCGCCAGACAGGAGTGGTCTCTTCCCGGGCCTGACCTGGGTGGCAGGTCAGCCGATTGGCTCGGGCGCGCGGCGCCTCGAGAGGGAAAGGATGCGGGGATGGACACGAGTGTGGGTGCCATGACCATCGAGCGGCTGCGCACGCTGCCCGGCGACGACGCCCGGCAGATCATGTGGCGGTTCGTCGGACGCTACGACGTGCAGATGCTGGTCCAATCGGCGCGCGCCGTCGCGCGAGGGCCAGTCGCGCGTCTGGTCGCCGCCGGGGGACGCAACACGCACGAATGGACGGCCCAGAAGCACGCGCTGCTCGAGGACTTCGACCGCGCCGGCATCACCACCGCTTCTCTCGAGCCGGCCGTCGGCGGTGTGATCGAAGGGCCCAAGAATCTGGCGCTGGCGCTCGTCGCGTTCGAGCTGTCGTGGGTCGATGCGGGGGCGGCGACCGGCAGCCTCGCGCAGCATCTCGCGCTCGCGCCCATTCACGAACGGGGCACGCCCGAGCAGCGCGAGGCCTACATGGTCAAGGCGGCGGGCGGCGACGGCCGTCCCCCGATGCGCGGTGCCTTCTGCCTCACCGAGCCGATCCCCTACGTCGGCGTCGAAACCGGCCTGCTGGGCGGGAAGATCCGCGTCGCCGAGTGGAAGGATGGCGAGGAGCCGATCCTGCAGGTGGACAAGCGGGGCCGGTTCATCACCAACATGGGGTTCGCCGACTTCGTCACGGTGGCCGTCGATTCCGGCGATCCGCGGATCCAGGGCAGCTGCATGGTGATCCTGGAGAAGACCGACCCGGGCGTATTCGACCCCGGCGTCCCGACCAGGAAGCTCGTCCATCAACTGTCGTCAACCAACGATCCGATCTTCAGCCTGAAGATCCCGGCAGGCCGCATCATCGGCGGCTACACGGTCAGGCACGGCGTCATCGTTCCGCGCCACAGCCACAGCGAGATCATCGAGGCCGTGTTCCGGCGCACGCGGGTGACGGTCGGCGCCATGACCGCGGCCAAGCTGCTCTCGGCGGTCGAGCCGATCCTCCGCTACCAGCGCGGGCGTTTCCGTGGCGGCGATGCGGTCGCGCCCGGCACGCCCCAGTACGAACTCGGCCTGCAACAGCGCGAGGACGCGCTGCACCGCCTCATCGACGTCTGGGCCACCGGTGAAGCCGCGGCGTCGCTGGGGTTTTCCGCCGCGCGTTGCTTCGATGAACTCGAGCCGCTCGAGCAGCGGAAGAACGAGGTGCTCGCCGCGAAGAAGATCGCGGGGCCCGCGTCCGAGTTCCGCGCGTTGAGGGCTCTGCAGAAGGACGCCGTCGAGTATCTCCGCGAGTCGGTGAAGCCCGAAGGCATGCGGAACGACGAGCGCTATCAGGTGCTCGGGTCCGACGACCTCGTCCGGTTCCTGGTGCAGAACTCGCTCGCCGACGTGTTGTGTCCGGCCGGGAAGCTCTGGAACACCGGTTATGGTGCCACCGTGATGCGCGAGGCGGTGAGCCTCATGGGCGGCTGCGGCATCACCGAGGACTGTCCGGGCTTCCTCGGACACAAGTGGATGGATGCGCAGCTCGAGGCCACGTACGAGGGGCCGGAGTCGGTCCAGCGCCGACAGCTCGCGATCACGATGATCGACGAGGTGTTCCTCACGCAGTTCGAAATCTGGATCAGTGAGATGCGGCACCTGGCCGCGCGACGGCCGGGGACGGGCGCGTGCGCGGTGGCGAGCGCGATGGAACTCTGGCTTTGGACGCTGCACCACCTGCAGCGGGCGAACGATGCGTCCGGCAACACGCTGTATCAGGCGGCGAGGCAGGGCGTGACGTTCCCCCTGGCCGACGCGCTCTGTTGGCTGCTCGCGTCGCGAGCGCAGATCCTCGACACACTCGAACTCGAGGCCGAGGGGCCGAACAACCCGACGCTCGTCGAGGGACTAGCCGGCATGGTGCAGTTCTTCACTGACCTCTGTCACGTGCAGGCCGCCCGTGCCGCGGGCGAAGTGGGTCGCGTCGCCGCCGAACTCGTGTTCGGCTACAACCGGCACCCGGCGTGGGACGACGAGGGCTGTGCAGGCTGCTACGGAGCCGAAGATCTGGCCGCGCTCGATCAACTGATGCCCGGGATCGAGAGCGCGGCGGGTTCGTACTCGGACGTAATCGCGATCGACGGATCCCACCGTCCCAAGGCCGGCCCGTGTGCGCCGTTCGCGGGTCTCGAGGAGTTCGTGCGTCTGCGCACGCGCCTCGACGGATGCCTGACCGGCTCACGACTGGCCAAGGACCGCGCGGCGGATGCGCTGACGAAGGTCATGATCCCGGAAGCCCTGGACTACCCGGCGTAGAGCGGGCTCAGGCCTCCGGCCGGAGGCGTTTCGCCCGTGAGAGATGGCCGATCACGCAATGGTGGCGGCTGGAACCGTGCAGATCTGGCCGTCCACGCCTGCCGCCGGTCCGCTCGTCAAGGTGCCAGCCCAGCGGCGAGCCACGCGCATCGTCAAAGACCTGCCGCCACGCGAGATTGCCCGCGAGATCGTCGAGTGGATCGGGCGGGAGCGTCGACGGGGCCGGCGTGAGCGTCAGCCGGTGGTACTACAGACAGCGCCTTGCTGCTCGTGGCCGGGGCAGGCTGGACGAAGAGCAGCAGGACGGCCAGCCGCACGTTGCCGAGGCGGCAGCAAGTCGCTGGTCGATCTCAGCGGAGAGGGGCACGCGGTTCTGCCGTTCATGTCGCACCTCAATCAGATCGGCCAGACCGGCGCCACTCCGCGCCATCCGAAGGGGCTGGCCACCTGCTGCCACGGCGAGGAACCCCACGTCGTCGGCTGGCGGTTCGTGAACGAACGCCGCGCCGTGAACCTGGATCCCAACTGCGGGCGGGCGCGCGGCAAGGCGGACGTCGTGTACGTCGCGGACGCGTTCGAGGTCATGGCCCAGGTCAACGACAGGCTGCGAGCCTCTGGAGATTGACATCCCGTACACGGTCGGCTCAAGATTGCGGGTTGTCTTTCGGGGCGATCTGCCCCCCTGCGGGTTCAAGAGGAGGATTCATCATGCGAGCATTGTTCGGAGCGGCCGTGGCGCTGTGCGTGGCGGCAACGATGACGGTGACGGCGGCGGAGGGGACCAAGTACGGCGCGGGTGTGAAGCTGACGACCGCGACGCCCATCGAGACGCTGCTGACCAACTCGAAGGACCACGTTGGCAGGACGGTTCGGATTGACGGCGTGATCACGGCGGTGTGCGACAAGGCCGGCTGCTGGATGGACCTGCGCGACGAGAAGGCCGACGCGAAGACCGGCAGGACGCTGCGTCTGAAGGTCAAGGACGGCGAAATCGTGTTCCCCGTGTCCGCCAAGGGCAAGAGAGCATCGGCCGAGGGCGTATTCGAGCCCGTGAGCGCCGAGATGGCAAAGGAGTACGCTGCCGACGCCAAGGAAGCCAAGACCGGCAGCGAGATGAAGACGGCGGCACCGGGGTTCCAGATCAAGACGGTGGGAGCGGTCGTCTACTAGCCAGGGGCACGGGCTGCTCAGGGTGCTGGAGGTGCTAAAGGTGCTGGGGGTGCCGGAGGTTCCAGTGCTGGGGGTGCCGAGGGTGCTGCGGGTGCGGCAGGTGCGGCCTCCCACGGTACCCTGGTACCCGCGGCACCCATAACACCTTCAGCACCTGCCGCGTCCGTGCTCCCCGTCAGCGCGCCGCCTCTGCCTTGATCCTTCCGGCTCTCCACAGGAACGCGCACGTGGCGAGGATGACCAGCGCCACGGCCAGTTCGCCGGCGGCACCGCCGATTCTCGGCGCCATCGACTTCGGCGCGAGGCCAGAGGCGACCAAGCCGGCAACCAGGACGCCAGCGAGACCCTCACCTGCCACCAGACCGGACGCCGCAAGCACGCCTGGATTGCTGTTCCCTCCGGCGGTCCCGTCCCGCCGCTCGACGATCTTCCGCACGCAACCTCCGACGTAGAGCGCGGCCATCGAGGCCAGGGGCAGATACACGCCGATCGCAAACGCCAGCCCCGACGCGCCGCAGAGCATCGCCCCGAGCGTGAGGCCGCCGCCAGACAACACCAGCCCCCACGGGAGTGCGCCCGACAGCACACCCTCGACGATCGTCTTCATCAGCGTGGCCTGCGGCGCGGGCAGTTCCCTCGACCCGAAGGTATAGGCGGTGCCCAGCAGGATGACGGTGCCGGCCACGGCCCAGCAGGCGAACGAGGCGCCGATCAACTGTCCGAACTGCTGCCGCGCGGGGGTGGCGCCGACCAGGTAGCCGGTCTTGAGATCCTGCGAGATATCTCCCGCCTTCGATCCGGCAATGGCGACGATGGTGCCGACGGTCAACACCGCGGCGCGGGCACCCGGGTCGTTCCATCCCATCGCGGCGAAGACCGAGGCGACGCCGAGGATGGTGATCAGCGCGATGCCGGACGTCGGTTGTGAGGTGACGCCGACGATGCCGACAATGCGGGCGGCGACGGTGACGAAGAGGACTCCGAAGAGCCCGACGCCGGCGGCGCATATGGCGCGAGGCAACGGACCCATGTTGCCGGCGAAGACGCCAGGCACGAGCGCCGCCACCGCGACGACCAGGACAATTGCGCCGATGACGAACGAGCCCGGCAGGTCGCGATCGGTGTCGGGGGCATGGAGGCCGGCGGCCGCGCGACCAGCTGGCTGGCCCGCCAGGGCACCGGCCTGGGTGGCGCCCGCGCCGTGTACGTGCGAACCCTGCCGAATGCCCCTGGCCACGGCCGCGAACGCGCTCACCATGGTCGGCAGGCCGCGAGCGACGGTCAGAATGCCGGCCGTCGCTACGGCTCCGGCACCGATGTACCGGACATAGCGGGCCCAGATATCGGTCGCAGACATCGCGGAGATGAGCCGCGTGGTTTCGGGGTAGAGCGGGACCGCAAGGGTCGAGCCGAGCCACGCGATGAGCGGCGTGAGTGCCAGCGAAGAGACCAGCGAGCCGGCCACGCAAATCGCCGACTGGCGGTACCCGAGGATGTAGCCGACGCCGAACAGCGCGGGCGCCAGTTCCAGTGCGAGTTCAGCCTTCGGCAGGATGGGTGGCAGCGCGGCGTGAACCGACGAGGGCATCAGGAACGCGAGCGACACCAGGATCTTCACGGCGGCACCAACCGCCATGCCTCGAAAGATCCAGATGCTTCCGCTCGAATCGGCGGCCGTCGCGCGCAGTACCTCGGCGCAGGCGGTACCCTCCGGGTAGGGGAGTTCGGCGGCCGCCTCCACGATGAGCAGCCGGCGCAGGGGAATCATCGCAGCCAGGCCGAGCACGCCGCCGAGGAAGCACAGCGCCACGACCTGCATGTACGGCGGAATGATGCCCCACATGAAGAGCGCCGGCAGCGTATAGATGCTGCCCGTGGCGAGCGCCGTCGAGGCCGAGCCGATCGTCTGCGAGATGTTGGCCTCGAGGATCGTGCCCTTCCGCCCGACGAGCCGGAAGATCGCGACGGTCATGACCGCGGCGGGGATCGAGGCCGACACGGTCATGCCGACGCGCAATCCCAGGTAGGCGTTCGCGGCGCCGAACACGATTCCCAGGACGATACCGGTGATGACTGCCTTGACGGTGAATTCGGCGAGCGGGGCTGCCGAGGCCGATGACGCGGTTTCTGTGGTCACGCAGGTGCTACTTTGAGTACATGTCGATGATGTGCGAGATGGCCCGCTGGCAGACGCGGCAGAAGCCGACATCGTCTCGCGTGAACATGATGCAGTCGGCCTCGGGGCGGAAGAGACCCGTGGCCTCGTAGGACGCCCCCTCGAACGCGCCGACCTTGTGCGAGTACGGCATCCGGCCGAGCAGTGGCGTCTCCCAGTTGCGCTCCTCGGTGAAGAGCGCGTTCATCTCCGACTCCGGCGCGTTCTTCGCGCGCAGGTCGCGGCGGCGCGCCTGCGTCTCGAGGCTCTTCTTCTCGAACGTCGACTTCTCCCACGGCGTCGGCAGCGGTGTGCCGGCCTCGACGAGGTCCTTCCACTTCAACGCAGTCGGGTCCTTCAGGGCGGTGACGTTCGGTTCCCAGGGCTCCGGCCGGTCCTGGACGCCCGTCTCGTAGGCGACGTCCGACGTGTAGTACTCGTCACCCAGGCCGGCGAAATGGTGGCCGAACTCGTGGACGAAGATGTAGTCGGCGAACGCGGTGTCGACAGCAGCCGTCGCGTGGTCGTTGAAGATGCCGCCGCCGCCGTACTGCTTCTCGTTGATGAGGACTTCGAGGAAGTCATACGGTGCGGCCGACGCGATGTCACGCATCGACCGGTTGTCCTCGACGAGCGCGTAGCGTTCCGAGTCGAAGATGTTGTACGAGACGCCAATCGGGGTTCGGCGGAAGTCGGCCGTGCGCGGCCGGTTCACGCCGCTCTTGGCGGTCGGCAGATCGACCGCCCGCACGTTGAAGTCAGACTTGCGGCTCCTGAACGGTTCGGTCGCGAACAACTTGTCCACGAGACGCTTGACGTCCGCGTGGAACTTCGGCAGTTCGGCTTCGCTGTAGCCGTCTCCGAGGACCAGGAGGTCGACCTTGGTGGCGGCCGGTCCGTTCTCGAACACCGTCCACACCTTCCCGATCGGCTTCTGGTCTGCGGCGTTCACGAACCGCGACGCCGGGTCGATCGTCGTCGTCCACACCTCACGGAACGCGTTCAGCTTGTCCCGCTTCTTGACGACGACCTGCACCGGGCCGGCCGGCCACGGGAAGCGGATCGTCTCGTGGAACGACCGGTGAATTCCCTGCTTCGGCTCGTCGGTCGATTCCCATTCACCGTACATCGACGCGAAGCCGCGGGAGAAGATGGGCTGGTTCGTCTTGCGGTCGATGACCTCGAAGAAGTAAGGCCCGAGGTTCGTGTCGTCGAGCAGCTTCGTTCGACTGCCCGGCCACGGGCCATCGGAGACGACCTGATCGAGCGCGAAGATCTCCTGGCCGCCGCCGGTGTGGTAGTAGTCCACGCGCATCGTCTTGTCCGTGAAGAACGAGGCGAAGGCGGGCTGGGCGACGACCACCGCTGGTGCCAGAAGCGCGAGTGACACGACCAACAGCAGGAAGCGAACATCGAATCGGACAGGCATGGCGGCACTCCGGGGGGCAACTCGACGGCCCTTCAGCGTAGTCTGTCGCCGCGATCCGAGGCAAGTGGTGTTGACAGGGCGACGAGCGTCGCAAGAACATGTGAGACCTGTCGGCCGCCAGCGGGAGGCCTCGTATCGGCGGTGCGCGGCTCCGACGGCGCGCGCCGCTCCCGCAAGATCAGATGCTCTCACGCGTTCTCTCCTCGCTCGGCGCCATGGTCGGCGGTCGGCCGCTTCGAGCGGAGCCCGCCCTCCGCGAGGGCGACGTCACGGTCGTCCCCAGCGGCTGCGCACACAACTGCGGTGGCCATTGCGTCCTGAAGGCCTGGGTGAAGGATGGGCGGATCGTCCGCCTGACGACCGACGAGCGCCCCGACCTCGACGACGATCCGCAGCTCCGCGCCTGCCCGCGTGGACGATCGTATCTTCGCCGAATCTACCATCCGGACCGCCTCCTGCACCCGATGATGCGCGTCGGCGCGCGCGGCGAGGCCCGGTTCGAGCGGGTGTCCTGGGAGGAGGCGATCGACTCGGTCGCGCAGGCGATGGTTCGTGCCCGGGATCGGTACGGACCGGCGGCGTTCCTCAATATGCACGGCACCGGCGGCGCCAGCCTGTTTGCGGGCAGCCGCATGTCACAGCGCCTGCTGAACGTGTTCGGCGGACAGCTCAACCACCACAACTCGTACAGCTCGGCCGCGGCCCGGTGGGCGACGCCCTTCAGCCTCGGCACCGCCGACGCCGGCCACAGCCCGGACGACTGGGTCAACGCCAGGCTGATCCTGCTCTGGGGCTTCAACCCGACCGAGACCGTCTTCGGCACGAACACCAGCTACCGGCTGAAGCTCGCGCGTCGGGCGGGCGCCCGCATCGTCGTCATCGATCCTCGCTTCAGTGCGACAGCCCAGGCGCTGGCGGATGACTGGGTGCCGTTGCGTGCCGGGACGGATAGCGCGCTGATGGACGCGATGGCGTTCGTCACGATTTCCGAGGGGCTGCAGGACCAGGCGTTCCTCGACCGCTACTGCGTCGGCTTCGACGAGGAGCACCTCCCGGCGGGGGCTCCCGTCGGCGCCTCGTACAGGAGCTACGTGCTCGGCCTGTCCGACGGGATCCCGAAGACACCCGCCTGGGCGGAGGGCTACACGCAGATTCCCTCCGAGCGTATCGTCGCGCTGGCGCGGGAGTTCGCACGCACCAAACCCGCGGCGCTCCTCGCGGGGCTGTCGTTCAATCGGCGCGCCTATGGCGAGCAGCCGGTACGAGGTACGGTCACGCTGGCCGCGATGACGGGGAACGTCGGGATCCCGGGCGGCAGCCCGGGCGGAGTGTCGTACTCGATCAGCCGGTCGCTGCCCATTGCGGAGTTCCCGCGCGGCCGCAATCCAATCCCCGAATCGATCCCCGTGTTCACGTGGACCGACGCCATCGTGCGAGGCACGGAGATGGGGGCAGCCGACGGCGTGACCAACCTGCCCGAGGGACAGTCGCGCCTGCGGACCAACGTGAGGTTCCTGTTCAATACGGCCGGCAACACGCTGGTCAACCAGCACGCGAACGTCAACCGCACTGTTCGCATTCTCGGTGACCCGTCGCTCGTGGATTTCATCGTCGGCATCGATCAGTTCATCACGCCGAGCGCGAGGTTCGCAGACGTCCTGCTGCCGGCAGTGACGTGGTTCGAGAAGAACGACATCTGCGGCATCTGGGGCCACGGCCATTCGCTGATCTTCATGAACCAGGCGATCGCGCCGCTCGGCGAGTGCCGAACGGACTACGACATCTGCGCGGCGATCGCGGATCGCCTGGGCGTGGGCTCCGAGTTCACGGAAGGCAAGAGCGAACTGGACTGGCTCGAGCAGATGGTCGCGCCGGCGCGCGAGGCCGACCCCTCGTTTCCGTCGTTCGACGAGTTCCGGCGTCGGGGCGTGCACGTCTTCAAGTACGAGCGTCCGCACGTCGCGTTCCGAGAGTTCAGGGCGGACCCCGTCGAGCATCCCCTGGCCACGCCGTCCGGCAAGATCGAAATCTACTCGCAGCGCCTCGCGGACATGGCGCTCGAGCACGTCCCGCCGATTCCCAGGTTCATCCCGGAATGGGAAGGCGGCCCGTGGGATCCGCTCTTCGAGAAGTACCCCCTGCAGGCGTTCGGCCGGCACTACCAGCGGAGGACGCACTCGATCTTCGACAACGTGGACTGGCTGGAGGAATCGCAGCCCCAGCGGATCTTCATGAACCCCATCGACGCCGCGCCGCGCGGCATCGAGAACGGCGACCTCGTGCGCGTATTCAACGATCGCGGGGCGATCGAGATTCGTGCGCGGTTGACCCGCCGCATCATCCCGGGGCTCGTGGACGTCCCGCAGGGCGGGTGGTGGACACCCGACGAACGGGGAATCGATCAGCGCGGCAACGTGAATGTGCTGACCTCGGAGCGGCCGACCCCCGGCGCCCGCGGGAATGCGCAGCACTCGAACCTCGTGCAGGTCGAGAAGGTGCGCGCATGACCGGCCTGGCGTTCCATATCGACGTGTCGTCCTGCAGCGGGTGCAAGGCGTGCCAGTTGGCCTGCAAGGACGCACACGGCCTCGAGGCCGGGCGGCTGTGGCGGCGCGTCGTCGAGGTGGAAGGTGGCGAGTGGACGCGGAAGGGCAACGCCTGGTGCTCGACCGTCTTCGCCTACACGATCTCGCTCTCGTGCATGCACTGCGAACGTCCGGCGTGCATGACGTCGTGCCCGACGCAGGCGATCGTCAAGCGGGCAGACGGTGTCGTGGCGGTGGACGGCGGCGCCTGCATCGGCTGCCGCTACTGCGGCTGGGCGTGTCCGTATGGGGCGCCGCAGTTCGATGCGGCGACCGGGACCATGAGCAAGTGCGACTTCTGTGCCGATGAACGCGACGCGGGCCGGCCGCCCGCCTGTGTCTCCGCGTGTCCGCTCCGCGCGCTCGACTGGGGACCGATCGACCAACTGCAGGCCCGGCACGGTACGCTCGCACAACTCCCGCCGCTGCCCGACGGTGCGCAGACGGGCGCGACGGTCGTCATCAGCCCGCCCGCCCGCATGTCCCCTCTGTCGCCGGACTGTGTTCAGCTGGCCAACGACGAGGAGATCCTGCGATGACGGCCGGTCGTCGCGAATGGCCGCTGGTCGCCTTCACGCTGCTGGCGCAAGCAGCCGTCGGGGGCTTCCTCGCGATCGGGGTCGCCCGCGTGCACCTCCAGCCGGCCCTCGGAGGAGCCGTCGCCGGCGTCGTACGCCTCCCGTTGGTCGTCGTGAGCGGTCTGTTCGCGCTTTCGCTGCTGGCCTCACTCGGCCATCTCGGCCGGCCGCTGGCCGCATGGCGCGCGCTGTGCCACGCGGCAGAGTCGTGGGTGAGCATCGAGATCCTGATGGCCGTGGCGTTTGGTGGGGCGCTCACGGCCTTCCTCTCGGCTGAGACGCTCGAGATCGCCACCTCTGCGGTCCACGAGGTGCTCGCCGGGATCACTGCCGGTCTCGGCGTGGGTCTCGTGCATGCGATGGGGCAGATCTACCGGCTGCCAACGCGCCCTGCGTGGAACCACGTGACGACGGTCATCGGCTTCTACGTGACGACGGCATTGCTCGGGCTGCTTGTGGCTGGGTCGTGCCTGCTGGGTGGCTATGCGTCGCTCGGACCACCGAGCGCGTTCCCGGAGCGGGTGCTGGCGCTCGATTGCACGCTGCGGCTGCTGGCACTGGCCGCGGCGGCTGCCTGCGGCTTCGAAGCCGTGCTCATTCCCTGGCAAATGCGTCTCCGCCGGAAGGCCTCGCTGCGAGCAAGCCTGCCCGAGAGCGACCTCTCGCTCCTGCGACATCAGCGCATCGCTACCGTCCGCCTCGCGCTCGTGGGCGCGGCCATGGCAGCCAGCGCGTGGTTTGTCTTCCGCGAGCCCGCCCTCTCGGGCGCGGAGCCGCTCGGCGCGTTCATGCTCGCCTCGGCATGTCTTCTTGCTCTGCTGGAATCGCTGCTCGGGCGCGTGATGTTCTACACCAAACGCCCAATCCATGGCGTCTGAAGCACGAGGGTCTCTGTGTCTCGGTCGCAGCGTGCCTGGTGTCTTGGTGTTCCTGGAGCGCGTAGTGGAGAGGAACGTCACTGTGGTCAACGAGGACACACGGTCTCGGGTGAGCCCGGCGGGGCAGGATAACCCTGCCCCTGCGGGAGCGCGTCCCCGTTGACTGTCGGAAATGATTGCGGGCTGGAAGGCGGGAGACCGTCCAATGGAACACGCCAGCGCCGCGTCGAACCAGGCTAGGCTTCGATCTTCACGATGCAGCCGTCGACGGGGCACACCTCGACGCACTTCGGCGAATCGTAGTGGCCAACGCACTCCGTGCACTTGACCGCGTCGATGACGTAAATCGTATCGCCCTGGGTAATCGACTCGTTCGGGCACTCGGGCTCGCACGCGCCGCAGCTGATGCAGTCTTCCTTGATCATCATCGCCATCGGATCCGCTCCTCGTTGTACAGGGGCCACAATCGGCCGACATCCATGTTACTGCAAAAGCCGGTCCCGGACGGAATCGGCGGTTTCTCCTCGCTTTTGTTGGCGCTTCCCGCGCGGACGACAACATCCCGGCGATCGTGCCGGGAAGCCGGTAGCTGAACGTACGACCCGACCAATCGAGTCTGGTATCACCGCGCTCCGCCGCCCGCCATGCTCAGCGTCTGCAGCAGCGAAGCGACAATCGACAGCACGGTCAGCAGCAGGCAGCCGAGCGCCATCAGCATGTGGTCCACGCGTTCAGCCTTCAGCGGATCGAGCCAGAGGGCTGCGAGGTAGCCGCCGGCGAAGCCGCCCGCGTGCGCCCAGTTGTCCACGCCCGGCATGATCAGGCCGAACACGAACAGCGTCAGCGCGTAGCCCCACGCCTGACCGCGCACGAGGCTGCTGCCGGTGCGATGACCATAGCGGACCAGCGCGCCAAGCAACCCGAAGATCGGCGCCGATGCGCCAATCGTGAAGCTGGCGCCGCCGAGGATCGGAATGCCCGGCAGGAGGACACCGAACGTCGAACTGGCGAGGAACCCCGCGGCGGCGGCCACGGTATAGATGATGACCAATCGGCTCGGCCCGAACAGGCCCGCCGTCGCCGGACCGAGTTGGCGCACCCACATCATGTTGAACACGATGTGGAGGAGGCTTCCGTGCAGCCACGCCGCGCTCAGAATCGTCCACCAGCGGCCATAGCCAAAGACCGGTACTGCGCCGCTGGCGCCGAACACGAACAGCGCCGGCATACTCGGGGAGAGCAGCGAGAACAGGCCGTTCATCCCGATGTTGCCGCCTGAGAACAACAACGTGGCGACGTAGAGGACCGAACAGCCGCCGATGACGAGGGGCGTGAACCCCAGGTCGTTGCCCAGTCTCCGCAGGATCGGCGCGAACCCCCACAGCCCGGGATTGCGGCGTCCGCAGGTGTAGCAGGTGGCATCGTTGACGCCGACCAGGTTGCCGCACGACGGGCACACGACCGAGCCGGTTCGTTGTCGATTGAACATCGGGCTGATCATAGTTCATTGTCGGGTGGCGCTATAATCCGACGGTTCTGGACCGCAGCCCGCGCCCTGCTGCTCGCGTCGTGCAGCAGGCTCAGGAAGATCGTCAGGAGAGTTCCATGAGCCACATCCGTCGTACGCCGCTGGTCTTGGCCCTCGTGTGCCTGCTGTCACTCACCTCGCTCGGTGCCGCGCCGGACCCGCCCGGTGCGAAAGTTCCGATCACGATGGCGGACATCCTTGCCTGGAAGAGCATCAACGGCCCGGTGCTGTCGCACGATGGGAAGTGGCTGGCATACCGGTTGTCTCCAACCGAAGGGGACAGCGAGGTTGTCGTCCGGCAGACGCAGGGCGAAAAAGAGTACCGCTTCGGTTGTGGTGACGTGAGCGCGGTCGCAGGCGGCGCCGGCGGGCCGGCAGGGCCGGGCGGCAGGAGCAGCGACTCGCTGGCGTTCTCCGGCGATTCGGCGTGGGTCGCATTCTCTGTCGCGCCAACGAAGAAGGAAGCGGCGCAGCTCAGGAAGCAGAGGAAGCCGCTGCAGGACAGGGTGGCGCTCGTCGATCTGGCGACAGGCAAGGATGTGCAGTTTCCGCGGGTGCGGCGGTTCGCGTTCGCTGGCGGCAGGTCCGGATGGCTGGCGCTGCTGAAGTACCAGGCCGACGCGGGCGGCAGCGCGGGTGCGACGCCCGGTTCTGCGGCCGGAGGTACCGGCGGTCCCGGCGCTTCGGCTGGGTCGGGCAGTGCGGCCAGCGATCGGCCCAAGGGTGCCGATCTCATCCTGCGCGAACTCCCGACCGGCAACGAACTGAACGTGGGCAACGTCGCGGACTTCGCTTTCGACAAACCCGGACGCTGGATTGCCTGGACGACCGACGCGCAGGACCAGTCGGGCAACGGCGTGACGGCGCGCAACCTCGAGACCGGCGTGCAGGTTCTGCTCGACGGCGGCAAGGCGTGGTACGAGCGTCCGACGTGGACCGAGAAGGGGGATGGCCTCGCGGCGTTGAAGGGCACGGAAGACAAGGCCTACAAGGACAAGCTCTATGCGCTCGTGGCGTTCACGGGCTTTGAGGGCGCGAAGCCCGCAAGAGTCGTCTACGATCCGGTCGGGGACAAGGGTCTCCCGGCGGGAATGACGATTAGTCCCGACCGCAACCCGGAATGGTCTGAGGATCTGAGCGCGGTCGTGCTGGGCCTGCACGCGATCAAGAAGAAGGACGACATCGCCGAGGCGAAGCCTGCCGCCCATCCGGCCGACGACAAGGCGGATGCCGCGAAAGCGGAGGCGGATCCCGACGAGAAGCCCGATCTGGTGCTGTGGCACTACCAGGATCGCCGCCTGCAGACGCAGCAGCAGGTCGAAGAAGACCGCGACAAGCGGTTCTCGTTCGTCGCGGTCTATCGACCCGCGACACGAAAGCTGGTGCGCCTGGCCGATGACACGCTGCGCGAGGTGCAGGCCACGCCGCGCAGCCGCTGGGCCGTCGGCCTCGACACGATGCCGTACGAACTTGGCGCGAGTATGGACGGGCGCCGCTACCAGGACGTCTACATCGTCGATCTCCAGACGGGCGACAGAAGGCTGGCCGTGCGCAAGGTGCGTGGCAGCGTCGTGCCGTCGCCCGATTCGAGCCGCGTGCTGTACTTCGAGGACGGTCACTATTTCGCGTACGAGGCGGCGACCGGGAAGACCACGAATCTCACGGCCGCGCTGCCGACGTCGTTCATCGACGACCGCGACGATCACAACGTCACCAAACCGCCGGTCCCGCCGATCGGGTGGTCGAACGACAGCCAGGCCGTTCTCCTGTCGGACGGTTGGGACATCTGGCAGGTGCCGGTGTCGATGGGGCCCGCGACGAACCTCACGGTGACGGGCAGGAAGGAGCAGGTCCGGTATCAGCGTCGCCTCGTGCTCGACCGGGACGAGAAGGGAATCGATCTCGGGCAGGCCCTCTACGTCTCGACGTTCGGCGAATGGACGAAGAAGGGCGGCGTGGCGCGAATCGAACCCGGCAAGCCCGGCGCCCAGCAGTTGCTCTGGGATGATGCGCAATTCAACCGGGTGATGAAGGCGAAGAGCGCCGAGACGTTCGTGTACTCGCGAGAGACCTACAAGGAGCCGCCGGATCTCTATGTTGCCGACGCGTGGCTGAAGGTCGGGCGCAAGGTGACGGCGCTCGACGCGCAGATGGCGCGCGTGAGCTGGTCAGCCGGGTCGATGCTCGTCGAATACACGCCCGACGAGAAGACGATGAGGAATCGGAAACTGCAGGGCGCGCTGTTCCTGCCGGCTGACTACCAGAAGGGCAAGCCGTATCCGACGCTCGTCTACATCTACGAGCGGCTGTCGCAGGACTACAACCGCTTCTTCGTGCCCACGGCGAACGGATTCAACAAGTCCGTCTACACGAGCAACGGCTACGCCGTGCTCATGCCCGACATCACCTACAAGTTGAACGACCCCGGCCGCTCGGCGGTGTGGTGCGTGGTGCCGGCCGTGAAGGCGGCGGTGGCCACCGGTGTCGTGGATGCGACGAAGGTCGGCCTTCAGGGCCACTCGTGGGGTGGCTACCAGACGGCGTTCCTCGTGACGCAGACCAACACCTTTGCGGCCGCGATTGCCGGGGCGCCGCTGACCGACATGGTCAGCATGTACAGTCTCATCTACAAGAACAGCGGCAACACGAACCAGGCGATCTTCGAGAGCAGCCAGGGACGATTCCTCGGCGGCTACTGGGACAACTGGGACGCCTATTACCGCAACTCGCCCGTGTTCTTCGCGCGCAACGTCAGGACACCGCTGGTCATTCTGCACAACGACAAGGACGGTGCGGTCGACTTCACGCAGGGCGTCGAGTATTTCAATACGTTGCGCCGCATCGGCAAGCCGGTGTGGATGCTGGAGTACCTCGGCGAGAACCACGGCCTGAGGAAGCCGGCCAACATGCAGGACTACACCGTCCGCATGAGGGAGTTCTTCGATCACTATCTGAAGGGCGTCACGGCCCCAGCCTGGCTGAAACAGGGCGTCTCGCGTCTGGACATCGAGGACCATCTCAGGGAGCGGGCGAAGCTGATCGGGAAGTAGCCCCTGTCTCGTCCCGACCGCGCGCATCGGGACGGTGGGCCCTGATGGATGGCGCATCTCGAGCTCGGGACTAGGGCCTCACCACGATCTTCCCGTGCGCGCCGGGCGACATCACGGCTTCGTGCGCCAATGGGGCGTCGGCGAGCGGGAACTCGCGTCCCACGACGGGTTTCAGTGTGCCAGCGCGGAGGCCTGCACCGAGCGCAGCATGGATCTCCGCCATCGCGTCGGGCGGCGTGTTGAAGAGGAGCATGCCGCGGACGTCCGCGTCGCGGGCCATGATCTGGCGCGGGTCGATCTCGACCGTCCCGCGATTGCCGACGATGACCACGCGCCCGCCGCGGGCGAGCAGCGCGATATCCCGGTCGAGGTTGACGTTGGCGAGCATTTCGATCACGACGTCCACGCCGCGCCCATCCGTGGCCGCGAGGATCTGATCGGTGTAGTCCGGGGAGCGGTGGTTGAATGCCTGATCGGCCCCCTGTTCCGAGAGGAGTCCGAGCCCGCGGTCCGTGCCCGCGGTTCCGAAGGCGACGAGACCGAACGCGCGGCAGAGTTGGAGCGCCGCTGTTCCCACCCCACCGCTCGCGCCGTGCACGAGGACTGTCTCACCGGGGCGCGCCTGGCCACGCTGGACGAGCGCGCGGTACGCCGTGCCGTAGGGGACGCCGATCGCCGCACCCTGCTGGTACGACACGCTTTCTGGAAGCGGATGGACCTGGCTGACATGGCAGACGGCCAGCTCGGCGTATGCGCCGTACGAACCGGCGATCGTGCCCGTGACATACACGCGATCTCCTCGGACAAACCTCGCGACGAGGGGGCCCACGGCCTCCACTTTCCCCGCCGCATCGGCGCCCGGCGTGAAGGGCAGAGTCGGCCGGCGAGCGTAGGCGCCGCGGCGAATGTACGTGTCCACTGGGTTCACACCGGCGGCGCGGACACGCACGAGGATTTGCTCGGAAGCGGGTGTCGGCACCGGCACCTCCTCGATGCGCATCACCTGTGGGTCACCAAACTCGCGGACGACAATCGCTTTCACGTGGCCTCCTGCTTCTCTCCGCCCCCCGAACTCGCGCCATCGTCACAATCCTAATCTCACTTCTCGGTTCTCGGCTCAGCCTTCTCACTTCTCACTTTCGACTCCTGGATTCTGGCACCTGACTCCTGGCTCCTGGCTCCTGCCTCCTGTATCATCCCCGGACACCGCATCGCGCCGCGCCACCAGCGGATTCGGCCTGAAAAGACGATGATGGTGTAAAACCTACCTGGCGCAGTCCATTGAGCGCCGCCCCGCCCGGGGTCCTGAACCTGTCAGGATTGAGTAAAGCACGTGAAGTCAATACCTTACCAGGTACGGCTGGCAATTTGCGTGACAGGTCGAAAACAGCCGGAGAGGTGCCCATGGTTCCGCCGACCGCCGTTGTCGTCTGGCAGCTTCGTGGATTCGTCGAAGACATCCACTGCTTCTTTTCAGAGCGCGGGGCCGCCTTCACGCTCGTCATCGAGCGGGCAGGGGAGCGTTTGCTCACTGAGGAGTACACAGAGCTGCGCGCGTTGCTCGCGCGGGCTGCGGATCTCCGTGGACGCCTGGTCGGCGTCGGCTTCGCACCAATCGGCAAGGCGAAGGCAGAGCCTGAGCCAGTCCTCCAATCCCTCCTGATGCACTTCGTCCTCGAGGGCCGGGCCGCGACGTACGCGACCATTCCCGCGCATTGAACGCGCAAGGTGATCGCCGGCATCGGCCGTCTCGTCCGTGTGCCGTGTCGCGGTCTCGGTCACAAATCTGCTCCTCGATAGCCTGTCGGTCGCCAATGATCCCCGGGCCCCATCTGTCCCGCCAGTGAGCTATCATCACTCTCTACCCCGCACCGCAGGCGGGGGAGGGAGGCAGTATGACCGCCGGTACGGCACAGCGACCATCTCCCAGAACGATCATGGAGATCGCCACCGCATTCCAGCGCAGCCGGCCATTGCTGACCGCGTTCGACCTGGGCCTTTTCACCGTGCTGAACGATGAGGCACGCACGTCGGTTGAAACAGCCGAGGCGCTCGAGACCGATCCGCGTGCGACCGATCGGTTGATGAACGCGCTGGTCGGCCTTGGGCTCCTCGCCAAAGACCACGACCGGTTCAGCAATAGCCCGCTGGCGCTCGCGTATCTCGTGAAAGGGAAGCCGGGCTACATGGCCGGCCTGGGTCACACCAGCCATCTGTGGGACACGTGGGGACACCTCACTCAGGTCGTGCGGGCCGGCCATCCGGAGGACCTTCCCCCGACCAACGATCGGGGAAACGACTGGTTGCGGCCGTTCATCGCGGCGATGCACTGGCGCGCCACGCAGAACGCCGGGGAGATCATCGACCTTCTGGATCTGACGGGCGTGTCGCGCGTGCTCGACGTCGGTGGCGGGTCGGGAGCGTACGCCATGGCCTTCGCGCGCGCACGGCGTGGCATCTCGGCAGTGGTGTTCGATTTGCCGAACGTCCTGCCGCTGACGCGCACGTACATCCAGGAAGAAGGCCTGACGGCGGAGGTCACGACCAGCACGGGCGACTACCTCACGGCGCCGATCGGCGACCGATTCGATCTCGTGTTCCTGTCCGCGGTCATTCACAGCAACTCACCCGACGACAACCGGCTCCTGTTCGGCAAATGCGTTCGTGCGCTCAACCCGGGCGGTCAGCTCGTCGTGCAGGATTTCCTGATGGACGAGGACCGGACCGGGCCGCTGCCCGCTGCGCTCTTCGCGCTGAACATGCTGGTCGGTACGCCGGAAGGTGACACGTACACGGAATCCGAAGTGCGTGCATGGATGCACGAAGCCGGATGCCGCGTCATTGCCCGGAAGGACACCTCCTTCGGGACGAACCTGGTCATCGGTCGACATGAGTGAGTTCTGGCTGCACGCGCGGGAGTTCTTCCACGGGATGGCGGTCGCGGGCTATCGTCGGCAGTTGCGCGGCGATGCCATCGTTCTGCAGGATCTCTTCCTGCTGCTGTGCTTCATGGAGATGCTGGGCCTGCCGAACCCGGCCGCGCTGTACCTCCTCGACGTCTATCCGTACTTCCTCGACGAATTCCACCTGTGGCATCGGCGCATGGGCATGGACCGTTCGCCACTCTCGAACGTGTCCTGCTGCTGACGCCGTGCGACACCTGCTCGACCGACACGTCGTGTTCTTCGCCGGCAAGGGTGGCGTCGGAAAGACCACCTGCTCGGCGGCCTTCGCGCTGGCGGCCGCACGCGGCGGACGACGGGTCCTCCTGGTGTCGACCGATCCGGCGCACTCGACCTCGGACATCTTCGAGCAGCCGTTCTCAGCAGAAGAACGGCAGGTCCTGCCGAACCTCGCGGGCCTGGAGATCGACTCGGCACACGAGGCGAGGCGCTACCTGGACGAGGCGAAGGCGCGGATGGCGGGGCTGTTCAGTCCTGCCGTGGTCAAGGAGGCCGCGCGTCAGATCGAGCTCACCGCGGCAATGCCTGGCGTCGCCGACGTCGCGCTCTTCGACCGCATGACAGACCTGGTGTTGGCGCGCGGCGGCGGGTACGACCTGGTTGTGTTCGACACGGCGCCAACGGGCCACGCGCTGCAGTTGTTGCGGATGCCCGAACTGATGGTCACCTGGATTGACGCGCTGGCTCGACGGCGGCGGGATGTGGCGGCCGCACAGGCGGCTGGCGGCGAGGTCGAGGCCGGTGGTGCGGCCTCCGATCCCGTGCTCGAGATTCTCGAGCGGCGTGCCGGGCGGCTTCGGGCAATGCGATCCGAGCTGTGCTGCGCGGATCGTGTGGCCGTCGTGCTGGTGCTGGTGCCGGAGCGGCTCCCGATCGAGGAGACCGGGCGCGCGGTGCACCTGCTCGAGGAGGCCGGCCTGCAGCCGGCCGGCGTCGTGGTCAACCGGGTCCTGCCGGACGGTCTTCCCGGCGACTATTTCCGATCGCGCAGCGCACAGGAGCGGACGTACCGGGACGAAATCGACCGGCGCTTCGGCAACCTGCGCCGCGTCACGATTCCGCAATTCGAATCGGATATCCACGGCCTTGCCGGCCTGGAGTGGGTCGGGCAACACCTGCTGGCCGATCCCGCTCGCGCCAGATAGAATAGGTGTGCAGACGCCCATCCCGGTTGCGCATGGTTGAGGCACGCATGACCAAGACACGCCGCCAGACGCTGATCCTGGAACTGGTGGATCACGAGCAGGTCACGAGTCAGGACACGCTGCAGCGCCGATTGCACGCGAAGGGCATCGACGCCACCCAGGCGACGATCTCGCGCGATCTCACCGAGCTCGGCCTGGTGAAGCGTGCGGGCGACGGCGCGTACGGCCGGCCCGGCCGGGAAGTCACCAACCAGGAGGCGGCGCTCACCAACCTCCACCGCGTCGCGGTTCGATCGCTCACGCACTGCGCCCGCGTCGAGCAGCTCGTCGTCCTGCGCACGCCTCCCGGCGAGGCGCAGCACCTCGCGATCGCAATCGATCGCGCCGCCTTCGCGGAGGTCGTCGGCACGATTGCCGGGGACGATACCGTGTTGGTCATCGCCGCGGGGCCGCGGCACGCGGCGGCGTTTGTCGACGAGCTCGAGCGATTGACATCGGGATAGGCCTTCTTCTTCCCGTGAGACGCCTGATTCGATTTTCTCCTTGCCGTGCGACGCGTGGGAATGTATAAGTATGAGTGACAGTGCATATTCATTCTCTGTGCGCCTGACGTGCAGAGGCGCGGCGGCAACGTGTGGGAGGCGAGCGAGATGGATCGAATCGTGTTGGCGTATTCGGGCGGGCTGGATACCTCGGTGGCGATTCCCTGGCTGGCCGAGACCTACGGCGCCGAGATCATCGCGGTGACGGTGGACCTCGGGCAGGGAGAGAACCTGGAGGCCACGCGCGAACGCGCGCTCGCAACGGGCGCCGTCAACGCGTACGTCATCGACGCACAGGTCGCTTTCGCGCAGGAGTACATCCTGCCGGCGCTGCAGGCAGGCGCCCTCTACGAGGATCGCTATCCGCTCGCGACGGCGCTGGGCCGTCCTCTCATCGCGAAGACGTTGGTGGAGATTGCCCACATCGAGATGGCCGGCGCGATTGCCCATGGGTGCACCGGCAAGGGCAACGACCAGGTCCGCATGGATGTCTCGGCGCGCGCCCTCGACCCGAAGATCAAGGTGATTGCGCCGGCCCGTGTGTGGGGAATGACCCGGGCCGACGAGATTGACTACGCGAAGCAGCGTGGCGTTCCCGTTCCGGTCACCAAGGAGAGTCCGTACAGCACCGACGAGAACCTCTGGGGACGGTCGATCGAGTGCGGCATTCTCGAGGACCCATGGGTGGAGGCCCCCGAGGATGCGTTCTCCCAGACGCGGTCGGGGAGCGGATGCCCGGACGTTCCTGCCCACCTCGAGCTGACGTTCGAGAGCGGGATCCCGATTGCGGTCAACGGCGTCAGCATGCCGCTCACCGAGTTGATCCATAGCGTGGCCACGATTGCCGGCGTGCACGGGGTGGGTCGCATCGACATGGTGGAGAACCGCCTGGTCGGCATCAAGTCACGCGAGGTGTACGAAGCCCCGGCCGCCGTCGCGCTGCACGCGGCCCACCACGAACTCGAGTCCCTGGTGACGCCGAAAGACCTGATCCGCTTGAAGCGCGAGCTGAGCACCCGGTACGCCGATCTGGTCTACAACGGCCTCTGGTTCACCCCGACGCGCCAGGCCATCGACGCGTTCGTGGCGACGATTCAGCCGAAGGTCACCGGCGAGGTGCGCCTGCGCCTCTTCAAGGGCGAGTGTCGTGTCGTCGGACGCCGTTCGCCCTACGCGCTCTACGATCACTCGCTCGCCACGTACGACAAAGGCGACACCTTCGACCACACCGCCGCCGAGGGGTTCATCAAGCTGTGGGGGCTGCCGGTCGAGACTGTGGCCCGGCAGTCTGCGAAGATAGCCGCGCACGCGGCACGAGCCGGACAGCCGGCCGGCGCGCCTGTGCGGACAACGGTCGGTGGACACGCGCGGCCGGCGGTCGTGGCCGACTGGGTGGGGCTGTGACAACGTTGTGGTCCGGCCGCTTCGACTGCGAGCCGAACCCCGATGTGTTCGAATTCGGCCGCTCGTTCCCGTTCGATTGCCGGCTGTTCGAAGATGACGTGACGGGAAGCCTCGCCTGGGTGGAGGCGATTGCGGCAGCCGGCGCGATCACGGCCGCGGATGCGGCGGTGATCGCGGCCGGGCTGGCCGCCATCCTGGAAGACGCCCGCCGCGATCCGAGCTCCGTCAGTGGCCCGGACGAGGACGTGCATGCCTTTGTCGAGCGCAAGCTGGTCGAGCGGATTGGCGTCACCGGCAAGCGCCTGCACACCGGGAGGTCTCGCAACGAGCAGGTCTCGCTCGATCTCCGGCTCTACCTCAGGCGTCGGATTGCCGCGCTGCAGCAGCGACTCGTCGGCCTCGTCGCGGCTCTCACCACCCGGGCCGAACGCGCCGGCACGACGCCGATGCCGGCGTACACGCACCTTCGCCGCGCGCAGCCCGTGCTGGTGGCCCACTTCCTGCTGGGCCACGTGGCGGCACTGCGCCGCGATCACACACACCTCGAGTTCGCGGCGCAGGCCGCCGATTGCCTTCCACTCGGCTCGGGCGCCGTCGCCGGCACCAGCTACCCCCTGAACGTCGAGGCTCTGGCACAACGGCTCGGCTTCTCTCGGGTGGCCGCCAACAGCATCGATGCCTCGTCGGACCGGGACTTCGTCGCGGTCTTCCTGCACGCCTGCGCCCTCACGATGGTGCACCTCAGCCGCCTCGCCGAGGATCTCGTCATCTTCACGGGTGAGGAGTTCGGCTACTTCGTTCTGTCCGACGAGGTGGCCACCGGCAGCAGCCTGATGCCGCAGAAGAAGAACCCCGACCCTCTCGAGGTGGTCCGCGGCAAGTCGGGTCGCGTCATCGGACGCCTCACCGGGTGGCTGACGACGATGAAGGGCCTGCCAAGCGGGTACAACAAGGATCTCCAGGAAGACAAGGAAGCGGTCTTCGACGCGGAGGCCACCCTCGAGGGGGCGCTCTCCGCAACCACTACGGTCGTCGAGGGGCTGGCGGTCGACGGCGCACGCTCGCGGAGCGCGGCGTCAGGGCTGCTGCTGGCAACTGATGTGGCGGAGTACCTCGTGGCGCGCGGCATGCCGTTCCGTGAGGCCCACGAGACGGTCGGGGCGATGGTGCGTCAGTTGTCCGGTGAGGGCAGGGACTTCATGGCGCTGAGCGTCGAGGAGTGGCAACGGTTCAGTCCGCTGTTCGGGCTCGATGTGATCCAGGCGATCACGCCGGAGGCTGCGGTGACCGCGAGGCTGACGCCGCAGTCCACGAACCCTGCTTCGGTCGCGGCAGCCCTTGCCGACGTGCGGCGCTGGGCCGACGGCCGCGGCGGACGGACGGCCGCCGCAGCGGCGCCTGCGGGACGGACGTGAAAGGGCGTCGGGGCCATCTCATTTGTGCTTGGGCGCGTATGCAGCATGATGTATACTCATGCAGACGCGCGGGAGGCAGGGCGATGAGCGACAGACCGTCAGCCACCAACGGAAAACGGAATCAGGCGTGGGGTAGTCTGGACTCCTGCCCGGCGTGCGGGCAGTGCCTGTGCTTCGGCTGCCACCCGCAGGGCCCGTGCCTCGACGAGAAGGATGCGACACGTTTCGGGCCGGCCTTCGCCGCCCACGTGGTCGGGCGGACGCTCGTCCGCGCGTCATTTGCCACGGCGCAACGCCGATCCGCCCAGGGCCGCTGAATCCAGTCCACCACGGTGCGCGGAACGTCCGGCCTCCGGAGCGATCGCCGCGCCGGAGTGCGCGGATTTCCGGTATGATGCGCCGCATGACCCAACCTCCCGAGGCCCTGTCTGCCGCGACTCCCAGTCGATTCCCGGTTCGCATCTGGCTCATTTCGCTGGCCGGCTGGATGTTCGACTTCTACGATCTGGTGCTGTTCTCGTTCCTCCTCGTCCCAATCGGCAAGGACCTGGCGCTCTCGGGTACGGAAGAAGCAACGCTGCTTGGCATTGCGCTGGGCGGCTCGGGCATCGGCGGTATCCTGTTCGGCTACCTGTCAGACCTCCGCGGTCGCCGCTATGTGATGACGTGGACGATTCTCGTGTACTCGATCGGCACGGCCCTCACCGCGTTTGCCACTGGATTCTGGACGGTCCTGCTGTTTCGCCTGATCACGGGCCTCGGTGTGGGCGGGCAGTGGGCGGTTGGTCATGCGCTGCTTGCCGAGAGCTCGCCGCCAGCGATGCGGGGGCGGGCGTCGGCGCTGCTGCAGGCCGGCGAACCAATCGGCGTGGGCCTCGCCGCGATCGTCGGGTTCCTGGTTGCGCCGCTGATCGGCTGGCGCGCCGTGTTCCTCGCGTCCTCGGCCACGGCGCTCGTGGCCTTCCTTGTCCGACGGCACCTCCCGGAGTCGCAACTGTGGGTGGCGCAGAAGGACGATCGTCTCTCCCCGATCGAAGCCCTCCGGCTCATCGTCCGACGTCGTCTGGTGGGGACGACACTGAAGGGGTTCGTCCTTGGCGTGCTCAAGTTGGGCACCTACTGGACGTGCTATACGTGGCTGCCCAAGTTCCTGCAGACGGAGTTCCACCAGCCGATCGCCCGATCGGCGACGTGGATGCTCACGGCGCAGCTTGGCCAACTCCTCGGGATGCTGGCGTTCGGCTACCTCGCCGACCGATTCGGCAGGCGACTGCTGTTCACACTCTATTCGTTGCTGACGGCGGCTGCGCTCTACCCGCTGGCGTTCCACTGGCAGCAACTGCTGCCGCATCCGTTCCTGTTCTGGGGCGCGTTCCTGGCGCTGGGTCTCGGTTCCGGCTGTACTGCCGGGTTCGGCGCGCTGCTCGCCGAGCTGTTCCCAACCGACATCCGGAACTTCGCGATGGGGACCACCTACAACACCGCACGGGGCGTCCAGTTCTTCGCGCCGTTTCTCGTGAGCTTCTTCGTGGCGACGCACGGCCTGGCGGGCGGCCTCGGCGTGCCACTGTTCCTTGCCCTGGGAACCGCGACGTGGGTCTGGACGCTTCCCGAAACGCGTCATCGTGACCTGGCGGCAATCACCACGGAAGGATGAACGCGGGTGGGGTTTTCAGGAGGAGATCATGCAACGACGGGAATTCCTCAAGACGTCCTCTCTCACCGGGGCCGCTGCCCTGTCAGGCTGGTCCGGCTTGGAGAGCGTCGTCCCGGAGACGCCGCGGGAGCTCTACGAACTTCGCATCTACGAGATGCCGACAGGCAGTCGCAAGGCGGTTCTCAACGATTACCTGTCGAAGGCCGCGATACCGGCGTGGAACCGGATCGGCATCAAGCCGGTGGGCGTGTTCGGGGTGTTGTCCGGGGCGAATGCACTGTTGCTCTACGTGCTGATTCCCCATCCCGACCTGGAGGCATACCAGGCGGCGCCCGCCAGGCTATTGGGAGACGCCGAATACCGGAAGGCGGCGGCCGGCTATCTGGGCGCGTCGATCGACAACCCTGCCTACACCCGGTACGAGAGCTGGCTGCTCCGCGCTTTCAGGAACGTGCCCCGACTCCGCGTTCCGGCCGAGACGTCGGCCGCCAAGCCGCGCATCTTCGAGTTGCGCATCTACGAGAGCCACAGCGAGACGGCGGCGCTGAAGAAGATCGAGATGTTCAACGAGGGCGGCGAAATCGCCATCTTCGACCGGGTCGGCCTGCGACCGGTGTTCTTCGGGCAGATGCTGGCCGGCCCGCGGCAGCCAAACCTGGTCTACCTGACCGTCCACGCAGACATGCCGGCCCGCGAGAAGACCTGGGAGGCTTTCAGGAGCGACTCCGGGTGGAAGCAGCTCAGCGCGGACCCGTCCTTTGCGAATGTCGTATCCGCGACGACGGTCGTGTTCTTGCGCCCGACCGACTACTCGCAGATCTGACGTGGACTCGTCACTCGGCGATGCCCTGAGTGCGATCGGCGAACCAGCCGCTGAGGGCGTCCGCCAGGTCGCGAACGGCGGAAGCCACGGTGGGTGAGAGCGGGGTGCCCATTTCGAGGCCTTCGGGCTGGATGCCGACGAGGGCGACCCGGCAGCCGAGTTCAGATGACAGATAGTTGGCGAGCACCGATGGCGGCAGCGTGTGCGTCGAGGCGCTCATGCCATCGGCCTCCCGCCAGTCAATCCACGCGACCGTTCCCGGAGGTTCTCCCTGGTCGGCAGCGTCGATCTCGATGACGAGGTCGGGGCGAAACCGGCGGATCGGGCCGGTGAAGTTCTCGGGGGCGGTCCCGCCGTCGATCAGCAGCACGCCCGGCGTTGCCGGCATCCGCGCAGCCAGTTCCCGCACGACCGAGACCCCTGCGCCATCATCGCCATTCATGTCGTTGCCGACGCCGAGGATGGCGACGCGCGCGGGGCGGGGAGTTGGGAGAGCGAGGGACATGCCGGTCCGAACGCTCACGCCGGAGAGGGGAGCGGGGTCGGCGGCTTCGCCGGCGTCGTCGGGGCGCAGGACACCTGGTTCAGCAGCGCCTGGATGTCCTCTTCGCGGCCGAGTGATACCTCGAACGCCTCCTTGCTGAGGGCCGCCAGTTCCCAGTTCTCGTGCGACATGCCGAGCGCGTCGAAGTTGCAGCTCACCACGCACTGCGCGCAGTAGGTGCAGCGGTCGGTGTGGAAGCGCATCACGAAGCGCTTGTTGACCTTGTCCACCACCATCAACTCGATCCCGAGCGCCGGGCAGTCGCGCACGCAGATCTTGCAGCCCGTGCACTTCGAGGGATCGAACATCAGGTGGCCCCGCAGGCGTTCGGGAGTCGGTTTCCGTTCGAACGGGTACCGCTCCGTGATCGGGCGCTTGAACAGCGACCGCGAGATGTCACCAAGCATTGCGCCGATTCTCATATCCGCTCCTCGCAAGCCACGAGACTTGCGCTACGAACAGGTCCTATCGGATGAACACGAGCACGAGCAATTGCGCGAGTGCGAGCAGCACGCCGACGCGCCACCAGAGGCCGACCGTCTGGTCGATCCTCAAGCGGCAGAACAGCGACTGCAGACCGGCGGTGACGAGCAGCAGCACGCCCGTCTTCACGATGAACTCGATCGGATTGGCGATCCCGCCAAGGTAGAACGCCGCGAGTAATGTCAGACCGACGAACAACTCGACATCGCGGCCGAGACGGAAGAGGCCCCACCCGCGGCCGCTGTACTCCGTCATCGGGCCGGCGACGATCTCGGTTTCGGCCTCGGGAGAATCGAACGGCGGCAGTTCCAGTTTGCCCATCAGGCCAATGATCGCCACGATGAAGCCCACCGGCTGCGTGAGGACGAACCACCAGTGCTTGGCCGCGTAGGTGTTGACCTCGCTGATCTGCCAGGTATTGGCGACGATCGCCGGGCCGAGCAGCGCGAGCAGGAACGGCGCCTCGTACGAGAACAGCTGCGTCAGCGCGCGCGTGGCGCCGACGAGCGAGAAGCGGTCGATGGTATTGGCGCCGGCCAGCCCCATGCACAACGTCATCAGGCTCAGCAGGTAGAGCGTGACGATCAGGTCTCCCGTGAAGCTGTACGATGGTGCCAACCCCGCCATCGGTACGTAGAGCCCGGCAGTGAGCGTGCCGATGAGCGCCACGACCGGCAGTCCGTGAAACAGCACGCGATTCGAGCCGTCCGGGACGATCTCCTCCTTCGCGAGGAGCTTGACGATGTCGGCGACGGGCTGGAACCAGCGTGGGCCGATTCGGTTCTGGAACCGGGCGACCAGCTTGCGGTCGGCCCATTCGTACACCGTACTCACCGACAGCAGGAACAGGCCGCCGGGCAGAATCAACAGCGCGACGAGTGGTGGCAGGTTGTTGGTCATCGGTAGTACTCGATTCCGTATTGGCGCAGCCGGGCCCACGTCCACGTTTCCGCGTCCGCGCGACGATGGATGGTGACGAGGCGGTCGTTGCAGGAGAAGCACGGGTCGATACCGGCAATGAGCATCGGGACGTCGGCCAGCTTGTGGCCGGGCGCGGTCACGAGCACCGTGCCCCAGTTGCACAGGCTCGGGGTCCGTACCTTCACACGGTCCGGATTCGGCCCGCCCGAGCTCTTCAGGTAGTAGAACAGTTCACCGCGGGGCGCTTCGACGCGGCTGATCGTCTCGCCCGCCGGCACGCGCGGCTTCACCTTCACGGTGAGGTCGCCGGGAGGCAGCTTGTCGAGGATCTCGCGGATGACGCGGTAGCTCTCGAAGAGCTCCTGGAGGCGGCAGACGAACTTGGCCTCGAGGTCGCCGGCCGTGGCGGTAATCGTCTTGACCGGGAAATCCGGGTAGGCGGCGTAGGGCGCGTCGACGCGGATGTCGCGCGGCACGCCGGAGGCGCGCGCCGTCGGGCCCACGGCCCCGAGGGCATCGGCCTGTTCCTGGTTCAGCCTCCCGACGCCGCGGGTGCGGCCGATCAGCGTCTCGTCGGTCGTCACGACCTTCAGGTAGTGGTGCGTGCGCGGCTCGAGGAAGTCGATGGCCTTCCTGATCGCGTCCGCCTGCGTCTCGTCCACGTCGAACTTCACGCCGCCCAGGACGTTGCAGGAGTAGTTGACGCGATTGCCGGTCAGGCCCTCGAGGACGTCCATGATGAGCTCGCGGTCGCGCCACGAGTACATGAACAGCGTGTCGAACCCCCCCTCGTGCGCCGCGACGCCAAGCCACAGGAAGTGGCTGTGGACGCGCTCCAGTTCGGCGACCAGGACACGGATGGCCTGCGCCCGAGGAGGCGCCTGGACGCCGGCCAACGCCTCGACGCCGAGCGCGTAGGCGGTGGCGTGCACGTGCGAGCAGATCCCGCAGATCCGCTCCAGCATGTACATGCCCTGCGCCCAGTTGCCCTTCTCGACGCCCTTCTCGATGCCGCGGTGCACGTAGCCGAGCCGGGCCGAGGCAGCGGTCACGATCTCGCCGTCCACCGTGATCTCGAAGTGCCCGGGTTCCTTCAGGGCCGGATGCTGCGGCCCGATCGGCACCACGAATTTCTTGCGGAGTTCCTGCTGCGTGTCCATCGTATCCTCCGGGCGAGGCGCAAGCCTGGCCCCACGTTCTCCGATCTTCGTTTGCCGCCCTTCGTTCAGGCCGGTGTCTTCCCGCGGCCTGTTGGTTCCCCGCGCGGGCTGTCCGTGCTACTTGCCGGCCAGCTCGGCCCCGGTGAACGACTTCCGCAGCGGGTACAGCCCCGCCGGCCAATCGTCGGGCAGCAACAGCTTGTCGGGCACCGGCGTGCCCTCGACGATGAACCCGAGCATCTCCTGCAACTCGCGCTCGTAGAGCGTGGCCGACGGAATGATCGGGCAGATGCTCGGGATGCGGGTGTCGTGATACGGCACGCGCACGCGGATGGTCGCGACGGCCGCGCCGCTCGCAAAGTGGTACAGCGCCTCGAGCTCGTCCTCGAGCGGTCCGGCCTCGGGCGCGGGCTCCGCCGGCTTGATTCCCGGCTTCGGCTTCGGCCAGGGAAGGTCGAGGCCCGTGATGGCCGACAGGTAGCCCCAGTGCGCGTCAACCAGGATCTTGACGGCGCGCAGGAGGTCCTCCCGTTTCACCGGGATATCCAGGCGGTGGCCTTCGATCTTCGGCGCTCCCACCGTGACGGGCTGCAACAGGGTCTGTGCCGTGGTCAATGTCTGTGCGGTGTCCATTCCAGTCTCCTCACGCCACGGCTTCAGCGCTGGCGGCGGCCGGCGCAGGTTGCTTCAGGCTGTTCAGCAGCGCGACGACGCCATAGATGATGGCTTCGGGACGCGGCGGACATCCCGGGACGAAGGCACTGACGGGAATGACATCCGCGAGGCTGCCGACGATGTTGTAGCAGCCCTGGAAGGCCCCGCCGGAGATGCCGCACGACCCGACGGCCACGACGAATTTCGGGTCGGGCATCTGCTCGTAGACCCGCACCAGGCGGTCCTTCGCCTGGCGTGTGACTGGACCGGTGCAGATGAGAACGTCCGCGTGCCGCGGGCTGCCCTGGAGCTTGATGCCGAACCGCTCGATGTCGTAACGCGGCGTGAGCGTGGCGAGGATCTCGATGTCGCACCCGTTGCACGAGCCGCTGTTGAAGTGAATGGCCCACGGCGAATTCACGCGCGCCCAGGTCCGCAGGGGATTCATGATGGCCTGGAGCAGCGACTGGTTTGCCATACCTACGCTCCTATCCGAGAATGAGCGCCACGAGGGCGATGAAGAGCCCGATGAGGTAGATGCCCGCCGGCGCCGGCAGACTGCCGACGCCGAGCACCAGCATCGCCAGGTGCACGACGGCGAAGAACAGCGCGATCAGGAAGAACGGCTGGTAGCCCGGGGCCGCCTCGAACGTGGGCGATGCCTCGCCACTGCCATAGACACTCGACTTCATGGCGCTGGTGTTCGCGGGGCCGGCCAACAGGCGGCCGACCCCGACGATCACGAGCACCAGCGGGATATACGCGAGAAACGCAACCGGAGGCGACAAGAGCCAATTCATAGATACCTCGCAAGAAGGCTCCGGGCCCGGAGCCTAGAACTGTGCTAGCGCCGGACCGCCGCTGAAGATGGACACGAAATGCACGGCCGCCGGGTGCGTGATGAAGTCCATGAGGCCCGGCCAGAATCCCAGTACGATCACCGCCAGCGTCAGCACCACCAGCGGCGCGGCCATCAGGAAGCTCACGTTATGGCCGGCTGCAACCGTTGGCGACGGTTCGTGCCGGTACATCCGGTTGACGAGCGGTGCATAGTACGCCAGCGACAGCACGCTGTTGAGCGCCGCGAAGATGACCAGTGCCTCCACGCCCGCGTTCCGCGTCTCGAAACCCGCGACGAAGATCTGCCACTTCGACATGAAACCTGAGAGCGGCGGCAGGCCGCCGAGGGCGAGCACCGCCACGCTGAGCGCGAGGGCCGTGATCGGGTAGCGGTTCGCGGCACCGTTCAAATCGTCGAGTGTCAGCGAATCATGGCTGCCCCGCGCCACGTGCAGCGAATAGAGCAGCGCGCCGGCCGCCATGAAGGCCAGGCCCTTCATCAGCGCGTGATTGAAGAGGTGGAAGAACCCGCCGGCCGCGCCGTTCGCAATCCCGTAACCGACCGCCACGCCGAATCCGATGAGCATGTAGCCCATGTGGCTGACGCTCGAGTAGGCGAACATCCGCTTGACCTGCGTCTGCCGCAGCGCCATCAGGTTGCCGACAACCATGTTCAACGCGCCGAACGCCAGGATGAACGCGCCCCAGGTGCTGCTCACGGGCGCCAGGCACCCGAGCGCGCGGAGCATGGCGATGAGGCCCGCTTCGATCACGACGCCCGACAGCATCGCGCTGATGCCGCTCGGGGCCTGTGAGTGGGCGTCCGGCAGCCAGGTGTGCAGTGGCACCATCGCCGTCTTCACGCCGAAGCCGATGAGGAACAGCGCGCCGGCCGCCAGCATCTGTGGCGTCGAGTGCGTCGAGGCCGCCAGGACCTGCTGCAGGTTGAGCGTGCCCGTCTGAGCGAACACGAACGCGATGCCGATCAGCACCAGCGCCGAGCCGACCGCCGACTGCACGAGATACTTGACGCCGGCCTCGAGCGCCCCGCGCTGTTGGCGATAGAACGCCACCAGAAGGAACGACGTGACCGTCATCACCTCGAACCAGACCCACAGGTTGAAGAGGTCGTTCGCGCAGCCGAGACCGACCATCGCGCCGGCCATCGCCACGAGCAGCGCGTAGTACTTCTCCTCGCCCTCTTCGCCCGCCATGTAGGGGATCGAGAAGATTGACACGAGAAAGGTGAGCACGGTGACGGTTCCCGCCAGCAGCAGGCCGACACCGTCCATCCGAAGGCTGATCGTCCCGACGCCCATGTCGACCGGACCGCCGGAGAGCACCGCTTCACCGAGATACCAGAGCGGGATGCCCGCGGCGGCCAGCGTCAGCGCCGACAGCCAGCGCGCGGGGGCGGCCGTCGCGCCCAGGCGCACGTTGATTCGACCCGCCAGGTAGATGATCGGCGAGGCCACCAGGGGCAGGACGAGTAACCAGGTCAACGCCAAAGTCGGATTCATGGTCTTAGGCTCCTCCGAGTGCCAGGATGGCCAGGACGACGACCAGCCCGACAAGGATCGCCATCACGTTCCAGTTCAGGATGCCGTTCTGCGTGCCGCGCAGGGATTCGGCCGCGCCTTCCGTTGCCGCAATGACGCCCCGGTTGATGGCCTCGAACCCGAAGCTGTTCCTCGCCATCGTCCCGATGCCGCCGAGCGCCGTCGCCACGCCGCTCAGCCGCTCGTGTTGCCACCAGGCGATCAACCCCAGCGCGACGACGGCCAGGGCCACCATCGTGAGCGGCGCGGTGGCGACCTGCGTCAGGACCGCGGCGGTCGATTCGACCGGCCGCTCGCCCGTGACCGCCTTGCCCAGGAACGCCCCGAACTCGCCGGCGATGAGCCAGGTCGTGAGCGTGCCGAGCGCGAGCGGCACGAGCGCTACCTTCATCGCGGGACCGGCGTCGTGCACGTGGGCCTTTCCACGCGGCTCGCCGTAGAACACCATCGTGATGAACCGGAGCGTGTAGAGCGCGGTGAGACCGGCACCGAACACCATGATCAGCCAGGCCCAATATGGCCCGCCCTCGTGCCCGGCCTCGAGCACCAGTTCCTTGCTCCAGAAGCCGTTCAGGATCGGGATGCCGGCGAGCGCCAGGCCGCCGACGATCATCACGATTCTGACGAGTGGCATCTGCCTGCCGAGGCCCCCCATCTCGCGCATGTCGCGCGTGCCGGCGGCGTGGATGATCGCGCCGGCCGAGAGGAAGAGCAACGCCTTGAAGACCGCGTGGCTGAGCAGGTGGAACTGGCTCGCAAACAGGCCGCCGGCACCGATCGCGTAAACCATGTAGCCGAGCTGGCTGACGGTCGAATACGCGAGCACCCGCTTCAGGTCATTGGAGACGACCGCCATCAGCGCGGCCATCAGCGCCGTGACGGCGCCGACGGTCAGCACCGCGAGCTTCCAGTGCGGCACCGCTTCGAAGGCCGGGTAGAAGCGCGCCAGCAGATACACGCCCGCGTTCACCATCGTCGCGGCGTGGATCAGCGCGCTGATCGGCGTCGGGGCTTCCATCGCATCCGGCAGCCAGGTCTGGAACGGGAACTGCGCCGACTTCGCCGCCGCCGCCACGAGGAATCCGAAGGCCATCAGGGCGAGGACGTTGGCCGGGATCTTGCCCGCGTTCGCCAGGAACGTCGGCACGTCGTAGCTTCCCTGATAGACGAAGAGGAACAAGGCGCCGGCCAGCAGACCGATGCCGCCAACCTGCGTGATGATGAGCGCCTTGATGCCCGCAGCCACGGCCTTCGGGTCGTCGTTGTAGAACGAGATGAGCGCGTAGGAACAGAGCGCGGTGATCTCCCAGAAGACGAACACGACCAGCAGATTGCTCGAGAGCACCAGGCCCACCATCGAGCCGATGAAGAAGAGCACGTAGGCGTAATAGCGGGCGAGCTGCTTCTCGCCCTTCATGTAGTCGACCGAGAAGATGACCGCCAGGCTGCCGATGACGGCCGCGACGACGGCGAGGAAGACGGCCAGACCGTCGGGGAGAAACGTCACCTGGCCGAACGCCGCGCCGAGCGGGAAGTCCAGCACGTTCGACTCGGTCCGCAACGGGATCATCGCGACGGCGGCCACCGCGCCGGCGAGCGCGAAGGCCACGGCCAGCGCGTGCTGAACCCACGCCTCGCGGTCGCGGAGCAGCCAGATGACCACGGCGCCGAGCCACGGCACGGCAATCGAGAGAATGGCGAGTGTTGAAATCGTCGGCATGGGCCTACCTCCGCAGCGTCGACAGCGCCTGGAGATCCAGGGTGCCGAACTGCCGCCGCACCTGCACCGCAAAGGCCAGGGCAACGACGGAGACGATCGTGTCGGCCACGATCACGGTCAACGCGAGCGTCTGGCCGGTCTGAATCTGGCCGGAGAGCTTGCCCGCGAGTACGAGCGCGAGCATCGCCCCCTTGACCAGGACCTGCATGCCCACGACCACTTTGATCAGGTTGCGCGTGACCAGCAGCCCGAGCAGCCCGATACCGAGCAGCCCGAGCACCGCCACGGCGGAGAGCAGGGGAAGCGAGAGCGACATTAGTGGTTCTCCTTCCGGGCGTGCGAGCGCCCCTCCGAGAGGAGGCCGAGCACGGCCAGAACGCCGCCGATGATGAGCACGATCTGAAGCAGCACGTCCAGGCGCCGTTGCTCCCAGAGCACGGTGGCAAACCGATCGGGCTGCACGAGGCCGGCCTCCGCCCGCAGATTCGGGATCGCCATCCAGGCCCCGAGGGCCACGGCGCCAAGCGCCGCGATCCACGCGAGGGGCGCCGGGACGAGGGACCGTAGCGTGACGGGTGGCTCCTCCCCGGCAATGTTGATGGCGAACACGAACAGCACGGTGACGAGACCGGCGCCGACGCTGAGTTCGATGACCGCCACCTCGGGTGCCCCAAGGCGATACATCATGAGAGCCGTGAGCGCCGAGGCGCCCGCCAGCCAGAGCGCGGCAATCAGCAGACGTGTGCCCCGCACTGCCTGGAACGCACACGCCAGGATTGCCGCCACGATCAGCAGGTCGTACATGGACAAATCCCTTGATGGAGAATGAGGTAGGAAATGCTGTGCCTTCCCGAGGGGGACCCAGTTTGTCGCGCCGCCAGGATGGCGGTGCCGTTACCAAACTCGGATCGGCAGCAGACGACAGGACGAGAGACTGTCCCCGACGAGAGCCACGAGAGCGACGATGAATGAAGACGTCAACGGACGAGTATGAGCCTGGTGGCCTTCGACACGGTCTGCGGCCGCGTCCGATCCGATATATTCTGACGGATCAGCGAGAAGCAGACAAGGGGCTTTTGTGAATCTGTTCACAAAGTGTCGCCGAGTTTTCGGCGCGGGATTTCACAGCACGAGTGCGGTTTTGTCTACTATTTGCGCTGTTGAAATCCACGGCGGCTGTGTCACCCGCAAGACCCGCTCTCGGAACGACTTGGCGCCAAGCGTCCCGGTGCCCGTCGCGCCAGGCCACTCCGGGAGTGAGTCGGGTCGCCAACCTACTGCGGTTGACGGGTCAGGTGCAGCCGAATCTCGATCTGCCGCCCGGTCAGAGTCAGGCTGCCGAACTTGTTCTCGTAGTCCTTGAACACCAGTCGCGACGGCGTCGAATTGACGGATTTCAGGTACTTGTCGAGGTTCTGTTGCACGTTGGCGAGCGCCTTCCTGGCGGCCGCGGCGTCCGGATAGGCGACCGCCACGAGCGTGTATGCGCCGCCCGCGTCCCTGTAGTTGCCCGCGACGGCGGTCAGCTTCCCGCCGAGTTGCAGAATATCGCCGTCACCGAGGGTGTAGAGCGCCTGCAGTGAAAACGGGCCCCGGATCAGTCGCTGCGACCCCGCGACGAGACCCGCGACCGGCAGGCGCTGCAGCTCGACCGGAGGGCGGTCGGTCGGCAGCTTCGATCCGACGAGCGATCCGAACCGAACGAGCTCCGGCGCCATCGTGTCCGCGCCGGACAGGTTGTTAATCGTGACGTAGTAACGATCCCGCGCGAACATCAACTGGTGACGGTTGATCGTGTGGCGCTCCTTGAACGCCGGATCATGCGTTTCCTTCCCGCACTTCATCAGGTAGATGCCGGTTGCCGCCGCTCCGTCCGCCATCCGGTAGATCTCCACGGCGACGTCGTTCGATCCGTTGCGGTATTTCTGGAGCGTCAGTTGATCGAACCCAAGCTCCAGGAACAGTTCCGCGCCGCCGTCGATGTACCCGTAGAGGTCCGCACGGGTGAACACGCGCTGGTTCTCGATCCTCTTCCAACCGGGGAGACCCGCTTCGGCAGGCATCAGCGCGGCGTCCCCGGAGGTCCTTGCCGCCTGTGCGGTTCCCAGGCTGACAGGATGGCCGTTCCCGGGTGCGGAGCCGACCGGACCGGGTGCGAGCGGGGCGCCGGCCGCCAGTTGCCAGGCGCTTCCAACCGCGACGGCCACGAACGCGAGCAGGAGCCGCCTCATTCCTACACCCTCACAATCTGCATCTTGTCCGCCGCCACCACGCCGAGGCCGAGTTGCTCGGCGTAGCGCAGGTACTCGGTGAGCCGCGGGCTCTCGTTGACCGTCGCGCCCATCTCCTTCCGCTTCGCGTTGATTTCCTGGTGACAGAGCATGTCCAGGGCAAACGGATCGGTCGCGAAGTAGAGCGAGTGGTTCTCGTAGACGAACTGGGCGTTCTTGTCGGGGCCGCCATCGTACTGACCGCGCAGGCCGTCGGTGATGTTCAGGGCGAGTTTGTCCCGCAGCACCGGCGCGGCCAGGACCTCGGTGCTCGCCTTGAAGGCCAGCGGCGCGTGCAGCCGGCCGACGTTACAGAGCGAGGCATAGCCCATGTTCTTCGTCGCCATCGAGATCGACGCGCCGGTGTTCTTGTAGGCGGCGACGTTGATGATCCGGGTGAGCTTCTTGGTCAGCAACTTCCCGAAGTACGAGTACTCGCCGTTGAAGACGTGCTGGTTCAGATAGAACTCGTCATCCTTGTAGCCCTTTACGCCCTTGCCGACGATGCCCTTGGCGAAGTAGTAGACGTCCTTGTCGAAGTTGTTGATCGACACGTGGTTCCCATCCGGTCCCCGCCACTTGTTCCCCTCCTCGTCCATCGTCTGCAGGCCCTCGAGCGCGATGCCCGGGAAGCGGTCTGGTGTGTAGCCCGCGTCCTTGAGCATGTAGTCGAAGCGGTCCCAGATGACGATCTGGCCCTTGGGGAGACCGTTGTCCACCAGCCACTTGATGACCGCGTCCACGACCTCCGGATGCGTGTGGATGAGCGGAGGCCCGACCGGGTTCACCTTGATGCCGACGACGTCCTTGGGGTCGATGAGGAGCTTGAACGACTCCTTCATGTTCTTGCCGGTGAGTGTCGTGATCCCCTTCTCGACCATCTCGCCGATGGCCTTGCCGTCGAACTTCTCCGCCACGAGCGACCGCTTGTCGGTGACCTTCACGACCTTGCCGGGGAACGGGCCCGGCAGCGAACGCGCGGTCTTCGGCACCTTCAGGAAGTCGGCGATGTTGGTCTCGACCGGTGCTTGCGGCGGAGCGGTCTGGCCGAAGCCCGGGCCGGCGAGAACGAGGCCGCCGGCGGCCGCGGCCGACGCGGCACCAATTGATTTCACGAAGTCCCGACGGCTGAACCCTGGCGCCACTTCCATCGAGCGGTATTTCTTTTTCACAAGACTGCCTTTCAGCTGCGGATGAATTCCCGGTTCCTGCTCCCAATCCCCCAAGCCATCTCCCGGCCTCTGGCCGCCCCTTGCCGCCTAACGTTTCGGTGCCGCGGGCAGAATGAACTGGTTCGTCTTCGATCGCGTCTCGCCGACGCTCGTCACGTAGACGGCCGGCCGGTCCTTCACCGGGCAGGCGTACTCGCAGGCGCCGCATCCGATGCAGCGCTTGGGATCGACGTACGGCCGGCGCACCGACTTCGAGTTCGACTCGGCGTCGGTGATGTCGGTCGTCACCAGGTAGATCGCCTTGGGCGATGTCGGGCACCACTCCTCGCAGACAATGCAGTCGGTGGCCATCGCCCAGGGGAGGCAGCGGCCCTGGTCGTAGAAGGCGGTGCCAATCTTGATGGGGTTGGCCGTCTGCACAGGCGGGGCGCCTGTGCCACTCGGCCCGGCTGCGAGTGGTCTGGCTGCGGGTGGTCCGGCTGCGAGTGGTCTGGCTGCGAGTGGTCTGGCTGCGAGTGGCCCGGCTGCGAGTGGCGCGGGCGTCTCGCCCGCGGTCTGCATGCCGCTTGGCTTGCCGAGTTTCTGCGCGACGGTGATTTCCCAGATGGCGCCGGTCGGACAGGCCTGACCGCACAGCACACAGCTCGGCTCGCAGTAGCCGACGCGTGGTACGAGCACGGGCGACCAGATCGCCTCGAGGCCGCCCTCCATGAACGTCGGGTGGAGCGCGTTGTTCGGGCAGACCTTCATGCATTCGCCGCAGCGGATGCACCGCTCGAGGAAGTGCGGTTCGTCGAGGGCGCCCGGTGGACGGATGAGACGTGAGTCGGCTTCGACCTTCAGGCCGGTCGTTGACCGGAGCAGCGGTACCAGCGCGGCGCCCGCCACCGCGCCGGTGATCAGCTTTCGCCGCTGTGCCTGCGGAACCTCGACGGTCGTTGACAGCGACACGGGAGATCCGATGGCGAAGGCGATGCCGCCCGTCGGGCAGTCCCCCACGCAGTTGAAGCAGAGGTGGCACTCGGCCTTCTTCCACTTCGGCCCGGGGATCGGATCATCGCCGCCCTGGCAGTGTACCAGGCACCGGTTACAGGTGTCGCACCGCGCCTGGTCCTTCACGAGGTGCACGAACGACCAGCGCGAAGCGAGGCCCAGCAACGCACCCAGCGGGCAGATCGCACGGCACCAGAACCGGGTAATACGGAGATTGAGCGCGAGCAGGCCGACGAACATGACGCCGAGGATGAAGGCCTGGCGGAAGTGCGGCTGCCTGAAGGTGACGAGCGTGCCCTGGAGCAGGAACTGGACGATGTCGGCGCCGACACGGACCCAGCGAACCGGGCTTTGATACCACACGTCCAGCAGGCTGCCGAACGCGTAGTGGACGCCCGGGAGGAGCGCCAGGCCCAGCGAACGAACGGTGAGAGGAATGGGATCGACGATGCCCGCGACGGCCGTTCCACACGCTGCGGCCACCAGCACGACGACGAGGATGTAGTACTTCGTCGCCTGCCAGGGCTTGTAGCGGTTCGACTCGATGAGCGACTTGCCGCGCTTCTTCTCCGAGCGCAGGCTGCCGAAGAAGTGGTTGAGCGTGCCGAGCGGACAGATCCAACCGCAGAAGAACCGGCCGAGAAAGAACGTGGGAACCAGCACGACGAGGCTCCACCACAGACCGCGATACAGCGTGCGCGTCGACAGCGCTGTGGTGAGGGCGGAGAGCGGGTCGGCCTCGAGGAACAGGGAGACCGGCCATGGGAGGCGGACGTCGCCGACTGCACCCCGGAACGAACCAGTGAACTCCGACTTGAACAGGAGGAAGAGAAACGCCGCAACGAACGCGACCTGTGAGACGCGTCGGAGTCGCGCGAGAGTCGGTTGGGAGAGGACAGCCATAGGAGTGGCTCACACCGTCACGATCTTCGTCCGCACCTCTTCGAAGTTCGCCTTCCCCAGGCCCCGGGCCTGCGCAATTCGCAGGAAGGGCAGTCGCTGGTGGTCGAGATCCCACCAGGCCTTGGCCGCGTAGGAATCGAGGGCGACCGGGTCGGTGCCCGCGAGCAACGTCTTCTTGAACTCCACGTCCGCCAGGCTGCCGCCCGTCGGTCCGCCGCGCATCAGCACGCGATAGGCATCGACGATGGTCAGCGTCGGGCGTACGAAGGCCGTCAGGTCCACGAGGCTCTCGTTGATCCGCTGGTGCAGCCGGCTCCGCTGTCCGCCGATGATGCCGTAGAGGTTCTTCATGCCGACCGTGCAGCCGGTCAGGCTGTGGTGTTTGGCAATCGGCACGTTGATGATCTTGTCCGCCGAGAGGAACGGTTCGAGCACGGGCCAAGTCGTGAGGACGTCGCCGCCCAGGTTCACTTCCCGGAACCGCCGCTCGTCGGGCAAGATCACGTCCGCACCGGCATCCTTCGCCGCCGCCGCGATGCCGCTGTGCTCGAAGCACATCCGTGCGTCATTGCAGCTGACGTCGGTCACGACGATCCGCTTCGCGCCCGCCTCCTGGCACACGCGCACGATTTCCGCGACGAGCACCGGATTCGTATTGGCGGCCTGCTCGGGCCCCCGGTCCCACCCGATGTTCGGCTTCACGACGACGACGTCGCCTCTGGCAATGAAGCGGCGGATGCCGCCGAGTTCGTCGAGCGCCCGGCGGAGGAGCGCCTGCGGCGATTCGCCTTGTGCGACGACCATCTCCGGCAGGCCGGGGTCGGTGGGCACCCCGGTGCGGCGATCGGCGACGAGGACATCGGATTCCCTCGGCTTGTCGCTTCGGCTGCGCAGCCAGGCGGCGCCGCCCAAGGTCGCCGCGCTCACGCCGCCTACCCGCAGCACGCGCAGCAGGAATTCGCGGCGGCCCGCCGCCGGCGGATCGAACACCATGCTCAAGGCTCCCGGTGACGGAGGGGGATGGAGAACACGGAGACGGGGCAGAGCGCTATGGTAGCATCACGGGACGAATCACCCAAAGACACGTTCCACAGGTGCTCCATGAGATCAACGATTCGTCGCTCCATCTGGCCGGCCGTGCTCGTCGGGCTGGCCGTGCTCGTCGGGCTGGCTGCGCTCGTCGCGCTCGGCGCGACGGGATCCCGTGTGCCGCCCATCGGGCGGGCGCCCACCGGGCAGGTGGCCGCCGATCAGACTCCAGACTACGCGAAGGCCCACTACAAGAAGTTCGAGTACGAGATCCCGATGCGCGACGGCGTGAAGCTGTTCACGGCGGTCTACGTGCCGAGAGACAGCTCTCAGTCGTACCCGATCCTGCTCAACCGCACGCCCTACAGCGTCGCGCCGTACGGCGTGGACAACTATCCGTCGAGCCTCGGGCCGTCGGGGCTCTTCATGCGCGACGGCTACATCTTCGTCTACCAGGACGTGCGGGGCCGGCTGATGTCCCAGGGTGAATTCGTGGACATGCGTCCGTACAAGCCGGTCAAGAGCGGCCCGACCGACTTCGATGAGGCCACCGATACCTGGGACACGATCGACTGGCTCGTCAAGCACGTGCCCAACAACAGCGGCAAGGTGGGGATGTACGGGATCTCGTATCCGGGCTTCTACGCGGCCATCGGGATGATCGACGCGCACCCGGCGCTCAAGGCCGTCTCTCCACAGGCGCCGATCAGCGACTGGTTCATCGGCGACGACTTCCACCACAACGGTGCGCTCTATCTGCCGCACGCCTTCGGGTTCTTCTCCGGGTTCGGTTGGCCGCGCCCCAAGCCGACACGCACGGGCTTCGCGCGCTTCGACTACGGAACCCTCGACGGCTACCAGTTCTACCAGAAGCTCGGTCCGCTCTCGCACGTGAACGAGCGCTACTTCCATGGCCAGGTGCAGTTCTGGAACGACCTGATGGCGCACGAGACGTACGACGCGTTCTGGCAGGCGAGGAACCTCCGCCCCCACCTGAAGAACATCAAGCCGGCTGTCATGACCGTGGGCGGATGGTTCGACGCCGAGGACCTGTTCGGGGCCCTGGCCGTCTACAAGAACACCGAGAAGCAGAGCCCGGGCGCGTACAACACGCTCGTCATGGGGCCCTGGTCTCACGGCGGTTGGGCACGCACGACGGGCGAATCGATCGGCGACGTGCGGTTCGGCGCGAAGACCGCGGAGTTCTTCCGTGCGCAGATCGAGTTCCCGTTCTTTGCCTCCTTCCTGAAGGGCAAGGCGGATCCCAAGCTGCCCGAAGCCTACGTGTTCGAGACTGGCCGCAACCAGTGGCGGACCTTCGACGCGTGGCCGCCGAGAAACACGGTGCGCAGATCGATCTACCTGCAGCGCGACGGTGGGCTGTCGTTCGAGGCGCCCACCGACGCGGCGTCGGCGTACGACGAATATGTGAGCGACCCCGCGCGGCCGGTGCCGTACACCAACGTCACCGCCACGGGCATGACCCGCGAGCACATGGTCGACGACCAGCGGTTCGCTTCGCGCCGCCCCGACGTGCTCGTCTACCAGACAGACGTGTTGAAGGCGAACGTCACCCTCGCCGGCCCGATCGCGCCGACGCTGTACGTGTCAACGAGCGGCACCGACTCCGACTTCGTCGTCAAGCTCATTGATGTGTATCCGGACGACTACCAGGAGGAAGGGCCCGAAGCAGCCGGTGGCGAGCGGGGGGCCGCCACACCCAGCCGGATGGGTGGCTACCAGCAACTGGTGCGCGGCGAGGTCTTCCGCGGGAAGTTCCGCAACAGCTTCGAGAAGCCGGAGCCGTTCGTCCCCGACGCGGTCGCGAAGATCGAGTACGGCATGCCCGACGTCTTCCACACGTTCCGTCGCGGCCATCGCATCATGGTGCAGATCCAGAGCAGTTGGTTCCCACTCGTGAACCTGAATCCCCAGAAGTTCGTCGACATCCCGCAAGCGACGGAGGCGGACTTTCAGAGGGCCAGCGAGCGCGTGTACCGCGGCGGCGGTGCGGCGTCGAAAGTGGATCTGATCGTGCTGCAGTAGTCGCCTACATCCTCGCCCCCAGCCCGCGGCCCAACCCTTCACCCTCCGAGTCGAGGCAGACCGCCTTCCACGCGGGGTACTGCCATCGCACCTCGAGGCGGGTGAGGTACGCCTCGTCCACCGTGGTCCCCCGGCCGACCACATCCCCGGGGTGCATCTCGTGTTCGATGGCATTGGCGGCGTGAACCGCGCCGAGCGGACAGAAGTGGATCGAAGGACAATCGCTCGGGCGGTGGTGCCAGGCAACCGTCTCCACGATCGGATCGGGCAGGCCCCACAGCCCCAGGAGGTAGGCTCCCACCTCCGCATGCGTGGTCTTGAGGACGTCCTTCTCGGCGAGCCAGAGCGGCATCGCCTCGCGTTCGGCCAGCGTCACCGCGGCCTCGTATTCATCGGGCAGCGACGCGGCCAGCACGAGCTTGCCGATGTCGTGCAGCAGCGCGGCGGTGAAGGCCTCGCTCATCACCTGCGCGTTCCCATCCTGCATTCTGGCAATCAGCCGCGCGAAGTTCGTCGTCGCCAGCGAGTGCCGCCAGACCCTGCCGAGCCTGAACCGACGCACCTCGCGTTCGTGCAACTGCTCGAAGATGTGCAGCGACAGGACCAGCGCGCGGACGGTCTCGAGGCCCATCAGTTGCACGGCCTGCGCCGGATCCGAGACGTGCATCCGGAAGCCGAAGAACGGAGAGTTCACCAACTGCAGGATCTTCGCAGCCATGCCCGCATCGCGGGCCACCAGCTCCCCGACCTTGCGCGCGGACGCTTCTTCCTGTCGGATTTCCGCCATGATGGCCAGGTAGATGGACGGCAGGCTGGGCACCGACTTGAGCCGGGCAACGAGGCCCCTCAAATAGGCGTCGGACAGGAGGTCGCCGAGCGCCAGTGTCTGCCCGAGACGCGCGAAGACGGCTTCGGCGTGGAGCGGCATTGAGAGGTGCTGGTGGGCCGAGCCGCCCGCCCGCATCAGCATGCCGCGTCCCGCGCTCTCCGACAGGAGAAAGCGGATCGCATTCGGTTGACGGGACGCGACGTCATCGAGGAACGATCCCCCGTTGGCGCCGCGCCAGTTCACGTCGGCAACGACGACGTCGAAGACGCCGTGGGAGAGCTGGGCGAGCGCGTCTGGCAGCGTGAGGGCGAACTCCACGGTCCACTCGCCGCGGACCGACCGCAGGGCGCGCTGCAATTCCTGCAGGACCGTCTGGTCATCATCGACAAACAGCACGCGTCTGACCACGCAAGACTCTCAGTCCTGAGAGAACGAACACTGGGAACCGGAAAGAGCAGAAAACGGCTGGATTCTCCGGGCTCAATTCGACGACAGCCGGCCGGGCCGCGCCTCTCTCAACGGCCTGCCGGATCGGACATGATCAGGCCGGCGGGCCTGGTACACGACCGGGTGCGCAGATCACCCTACCCGAGGAATCGGCGCGGATCGGGCGGACGTGAGCTCAGCGGTGGGTCAGGTGCTGGGGGTGCCAAGGGTGCTGGAGGTGCTGAAGGTGCGGTGCTGGGGGTGCTGGGGGTGCTGAGGGTGCTGGAGGTGCGGAAGGTGCGGTGCTGGGGGGTGCTGGAGGTGCCACATCAGGTTGCGAATTGGCAGGCGAGCTTCCTTGCCTGATGCCGCCAGGTGAGGAGGAGCACGCAGCCGATGGCAATCAGGCCGACCGACAGGCCGGTCCAGAGACCGATGACGCCCCAACTCCACCGGAAGCACAGCACGTACCCAATCGGCAAGCCGAGCATCCAGTGCCCCGCGAGATTCATCAGCATGGGCGTCCGCGTGTCGCCAAGGCCGCGAAGGATGCCGGTCGAGACGCCCTGCACGCCGTCGAACAGCTGGAACATGGCTGCGACCAGCAGCAGCCGCGCGCCAAGGGCGAGCACGGCGCGATCGGACGTGAATGGCCGGATCAAGAGGGACGGCGCGATGACGAACGCGAGCGCCGCCGAGCCCATGAAACAAGCGCCCAGCGCCAGCGCGGTCCATCCGGCCCTCGACGCGCCCGCGGCGTCACGGCGGCCCACGGCGTGGCCGACGCGGATGGCGCCCGCCGAGGCGACACCGAGCGGCACCATGAATGTGAGGCTCGCCAGATTGAGCGTGATCTGGTGCGACGCGAGCGAGACGGAATCGAGCCGGCCGGCGAGCGCGCTGGCCGCCGCGAAGACGCCCAATTCGAGCGTGACTTGCGTCGCCGCAGGGAGCCCGAGGCGGAACAGGCGCATCAGCTTCCGCGACGAGGGCTTCCACGCGACCTGGAACAGGCTGGTGTGATGGTGACGATCGTACCGGAGCACGGCCCACACGAGCATGGCGACCAGGTAGATCCTCGACACGAGCGTGGCCAGCCCCGATCCGACCGTGCCAAGGGCGGGCAGGCCGAAGTGGCCATAGACGAGCGCCCAGGCGGCAACTGCGTTGATCACGTTCGCGCTCACCAGGGCGAAGGTGATCGGCGCGACGATCCCGAGCGCCTGGAGATACCGTCGGATGGACGCGTAGAGGAGCAGCGGCAACAGGCTCCATGTGAGGACCCGCAGGTAGGGCACGCTCAGTCGCAGCACCTCGGGCGTGAATCCCCACAGCGGCAGCAGTGAGATGCCGACAAAGGCGAGGGCGGTCATCGGGGCGGCCACGAGCAGGCTGAGAAGTACGCCGTGCAGCAGCCAGCGGTGGCACTCGTCGAGCCGACCCGCACCGTACGCATGGGACACCAGCGTGTCGAGACCAAGCAGAAGGCCCATGCCGAAAATGGCGAGTGCCTGGAACAGGATGCTGCCGATGCCGACGGCCCCGATCGCGGCCGGCCCCATCGGTCCGACCACGATCGTGTCCACGATCGCCATCGTCACCCAGCCGACCTCGGCCAGGACCACGGGTCCGGCGAGGGCGACCATCGGTCGGAGTTCACGGCGAAGGGTCACGGGAAGAAATATAACAGGAGAGGCGAGTCGGTGCTGGAGGTGCTGGAGGTGCTGACGGTGCTGGGGGTGCTGAAGGTGCGGTGCTGGAGGTGCTGACGGTGCTGAAGGTGCTGAAGGTGCGGTGCTGGAGGTGCTGACGGTGCACGCCTGGGCACCATCGCAGCACCAGCAGCACCGCGATCTGCGGGCCGCCGGGAAGCGCGTCGGCCGCAAACGGGTCGCGCGGCTCATGAAGCGGGCGGGCTTGCAGGGCGTCAGTCGGCGGAAGTGGCCGGTGACGACGATCCGCGCGGAGCACGTGCGGCCGGCGCCGGATTTGGTCCAGCGTCAGTTTGTGGCCACGGGACCGAATCAGCTCTGGGTCGCGGACATCACCTACATTCCGACGTGGGCCGGCTCGCGGTGTTTGACTTCATCGAAGGCTGGTACAATCCCACGCGCCGCCACTCGGGCTTGGACTACCTCTCGCCGGTGGAGTTCGAACGTCAAGGCGGCGGCTGGGCGCGCTCGGCCGTCGACCAGACTGCCGAGGCGGTCGGGTGACGAGCGGCCTGTGGAAACTGCCGGAGCCGCGGACGCCGCCCAGCGCTCCTTGGAAAACCACAGAACAGGTTTTCCACAGGCTCTCATCATCATTCTTGTCCGATCCGGAGACCGAAAGCGTCAACCTGTTCACCAAACCGGGACAGCCTCAAGCACCATCTGCACCGCACCCCCGGCACGCCTTCAGCACTTCTAGCACCATCAGCACCTGTCTCGGTGCGTCCTCAAATACGTCAAGAGCCTCGTCAGCGCAACCATCGCCCGTCGAGCGAGAAGCGCGAGGCGCGAGTGCTCGGCAGGCTCGAGATACCCGCGGTCAACGCAGTCGCGCAGATGCACTTCCGTCTCTACGAGCGAACCGCGAGCGATGACCAGGAATCGGGCGAAGTCCCGATGCGAGAACCTGGCGAAGCCCTCGGCGATGTTGGCAGAAACGGATCGGGATGAGTCCCTGATTTGACTGCAGAATTTGCAGTCCCGTGTCACGTTCCCGGATGCGGTGATCTGCACGATCTCCCGCCGCAATTCATCGGCGATTTGCCACGCAATGAGGTCTTGATACCGCTTGGCCATGACCACATGGGTGCACGAAGGATACCAATCAGGTGCTGGGGGTGCTGGAGGTGCTGAGGGTGCTGAAGGTGCGGTGCTGGCGGTGCTGGCGGTGCTGAGGGTGCTGAAGGTGCGGTGCTGAAGGTGCGGTGCTGAACGTGCGGTGCTGAAGGTGCGGTGCTGAAGGTGCGGTGCTGGAAGTGCCGGAGACACTGAGGGTAATGAAGATCCGGTGGCGTTGGTGCTGTTGGCAGAACGTGCGGACTGTGCCGTGGCTGCAAGCACCCCCAGCACTGGCACCCGCAGCACCCCCAGCACTGGCACCCCCAGCACCCCCCAGCACTGGTACCCGCAGCACCTGTAGCACTCCCAGCACTAGCACCTGAAGCACCTCCAGCACCCCTAGCACCCCCAGCACTAGCACCTGAAGCACGTCCAGCACCCCCAGCACCCCCTGCACCTGATAGAATTCCTCCGTCTTGCCCTCGAGGAGTCCATCTGATGAACCGTCTGTCTGCCGTTACCCTGCTGTTGGCGGTGGCCGTCTGGCCGGCCGCCTGTGGCGGATCGAAATCGGCGCCGGCCCCAACGCCGGCGGCGGTTGCGTTTCCTGCCGTGGACGGAAACGCCGTCCTCGCACACACGAAGGTCCTGTCGTCCGACGAATACGAGGGACGCGCCCCGGGCACGAAGGGGGAGGAACTGACCGTCGCCTACATCTCCGACCAGTTCAAGAAGGCCGGTCTCAAGCCGGGGAATCCGGATGGCACCTACATCCAGAAGGTGCCGATGGTCGGCATCACCGCTGACCCCGCGACGACGCTCGTCTTCCGGAAGGGCGCCAAGCAACAGAAGCTCAAGTTCAAAGACGACGTGGTTGCCTGGACCAAGCGCGTGACCGAGACCGTCAGCCTCGACAAGTCGGAGATGGTATTTGTCGGCTACGGCGTCCAGGCACCCGAGTTCAATTGGGACGACTACAAGAACGTCGATCTCAAGGGCAAGACGATGGTCGTGCTGATCAACGACCCGCCGCTGCCGGATCCCGCAGACCCGACCAGGCTCGACCCGAAGTTCTTCGGCGGCCGCGCCATGACCTACTACGGGCGCTGGAGCTACAAGTACGAGATGGGGCAGAAGATGGGCGCCGCGGGTGTGCTGATCGTCCACGAGACCGGGCCCGCTGCCTACCCGTTCTCCGTCGTCCAGAGCAAGGTGGTCGAGCAGTTCGATCTGGTGGCGCCCGACAAGAACATGTCCCGCGCGGCGATCGAGGGCTGGATCACGCTGGACCAGGCGAAGAAGCTGTTCGCCATGGCGGGCAAGGACTTCGATACGCTGAAGAAGAACGCCGCGACGCGTGAGTTCACCCCGATGCCTCTTGGCGTGACCGCCTCGATGACGTTGCACAGCAAGATCCGGACGATCGATTCGACCAACGTCGTCGGCAAAGTCGAGGGCAGCGATCCGACGCTGAAGAACGAGTGGGTGATCTACACGGGGCACTGGGACCACTACGGCATCGGGCCGGAGATCAACGGCGACAAGATCTACCACGGTGCAAAGGACAACGCGACCGGCATCGGCGGCATGATCGAACTCGGCCGCGCGTACGTGAAGCTCCCGGTGGCACCGAAGCGGTCGATCCTGATGCTGGCGGTCACCGCGGAGGAGCAGGGACTGCTCGGCTCCGACTACTACGCACGCAACCCGCTGTACCCGCTCGCGAAGACGTTGGGCGTCGTCAACATGGACGGCCTGAACGTGAACGGCCGCACGAGCGACCTCACGGTGACCGGTCTGGGCAACTCCGAACTCGACGACATCGCGCAGGCCGTGGCCGCCGAGCAGCACCGCGTCATCAAGCCGGATCCCGAGCCCGAGAAGGGCGGCTACTACCGGTCCGATCACTTCCCGTTTGCCAAGCAGGGCGTCCCCGCGCTGGCGAGCGGCGGCGGGATCGAGTACATCGGCAAGCCGGAAGGGTGGGGCAAGCAGATTAGCGACGCCTACATCGCGAACGACTACCACAAGCCGTCCGACAAGGTGAAGCCGGACTGGGACATGAGCGGCGCGGTCGAGGACCTGCAGTACTTCTGGATGGTCGGTTACCGCATCGCGCAGTCCGAGAAATACCCTCAGTGGAAACCCGGCACCGAGTTCAAGGCGAAACGGGACGAGATGCTTCGGGCGCGGTAAACGCCATCGCGGCAGAAGCGGGCGGCAACCAGGGGAGGGGCGCCTCAGAAGGCGCCCCTCCCGTCGGCGGAGACTTCGATGACAGCACGAGCACTGGCAGCCTCTCTCGGGCTGCTGTTCGCCTTCTCGGGATTCGTGTTCGCCCAACTGCCGGCGACGTTGCCCGCCATCGACGCCAACGCCGTGCTCCAGCATGCGATGACGTTGTCGTCCGATCGGTTCGAGGGACGGGCGCCGGGAACGAAGGGCGAGGAACTGACGGTGACGTACATCGCGGATCAGTTCCGCAAGTTCGGTCTGAAGCCCGGCGCGCCGGCCGACTCCTACTTCCAGAATGTTCCGCTCGTTGGCATCACGCCCGATCCGGCCACCGCGATGACGGTGACGAAGGACGGCGCTCAGGCCCTTCGCCTCGCGTTCAAGGACGACATTGTCGCGTGGACGAAGCGTTCGGTGCCGACGGTCGAACTTGGCAACTCCGAGATGGTGTTCGTCGGGTACGGCGTTCAGGCGCCCGAGTTCAGCTGGGATGACTACAAGGGCCTCGACGTCAGGGGCAAGACACTCGTGATGCTGGTTGGCGACCCCCCCGTCGCCGACCGCGCGAACCCGGCCGAACTCGACCCGAAGATGTTCGGCGGCAAGGCGATGACGTACTACGGCCGTTGGACGTACAAGTTCGAGATTGCGCAGAAGCTCGGGGCGGCGGCCGCTCTCATTGTCCACGAGACCGGGCCGGCCGGGTATCCGTTCTCGGTCGTCCAGGTGAAGACGGGCGAACAGTTCGATATTGCTCAGCCGGACGGGAACATGACACGTCCGGCAATCGAGGGGTGGATTCGGCTCGAGCAGGTGCGGAAGCTGTTCGCGCTGGCCGGTCGCGACTTCGACGCCCTGAAGAAGCAGGCGGCGACACTCGAGTTCAAGCCCGTGTCACTCGGGTTGAACGCGTCGATGCGGCTCGTCAATAAGATCCGCACGCTGGCGTCGCGAAACGTCATCGGCAGGGTCGAGGGCAGCGACCCGGCGTTGAAGCACGAGTACGTGCTCTATACGGCGCACTGGGACCACTTCGGCATCGGAGCCCCGCTGAACGGCGATCCTGTCTATCATGGCGCCCTGGACAACGCGGTGGCCGTCGGCGGATTGCTGGAGTTGGCGCGTACCTTCGCGGCACTGCCGACCGCACCCAAGCGCAGCATCCTCTTTCTGGCCGTCACGAGCGAGGAGCAACTGATGCTCGGGTCCGAGTACTACGCCACCCATCCGATCTATCCGCTCGAGAAGACGCTGGCGGAGATCAACCTCGAGATGCTGAACGTCCACGGCAAGACGAGGGACCTCACGGTGATCGGCCTGGGCGCGTCCGATCTCGATGACTATGCACGGGTGGCGGCGGCTGAACAGGGGCGCGTGTTGAAGCCCGACCCGGAGCCGGAACGGGGCATGTACTACCGCTCCGACCACTTCTCGTTGGCGCGACAGGGAGTGCCGGCGTTCGAGCCGGATCACGGTGACGACTACATCGGCAAGCCGGCCGGCTATGGGCTCGAGGTACGGAAGGATTTCTTCGCGAATCTCTATCACAAGCCCACCGACACGGTGAAACCGGATTGGGACCTGAGCGGCGGCGCGCAGGACCTGCAGTTGTTCGGCACCATCGGCTACCGCGTCGCGCAGGCCGACACATACCCCCAATGGAAACCGGGCGCCGAATTCAAGGCGAAACGGGACGCGGCGGTGAGGAAGAAGTAGGCCTGCAACTGAGCGTCTTCTGCTGACTCGGTGTTGGACCGCCTCGATGGTCTACTGCTATCGCCCCGAGGTGCTCACCGCGCTGCTACGACACGGGCTGCGGCCGCTCGCCAGCACGTCGCCGGAACGCCTCCGATCGATCCTGCACGACTGGTATCGATTCGAATTGCAACGCCTCCGGGCCGCCCTGCTGCGCGGCGAATTTCAAAAATCGACCTACGCCGCGCGCGTCGCGGAGATTCGCACTCGGTACGCCCTGCTGTCCTTGCCGTCGCATTTCTGGCTGAGATAGCCCCACCGTCGGCCTTAAGATAGTGGATGATGGAGGGTCTTCCGTTGAGCGCCACGAACACTTCCGGCCGTCTCACTCCCGAAGATCTCGGCGCGATGATGCGCCTGGCCGTCCAGCAGGCGGCCGACACGGTCTACTTCCTCGACGCCAACGGGCGGATCCTGTACGCCAACGAGGCGGCCAGCCGCACGCTCGGCTACACGGCGGTCGAACTGGCCTCGATGACGGGTTTCGATCTCGACCCGGCGTTGACGCCAGAGGTCTGGCGGGAACGTTGGGCGATGCTGGAGCATGGTGGCGCGTGGACGGTGGAGCGGCGGCAACGGGCCAAGGACGGCCGCCTGATCCCGGTGGCCGTCAGCGCAAACCTGATGCATCAGGGCGATCTGACGATGGCGTGTGTGTTCGTGCACGACATCACCGAGCGACGGCGGGCGCAGGAGGAGAGGCGAGAGGTTGCGCAGTTGGCGTCGGTGCTGTTCGATTCCGCGCCTGTCGCCATCGTCGCGCTCGACATGGACGGCCGCGTCAACATGTGGAACGCCGCCGCCGAACGGATGTTTGGTTGGACATCCGCGGAGACGATCGGGTCGCGCCTCCCGATCGTGCCCGAGGACAAATTGGGGGAGTTCGCGCAGATCCGCGCAGCCACCGAAAAGGGCGACGTGGTGGCCGGGCTGGACAGGCCGTGTGTTCGCAAGGACGGCAGCCACATCCAGGTTCGGCTGTCCACCGTGCCGCTGACAGGGCCTGACGGCACGCTCACCGGCGTCATTGGGCTTCTCGAGGACACGACCGAGCAGAAGCGTCTCGAAGAGCAGTTGCTGCAGGCGCAGCGTCTCGAGAGCATCGGCCGGCTGGCCGGCGCCGTGGCCCACGACTTCAACAACCTGCTCACCGTCATCAACGGTTACTCGGAGCTGGCGCTCGGCTTGCTCGACCCTCGCGATCCCCTCCGCGACAGCATTCAGGAGATCAAGTCGGCCGGCGACCGGGCGGCCGGCCTGACGCAGCAGTTGCTGGCCTTCAGCCGCCGCCAGGTGCTCCAGCCGAAGGTGCTCGACATCAACGCGGTGGTCGGCGATCTCGAGCTGATGCTGCGGCGGTTGATCGGCGAAGACATCGAGCTCGTGCTCGCACGCGATACGGCGCTCGGCCACGTACAGGCCGACCCGGTCCAGGTGCAGCAGGTGTTGATGAACCTCGCGGTGAACGCGCGGGACGCGATGCCATCGGGCGGCAAGCTGATCATCGAGACGGCGAACGTCGAACTCAGCGAGGAGATGACGCGCCGGCATCCGGACAGCCAGCCGGGACCATACGTGCTCCTCGGCGTGACGGACACGGGCAGCGGCATGGACGAGGCGACGCGCGCGCAGATCTTCGAGCCGTTCTTCACGACCAAGGTCCCCGGCAAGGGGACGGGCCTCGGTCTCTCGACGGTGTACGGCGTCGTCAAACAGAGCGGCGGCATCATCTGGGTGTACAGCGAACCTGGACACGGATCGAGTTTCAAGATCTACCTGCCGCGCGTCGATGCTGTCGAGACGCCGGTGGTGGAGGAATCGCCTCGCACGACGACCGTGGAGGGGAGCGAGACCGTGTTGCTCGTGGAGGACCAGCCGGAGGTCCGCCAGCTCGCCTTGCAGGTGCTGACGATGTATGGCTACCGGGTGTTGTCGGCGGGCGACGGGAACCAGGCGATCGAGGTGGCCAGGCAGGAGCCCGGCGCCATCGATCTGGTGCTGACCGACGTCGTGATGCCGGGAATGGGAGGGCTGGAGCTGGCGAGGACCGTCGCGCCGATGCGGCCCGGCGTCAAGATCATCTTCATGTCGGGCTACGCCGATCACGCGGCGATGCAGCAGGAGCAGATGCCCGCCGACGCCGAGTATTTGCAGAAGCCGTTCACTCCCGACGGGCTTGCGCGCAAGGTGCGGCAGGTGCTCGACGCGCGAACACCTGCTGGCTGCATCCTGGTGGTTGACGACGAGGTGGAGATCAGGCGGTTGCTCCGGCAGTTCCTGGAAGCGGCCGGCTACCGGGTGGCCGAGGCCGCGAACGGCCGACAGGCGACCGCCGAGGTGGATGGGGGCGGCGTGTCCCTCGTGATCACCGATCTCGTGATGCCCGAGCAGGAAGGGATCGAGACGATTCGCGAGATGCGCAAGCGCCACCCCGGCGTGAAGATCGTCGCGATGTCCGGCGCATTCGGGGGCCGCTTCCTGCGGACCGCCGAGATGCTCGGTGCCCACGCCACGCTGCTCAAGCCGGTCCGCGCCGAGGCGCTGGTTCGCACGGTGCGAGAGGTGCTGGACAGGTAGTTTCTTTCAAATCCGTCGGACCTTCTTCTCCAGCGTCTCCGTGGCGTCGTCCACGGCCGTCGGCCGGGTTCGGCGACCGAAGCTCTTCATTTCGTCCTCCAACGTGTCCTCGACCATGCGCTCGGGCGCCACGCCTGGGCCGGGACTCACGAGGTCATCGCTCAGCGTCGTGGGGTTCGGCGTGAGAGTTGTGTAGAATCGCCCGATGTTCGACGCTCGGTATCTTGCGTATGCGACGATCTCGGCGCTGCTGGTCATCAGCCCTGGCGCGACGATGGCCGTCGTCATGGAGGCGACGCTCGGAGAGGGACGGCGGGCGGCGCTCTACACGGTCCTCGGGATCAACATCGGGAATTCCACGCTGGCACTGGGGTCGGCGCTCGGGATGTCGTTCATCTTCCACCAGTGGCCGTGGACGCTGCAGGTGGTGAAGGTCGCCGGCGCGGGGTACCTGACGTATCTGGGGATCCGAGGCGTGTGGCAGGCGTTGGTGGAAGGGCGGGACACCCATGCCATTCACGAGCCGACGCCCGATGGGGCAGCCGCATCGGGCGGTCGGATGACCCTGCCCGAACACGTGGAGCGGCCGTCCGACCTGTTCGCGTGCATCACGCGCGGCGTGCTGACGAACCTGCTGAACCCGCCCGTGGTGCTGTTCTACATGACGTTCCTGCCGCAGTTCATCGGGCCGCAGGATCCGTTCTTCGCGCGGTTTCTCGTGCTCGCCGCCACGCACGTGTCGATGAGCCTGGTGTGGCTGACGATTTACGCGAGTGCGCTAGGCGTGCTCGCCGACCGATTCGCGAGGCCCGCCGTGCGCCGCACGCTCGAGGGGCTGACAGGTGTCATTCTCGTGGGCTTCGGCGTGCGGCTGCTGCTGCGTCCGTGATCTCCGTCCGTGATCTCCGTCCCTGATCCCTGACTTCTGATTATGTCCTTCACCTTCCGCGTCCTCCTGGGTCTCGCTACCGGCCTGGCGATCGGAATTGGCATCGCGAGCGCCGGCTCGGGCTGGTGGCAGTCGATTCCCGGGGTCGTCGAGCCGATCGGCCTGCTGTTCGTCAACGCGATTCGGATGACCGTCATCCCGCTCGTCGCCTCGGGCCTCATCGTCGGCGCCGCCTCGATGCGCAACGCGAGATCGGTGGGTTCGGTCGGCGGGAGGGCACTGGCGCTGTTCGTCGTGCTCATCAGCACCGCGACCGCGTTCAGCGCGGCGTGCGCGTACCCGCTGCTCGGCCGGCTCGCGATCGATCCCGCTGTCGCCTCCGGGCTTCGGGCGAGCGCGGCCGATGCGGGGAAGGCGGCCGCTGCCAATGCACGCCAACTCGCGTCCTGGTCACAGTGGCTTGTGGACCTGGTGCCGATCAACGCGCTCAAGGCAGCCGCCGACGGGGCGATCCTGCCGCTCATCGTGTTCGCGCTGGCCTTCGGCCTCTCGCTGACGGTCATCGACTCGAAACGGCGCGACATCGTCGTCGGCTTCTTCCACGGGGTTTCCGACGCGATGCTGGCCCTGGTGCGGTGGGTGCTGACGGCAACGCCGGTCGGTGTGTTCGCGCTGGCGTTGCCGCTCGGCGCACGAATGGGGCTCTCGGCCGCCGGCGCACTGGTGAGCTACATCGTCCTGCTGTCGCTCGTCAGCGGGTTGTTCATCGTGGTCGTGCTGTATCCGGTCGCGTGGCTCGCGGGCGGCGTTCGATTCGGGCGGTTCGCGCGAGCTGCCGGTCCCGCGCAGGCGGTGGCGTTCTCGTCGCGGTCGTCGCTGGCCGCCCTGCCGGCCACCATCGACGGGGTACGGAAGGGGTTGGACTGGCCCGAGGATTTCAGCGCGTTCTTCGTGCCGCTGGCAGCGTCGATGTTCAGGGTCGGCGGCGCGATCGCGCAGACCGTCGCCGTACTGTTCGTCGCCCGCCTGTATGGGATCGCGCTGGCGCCCGCTCAACTGGCGACGGTGCTCGTGACCGTCGTCGTCACGTCGTTCACGATTCCCGGCATTCCCGCCGGCGCGATCATCACGATGGCGCCGGTGCTCGCGGCGGCGGGCGTTCCGCCCGAAGGCATCGGGGTCCTGATGGGAGTGGACACGATTCCCGACATGTTCCGGACGCTCGCCAATGTGACCGGCTGGTTCGCCGCGGGGAGTGTGCTGGTGCGAAGGATGAAGGGCGAAGGATGAAGGATGAAGGATGAAGGATGAAGGAGGAAGGAGGAAGGAGGAAGGATGAAGGAGGAATGCCTCTGATTTCTGTCCGCGTACAGAAGAACGGCCGCGCGGGTTGCCCCGCGCGGCCACACCACCCGATGTGTCGCGAATCTAGAACGAGAGCCGCACGCTCAACCGAGCCGAGCGGGCGCCCAGACGGCCGTAGGGCTTCCCGAACAGCGGGTTGTCGCGCAGCGTCGAACCAGAGGCCTTCTGAGCGGCCGCGAGCTTGTAGGCATCGAAGCCGGCGAAGAACTGCTGGTCGCTATACCCGGCGATGTCGTCACGCCAGACGTTTTCCCAGTAGTCGGTGACGGTGTCGGAATTGAGCAGGTTGCTGATGTTGGCATTGACCGAGATCCGGTTGTTCTTGATCCGGAACTCGTGCGACAGCGACAGGTCGATGCGCGTGTAGAACGGCGTCCGGCCCATGTTGCCGCGGTCCTGGAAGAACACCGGCGAGTAGCCTTCCCAGCTCAGGTACGACGACCACGGGATACCGCTCTGGAAGATCCCGAACAGACCCACAGTCGTGCCCCACGGCATGTCGTACGAGCCCTGCACCTTGAAGACGTGCGGACGATCGGTCTTCAGCGGACCGTACGCCCAGGTGCCACTCTGGTTGAAGGACTGATAGAGCGAGTCGAACGAACGGTTGTTGTTCGGGTCCGTGCGGCCTTCCTCGTCGGAGGCGCCAAGGCCCGAGTAGTTGCCCCACAGCCGGCTGAAGGTGTAGCTGACCTCAGCCTGCCACCGGTTCTGGAGGCGTCGCTTCAGGCGAACTTCCACGCTGTCGTACTTCCGTTCCGCCGGCGGCGTGTGCTTGTCGGGGAAGTCCGGCAGGATCGTGTAGGAGTCGCCGTACCCGGGGTTGGCGATGAAGTACAGCTCGCCGAACGGCAGCAGACGGCCCACGTCCTCGATTGCTTTCACCATCCACTTGTGTACGTAGCGAACGCCGATCGACATCGTCGGATTCAGCTCGTGGTCCAGCCCCATCGTAAACTCGCGGGTCTGGTACGGCTTCAACGTCGGGTCGATAGCGCTTCGGGACGCGCCGTAGTACGGAATCAGGCGCGGGTCGTTGAGCGACGAGTTGTACCGCATGTCACGGCTCTTGATGAGCTTGCCGCCCGTGCAGCCGGTGCCCGTCGTGCCGTCGGTGCAGTTGATCGTCGGCCAGTCGTACGTGTCCATCGTGAAGTAGAAGTCGGTCCACTTGTCCGCGCCGAACGAGCCCATCGGCAGCGACAGCTTGGTCATGTCGAAGAAGTGACCATAGCTGCCGTACACCTTCCAGCGGCTGTCGCCCTTGATGTCGTAGGCGAAGCCGATGCGCGGAGCGATCTTGTCGCCGAAGCCGAAGTCGATGCCTTTGGCATCCGACGTCTGCGTGTAGGTCGGCACATGCTCGTTCTCGGCCCGGACGCCGGCGTTGATCGTCAACTTGCGGTTGATCGACCAGCTGTCCTGCAGCCAGAAGGAGAAGTTGTCCGAGTGGACCGCACCCTTCGTGAGGATCTGGCGCACCTTGTAGTAGCCGTAGGTGCCGCGAACCCTCGCGCCGTTCACGTCGGTCGTCGACTGGTTCCAGTAGAGGTAGATGCGCGGCGCCTTGAGGCCCGTGCTGCCGCTGTCGTTGTCCTGGCTCAGCCGCTCGTAGCGCATGCCCGCCTTGAACGTGTGCTGGCCACCGAGCGACTTGTACCAGATCGAGTTGGCATTCAAGAAGAAGCGACCGTATAACGCCTTGTTGGTGCCGGACGACAGTTTGCCATCGACGTAGGCCGAGCCGTACCGCAGGTTGTTCGGAATGACGGTCGGGAGGTAGGTCAGGTTCGACGAGCCGAAGTAGTGCTGGGTCGTCGAGCCGATGTACTCCGGTGGGGTCTTCGTGTCATACCGCAGCGAGCCGGCGGTGATATTCGCGAAGAAGGTCGGCGTGATGACCCAGTCCACGTTCCCCGAGTACATGTTGTTGACGTAGTCGGAGCCCTGGTCGTCGTAGAACGACTTCAGCATCTCCGGACGGGCGTCATACGCAGCCTGCGAATAGCCGTCCGATTTCCGGCCTTCCAGCGCGTAGCCCGACGCGCCCGTCAGAGTGAACCCGTTCGCCAGGACGGAGGGCAGCAACCCCCGCTGACTCTGCCACTGATTCGCGCCCGATATCTTCACGCGGACGTTCGGCCCGAGAGACGTGTTCACGTTCCAGTTCAGATAGCTGTTCTTCGTGGTGTCCGAATAGGTCTTCGAGACCTTGTTCGGATCCGTGCTCGGTGACGAGTTCAGGAACTTGACCGTGCGCTCGGACTTCTCGTTGGTGTACGCGTAGCCGGCGTAGAACCACACCTTGTCCTTCAGCACCGGGCCGCCGACGTCGAACACCGGGTTGTAGTAGTTGCGCGGATCAACCGGCGTCTGCGTCGATTCCACCTTGCCGTCGATGACGCCGTTATCGTAGAAGGTGTTGATCCGATCGAAGTTGAAGTTCTGGTTCCGGAGCTTGCTGCTCTCGTAGTAGAGACCAGCGCCGCCGTGGTAGGCATTGCTGCCCGACTTGGTGATCGCGCTGATGACGCCGCCGGTGGAACCGCCGTACTCGGCGTTGTACCCGGCCGACTTCACCTGGACTTCCTGGATGAAGTCCACGAGCACGGTATTGCGCGACGTGCCGCTGCGGAGGTTCGTCGTGTCCATCCCGTCCACGATGAACTTGTTCTCCGAGCCGCTCGACCCGTCGATCTGGATGCCCCCCGAGTACGGTTCGCTCTGGGCTCCGGGCGCGACGGCAACGACCGACGTGAAGTCGCGGCCCTTCGGCAGCTTGTCGATCGAGTCGCGCTGCACGGTCGCGAACTGCGCGTTCTGCTTGGTGTCGATGAGCGGCGCTTCCGCCGTCACCTGAACGCTCTCCTGCACGCCTCCAACCGACAAGGTCAGGTCGACCTTCATCAACTGGCCGAGCGCTATCGACACGTTCGACTGCTTCGCGGGATTGAACCCCTGCAGGTTCGCGGTGAGTTCATACTCTCCCGGCGGAAGCGCGGGGAAGCGGAAGATGCCCTTCGAGTCGGTCATGGCGGTACTGATGCCGACGACCCTCGGGCTGCGCGCTTCGACGGTCACGCCAGGCAGCACGGCGCCCGACGAGTCCTTGACGATGCCTTCGATCGAGCCAGTCTGTTCCTGCGCGCTGACCGGCAGGGCGAACATCCCCGCAATCAGACACAGGGCGAGAATCAGACCCATTCTCTTCATTGAGCCATCCTCCATGGCAAGTGACACATGCGCCGTCCGAGAGGAACCGGCGCCGAACGCCGCCGCCAGTCGCGGCAGACGCCACAACGGATCCCATCGCCGTTCGAGGGGGTGGCATGGAGAATGATGCGCTGCCGCCACACCCACTCGGGGTTCGCCGTATGGGACACCGAGCCGATCGATCGCCCTTTCTCAAGGGAAACCGTGCGACGAGCCGAACGCGTCCACGATGATTGCGGGCCGCGTCGATGTCGGGGGGCGCCGAGATCGCACGCGGCAGGGGGCAGAACAACCGAGCCGAGCCGAGGGCAGTCTAGGTAAAGCTCTCGTCCGATGTCAAGGACGGACGCAACAGGACAGACGCGACAGGACCGACGCGACAATTCGGCGAACGTCTGCAAAGGGCGAATCGAATCCGCATCCGAAGTTTCGGCAACGCGCCTTCAGCACCCCAGCACCGCCGGTAACCCCGGCACCTGATTTCCCCGTGCTACGATGTCCTCCCTTCCGTGGTTACGCGATCCAGGAGGAAGCTCATGCGGTTCGTTGCGGGTCTCAGCATCGCCATCGGTCTGGCGGCCGCGGCCTCCGCCACCGGCCAGCAGCCACCGGTATTCAAGGCCGGCGTCGATCTCGTGGCGGTGGACGTCACCGTCGTGGACGACCAGGGTCGGCCAATCCGCGGCCTGCGCACCGACCAGTTCACGGTGACCGTCGATGGCAAGCCCCGTCGCGTGGTGTCCGCCGACTTCGTCGCCGTGTCCTCGGTGGACCAGACGCTCGGCGCGAAGGCGACGCTCCGGCGCGGCTTCAGCACGAACGCTCCCGAGGTGGTGAGCGCGGTCCGGCGCGTCGTGCTGCTCGTCATCGACCAGGACAACATCCAGTCGGGCATGGCCCGCACCGAGATCGATGAGATCGGACGATTCATCGACCGATTCGCTCCTGACGACCTGGTGGGCCTGGCTGCCATTCCCGGCGGACCGAGCATTGACTTCACCACCAACCGGGTTGCGATTCGCAACGCACTCCGGAAGGTGGTTGGGCGCTGGCAGCCGTTCCTCACCATGCACTCGATTGGACTGTGGGAGGCTTTGGGGATTGACGCCAACGACCAGGAAATCATGAACAACGTCGTCGCCCGCGAGTGCGCGAAGATGGCGATTGGCGAGGACCCGTTGTCGTGCCAGCGGGCGGTGATCGCCGAAGCGAAGCAATACGCCACCGACGCCAAGTCGCGCAGCCGCCAGGCGGTGACGACCCTGCGCGAACTGGTCAAGGGGCTCTCGGTGTTCGACGGGACCAAGACGCTGGTCTTTGCCTCGCAGGCGTTGTCGGCGGCCAGTCACGGCGGCGGGCGCGTCGAGTTCGCCCGCGACGCCCGCGACGTGGCCGAGGCGGCGGCCCGGTCCCGCGTGGGTCTCTACGTGCTGAAACTCGCGCGGTGGCAGGACAGCCCGGTGGAACGTCTGGCGTCTGAAACCGCGTCCGAGGACGACGAGGTGCGCGGGTACGGCCTCGAGACGCTGGCGAGCATGGCGCGCGGCGCGATGTTCCTCGTGTCCTCGTCGGTCGAGCCCGCCATGACGCGGATCTCGCTCGAGTCGTCCGGCTACTACCTCCTCGGCTTCGAGCCCCTGCCGAGCGACCAGGACGGCAAGCGCCACAACATCGATGTGAAGGTGGCCCACCCGGGCGTCACGATCAGGGCACGACGCGAGTTCGCCGCCGCCGAGACCGTGGTTGCCACCAAGAGGAACCCGCTTCAAACGGTGACGGCCCTGCTGGGAAGTCAATCGATTCGACGCGACGTCCCGCTGCGGATTGGCACCCACACGATTCGCGACGCGGCGGGTGACAAGCTGCGCGTGATCTTCACGGCAGAGGTTGGTCAGGGGCTGTCGGCTCCCGAACCGATGACGGTAGGCTACGTGATCACCGACGTTCGGGGAAGGGTCGCCGGCAACTCCGTCGAGCAGGTGACGCTGGCTCCGGGCGGACCCGTGCCGGGGCCAGCGTTCTATATGGGGGCCGCCGTACTCCCGACAGGCAACTTCAGAGTGCGTTTCGTGGCCGTGGACAAGGACGGCAGACAAGGGACCGTCGAGCACAGCTTTGAAGCCAGGCTGACCTCGGGCCAGAATATGCTGCTCGGCGATCTGATGGTGCTCCAGCCGGCGGGCAAGTCGTGGCGGCCGAGCGTCGATGGCGGGATCGCCAACCGCGCGGCCATGGCCTCGCTCGAGATCTACTCCCGCAATCCGGAGCTATCGGCGCGCGGCGAAGTGAGGCTGGAAATCGCTGACAGCGAAACAGGGCCGTCGCTGGCGACGTCGCGTCTGCCGGTGTCCGACACCAACACCGCGGGACGGCTGATGGCGCAGGGGCCGATCGACCTGGGAAAGGTGGCCGCGTCGGAGTACCTGCTCCGCGCGGTTGTCGTGCTGGACGGGAAGGAAGTCGCCCGAACCGCGCGTCCGATCCGGGTCGCGCCGAGATAGCGGCTGTGGAGTTCCGCTCCTGGTGAAAAAGACTGCCCGTCGTGGCCGCCAATCGTCCGCCCCTCGCGCCCGCCCTTCGCGTTGGTGGGTGCTGCCGCTGATCCTCGCCGTCGCTGGAACGCTGAAGCTTGCCGTGCTGTGGCAACTGCACGGGCATCCCCTGCTGCAGCCGCGGCCTGGCCTCGATAGCGCGGTCTATCTCGACCTCGCCCGCCAGGTGGCAAGCGGGGATCTGCTCGCTGGCACGCGTGTCTTCTTCGTGTCGCCGTTCTACATCTACTTCGTCGCGCTGGTCCTGTTCGTGTCAGGCGGATCGGTGACCGCATTGCAGGTGGTGCAGGTTGCGCTCGGCGTGCTCGCGGTCGCGCTCGTTGGTCGCACCGCCCGATTCTGGTATGGCGAACGCGGAGAGTGGGTGGCTGCAGGTTGCGCGACGGCGACGGGCTACCTCTGCTTCAACGACGTCCTGGTTCTGCAATCCGCGGTGGACCCGGTCCTCACGGCGCTGGGCCTCTGGCTCCTTCTCCAGGCCTGGACGACCGGACGGTGGACGACGTTGCTGGCGGCTGGGGCGGCACTGGGCGCGCACGCGATCAACCGGCCAAACGTGCTGGCCTGGGCCGTGACCGCGGTGGGTCTGACGTTGTGGATCGGGTTGAGACCCGGCTCCGTGGTGGGCGGGAAGCCGGCGGGCCGACGGGCGGCCTGGTCTGCGTCGGCGCTGGTCGCCGGTCTGGCACTCGTCCTCACGCCCGTCGCGATCCGCAACTACGTGGTCGCGCACGAACTGGCCGTCGTCTCGTCGCACGGTGGACTGAACTTCTACATCGGCAACAACGAGCGGGCAGACGGTGCCTATCGCCTCGTCGCGGGTATCACGCCGTCGATCGACGGTCAGATGCGCGACATGCGCCGAGTGGCCGAGCAGGCAACCGGCCATCCGCTGACCGACACCGAAGCGTCATCGTGGTTCTATGGCCAGGCATTCTCTTGGATCGGCGGGCACCCCGGCACGGCGCTGCGGCTCCTCGCGAAGAAGGTGGCATTCGTCTTCAACGCCATCGACCTGCCGCTCAACGAGAGCTACGCCTACTACGCGACCGACGAATCCACGCTGCTGCGCCTGCTGTGCGTCGGCCCCTGGCTACTGCTGCCACTCGGGGTTGCCGGGCTGTGGATTGCGCGCCCCAAACCTGATGTGGGCGGGATGCTTCGCGCTCTATGGTGGCCCTGGGTATCGTTCATCCCGATCTATGCGCTTGGCGTCGCGGTGTTCTTCGTGACCGGCCGGTACAGGCTGCCGCTCCTGGTGCCTCTCTTTGTGACGTCGGCCGGCGCCGTGCTCACGGTGTGGGACAGGTATCGCGCCCGGGAGTGGAAGCCGTTTGGGGTTGCAGTCGCGTCGATTGCCGTGCTCGGCGTTGCGACAAACGCCAACGTCGGTATGGACAACGGACTGTCGGCATGGCGCGCCGAGATGATCGTTCATGACATCGGCGTGCGGCGGGACGCCGAGGCGCAGGCGCTGCTGGAGAAGACGGAGGCCGGCTACCCGAACCGGTCCCTGCTGCTATACCGCGTCGGGAGCGCGTATCTCGCGCGCGGTGATGCCGCCCAGGCGCTCCCCCTGTTCGAGCGCGCCGTGTCATTGGCGGCCGGGAGACCGGAACTGGAGCTGGGGCTGGGTCGGTCGCTGCTCGGCGTCGGCCGTGCAGCCGATGCCCTGCCTCACCTGCAGGCAGCCGTTCAGGCCGAACCCAGGAACGCCGACGCGCAAGAGGCGCGCGGCCTCGCGCTGGCATTCCAGGGTCGCGGGACGGAGGCGGTGGCCGCCATGGAGACTGCGTGTGAGCTGGACGTGCGGAGTGCGACGGCGCGGCTGAACCTGGCGATCCTCTACGCGGAGTCCGGACGGCTGGCCGATGCGCGCGCACGTGCCGAGGAATCGCTTCGCATCAATCCCGACTACAGCCGTGCCCTCGAGTTCCTCGCCGCGCTGCCGCCACGCTAGGAAGCCGGGCCGTCCACCGGGCAGAAGGGCTGTCGCGCCCGGTCAGGCTCCGTACTGTGCCAGCACCCGTTCGAGGCGTTTCGCCACTTGCTTGCACATCGCGTCGAACCCCTTGTCGGTCAACTGCAGCCGTTTCAGCGAGTTGGGATTCAGCGCCTTGTCCTCCTCGACCGCCCAGTGTCCGGCGCCGACATGCTTGGCTGCGATGTTCGCAACGTGTACGACGTCCGCAACGAGGTCTCCCGCGTCGTCCGGCGTGTGGTGGTGAGTAATCCCAAGGACCATTCGGTCGGGGAGGTTCCAGTGCTGGGCAATCAATCCACCGAGTTCGCCGTGGTGGACTCCGAGGACGTCGGTCTCGGCCTTCATGCTCGAGAGATGCCCCTGCTCGCGCGCCAGCGCCAGGACCTTGAGTACCTCGGGTTCGAGGTACCGCGACAGGGCCAGCTTGCCGATGTCGTGTAGCAGCGCCGCCGCGTAGGCCTCGGGCGGCAACGTCACCTCGCAGAAGGCCGCCGCCGATTCTGCGGCGAGCGCGGTGCCCACCGAGTGCCTCCACAACTCGCCTTCGCTCAGGCCGTACTCCGGGATCGCCGTATTCAGCTTCGTGTGCACGCTGCTCGCCGTGGCCAGCGAGAGCAGCGAGCCGATCCCCAGGCGGACCACGGCGTCCCGGATGGTGACGATCTGCATCAGGCTCGCGCTGGCGGCCGAATTCGCCATCCGCAGCAATTGGAAGCTGAGGGCCTGGTCGAGTGACACCACCTCCTCGACCTCGCGCACGTTCCAGCTGTCCTTGGCCGCGATGGACGCCAGACGCGTCACGCTGGCCGGCAATGCCTCGAGGTTGTTGGCGGAACGGGTCAATGCCTGCAGATCGATCACAGTGCCTCCCGGCGGCGCAAGACGACGTCTCTATAGGTATCGGCTGCTAAATCGACGGCATGAGCGACGCGGACGGGCATCGGGAACTAGAATAACCCCACTCCGCCTGTCCGACGTCTTTCTGAAGGGGTTCGGGTGAGCGGCGAGGGCGGGGTGTGAGCTGGCCGAATCGAGCTAATATCGTTCTTATTCAATGTGTTACGGACTGCGCTCATCCGTCGGCGACGCACCGGTGGGCCGTCCGGTCACGTTCGACCCGCACCCTGGCGGCGCCACGCGGACGTGGGGTTTCGCGCAATGATCGAAGAGGTCTGCCCGCGGTCAGCCAGCAGACCGCATCGTCCGGACGGGGGTCACCCAGCTGGACGCGCGGGGGCGGGGATGTCCGTTCCCGGGTCAGATCGGCGGCACGATTTGCATCTGGGAGCAACTCGAACTGGGCGCCGGGAAGCCGTTGGTGGCGATGGCTCTCATCATCTCCGAGGCGAGAATCGCGTAGCCCGTGTCGTTCGGATGGAACCCGTCCGAGGAGAAGATCGACGGATCCGAGAACCGCGGGTTGCAGAGCAGATCGACGACGGCAATCCCCTGGCTGGCGAGCGGGTTGACCACCTGTGTGTCGAAGCCAACCGACACCTTCTGCATCAGTTGCCTGCGATCGAGCGTGTAACCTGCCGTCATCGGAATGCCCGCGAAGTTCGGGAGGTTGGCCACGATGATGCGCGCGGAGGGTGCCCGGTCCCTGATGATCTTGAGCAGCGCCGCGTAGTCCGTGCCGAACGCGCGTATCTGTTGATCGACGTACGCCGGGATGTTCGATCCGCCGGCGCCGCCGCCCACGGCCGCGACGACCGTGTTGACGTCGTTGCCGCCCGCGAAGATGGTCACGATCGTCGAATTTCGCGGGACGAACGGCGCTTCCTGATCGATGAAGTTCCCGGGGATGGTCCGCCCGTACTGCGCACCGAGCGCCTGGAAATCCGGGCCGATGACCGTCGCCGGGATTCCGAGATTGCTGAGGGTGACGGTGGCGCCTTGCGCTTGTAGTTGCCGGACGATGACCGGCACGTAGCCCATGCCGTTCGGACAATCCGTCACGAATGGTGCGCACGGAACGCTCGATCCGACGCCAGACGCGTCGCTGGCGCCAATGGCGGTGTAGTAGACCGTGGTGCCTGGACCAGGCGGCTGGCTCGGGGCGGCCGGGCTGTCAGAGGTCTTGTTGCAGGCTGCGGTGGCCGCGAGGGCAATCATCAGCCCGAGGAGCGTGACGAGTCGGCGAGGCATGGTCATCTGAGAACACACCGGTCTGCAAATGCAGTGCCGGCATAATTGTTGAGGTTGACGGGGTCGGGACTACGTTCCCTTTCGACTTTCATACTTGTATTTCGGATCCGTAACCATTCTTCCACATGGCAGAACCTCACATTATCGCAGGTGCGCAACGCGTTTCGGACCGTGTGGCGGTGGTCGACCGGGAGGGGGCCGTGCGTTTCGGCGACCTGCTGGCGGCGTCGGCCGGCACGGCGGGCGCCTTGCTCGACGGTCGCTCAGATCTGGAGGGCGCACCGGTCGTCTTCCTCGTCCCGCCAGGGCGCGACCATGTGGTCTGGCAGTGGGGCATCTGGCGCGCCGGTGGCATCGCCGTGCCGATCGCCGCGTCCCAGGCGGTGGCGGAGTGGGACTACATCGTCGCTGATACCGGAGCGGTGACAGTGGTCTCGAGTCCGGAGTTCGAAGCGACGCTCCGGCCGATCGCGGTGAGCCGGGGCGCACGATTCCGTCTCTCGACGGCCATCGCCGGGACCGGCGCGTCACTGCCCGATCTTGGCGACGACTGCGCGGCGATGATCCTCTACACGAGCGGAACGAGCAGCAGGCCGAAGGGCGTCCTGACGACGCACGCGAATCTCGACGCGCAGATCGCGACACTCGTCGACGCCTGGCATTGGACGGCCGACGACCGCGTGCTGCACGTTCTGCCGTTGAACCACGTGCATGGCATCGTGAACGTCCTGTGCTGCGCACTGTGGGCTGGCGCGACGTGTGAATTCCTGTCCCCGTTCGACGCGGCATCCGCGTGGGAACGCCTGGCCTCGGGCAGGTTCACGCTCTTCATGGCCGTTCCGACGATCTACAGCAAGCTGCTGGCCGCGTGGGATGCCGCCGATCCGATCACCCGCAGCCGCTGGACCGATGGGGCCAGCCGTCTCCGCCTAACCGTGTCCGGTTCCGCGGCGCTGCCGGTTGCGGTGTTGAACCGATGGAGGGCGGCCACGGGCCAGGTGCTGCTCGAACGCTACGGCATGACCGAGATCGGCATGGCCCTGTCGAACCCGCTCGTCGGCACGCGGCGTCCGGGTTCGGTCGGGACGCCGCTCCCGGGTGTCGAGATTCGGCTGGTGGACGACGCCGGCGTCGAGGTCGCAGCCGGGACACCGGGTGAGATCGAGGTCCGCGGGCCTGGCGTGTTTCGCGAATACTGGCATCGGCCGGCCGCGACCGAAGCCGCGTTCCACGACGGCTGGTTCCGGACGGGCGATGTCGCAATCGTCGAAGACGGCAGCTACCGTATCCTGGGTCGGCTGTCCGCCGACATCATCAAGACCGGCGGCTACAAGGTGTCCGCGCTGGAAATCGAGGAAGTCCTGCGCGAGCATCCGGCGGTGGAGGAATGCGCGGTTGTCGGCGTCGCCGACGAGGATTGGGGCGAGCGTGTGGCGGCGGCTCTGGTGCTTCGGCCCGGCGAGACGCTGTCGCTCGACACTCTGCGCGCGTGGGCCGCGCCGCGCCTCGCGACGTACAAGCTGCCGACGCGGCTGGCGATCACCTCCGAGCTGCCGCGCAACGCAATGGGCAAGGTGGTGAAGGCAGAGGTTCGGAAACGGCTACAATAGTTCGCTTTGGAGGGACCGAAGGTTGTCGAACGACAAGGACCAAGACCCAGAGGAACGTTCGCTGTTCGAACTCGAGGAGTACGTGAAGGCGCCGACCGGCCAGGCGCCGACGTGGCCGCCGCTGGCGGGGCAGTCGAAGGGTGGCGACGGCGGCGGCGAAGCGGTGGCACTGCACGAGGCGGCCCAGGCGCGCTACCTGAACTACGCGCTCTCGGTCATCACCTCGCGCGCCCTGCCCGACGTGCGCGATGGCCTCAAGCCCGTGCAGCGACGCATCCTCTTCACGATGTGGCAGCAGAACCTCACGGCGGCAGCCAAGCACCGGAAGTGCGCGAAGGTGGTCGGCGACGTGATGGGGAGCTACCACCCTCACGGCGACTCAGCGTTGTACGAAACGCTGGTGCGCATGGCGCAGCCCTTCTCCCTGCGCTATCCGCTCATCGACGGGTCCGGCAACTTCGGCTCGCTCGACGGCGACGCCGCGGCGGCGATGCGCTACACCGAGTGCCGGCTCGCCCGCCTCAGCGACGAGATGCTGTCGGAGATCGACCGGGACACGGTCGCGTTCCGGCCGAACTACGACGGCACGAAGACCGAGCCCGTGGTCCTTCCCGCCCGATTGCCCAACCTGCTCGTCAATGGTGCCACGGGCATTGCCGTCGGCATGGCGACGAGCATCCCGCCGCACAACCTGTCCGAAGTCTGCACCGCTCTCGTGAAGCTGCTCGACAACCCGGACCTCAGCACCACCCAGCTCTGCCGGTACGTCAAGGGCCCGGACTTCCCGACGGGCGGGCAAGTACTGAATTCAGCCGAGGAGTTGAAGGAGATCTACAAGACCGGGAGTGGATCGATTCGGCTCCGCGCGACGTGGACGGAAGGCCCGACGACGCGGTCGACCAGGACGCTCTACGTCACGAGCGTCCCGTACACGGTCAACAAGTCGCAACTCGTCGAGCGAATCGCGGAAGTCGTATTGAGCCGCAAGCTGGCCGCGCTGCTGGACGTCAAGGATCTGTCGGCCGACGACGTGCGGATCGCGCTCGAGATCAAGCGCGACGCCGACGAGAAGATGGTGCTGGCGTATCTGTTCAAGCACACACCGCTCCAGACCAGCTTCATCGTCAACCTGACATGCCTGATCCCGACCGAGAACCCCGAGGTCTGTCGGCCGGAGCGCCTCGACCTCAAGTCGATGCTCTGGCACTTCCTCCATTTCAGGCTCGATGTCGTCACGCGTCGTCTCGAGCACGAGTTGGCCGCGCTTCGGAAGCGGATCCACGTGCTCGAGGGATTCGACAAGGTGTTCGACGCGCTCGACGAGATCATCAAGATCATCCGGAAGTCGGACGGAAAGCAGGACGCGGCGCGGCAGATCATCAAGCGGTTCGGCCTCGACGAGGAGCAGACCGACGCGATCCTCGAGCTGAAGCTGTATCGCCTGGCGCGGCTCGAGATCCTCGTCATCCGGAAGGAACTGGACGAGAAGCAGAAGCGGGTACGGCAGATCGGCGCGTTGCTGCGTGACGACACGGCGCGCTGGAAAATCGTGCGCGACGAGTTGAACGAGCTGCGACAGAAGTACGGCAACCCGAAGACGGATCCGCGCCGCACGCTGCTGGAGCCGGGGGGCGAGGAGGTCGAGTACACCGCGAACGACTTCATCGTCGAAGAAGACAACGTCGTCATCGTCTCACGGGACGGGTGGGTGAAGCGCCAGAAGGAGGTCCGAGACCTGGCGACGACCCGGCTGCGCGAGGGCGACCAGGTGCTGACCGTGGCGGCGGGCAGCACGCGCGCGACGGTCGCGTTCTTCACGAACTTCGGCGTGGCGTACACGTGCCGAATCATCGACGTGCCGGCGTCCACCGGATACGGCGAGCCGGTGCAGCGACTGTTCAAGTTCCGGGACGGCGAGAAAGTGGTCACCGTCATCAGCCTCGATCCGCGGGTGACGAAGGGCATCGCGGCGGAGGAGGAAGGCGAGGTGCCGCGGACGCACGCGCTGGCGGTGACGAGCGACGGATACAGCCTGCGCTTCGGCCTCGAGGCGCTCGTCGAACCGAGCACGCGGGCGGGTCGGCGGTACGCGCGGCCGGCGGAGGGCGTCGATGTCGTCGGGATTTCGCTCGTTCACGGGACCGAAACGATCATTGCGGTCACCGAGCAGGCCCGCGCGATGCTGTGCAAGGTCGACGAGGTGAACTACCTCTCGGGGCCGGGCAGGGGCGTCATTCTGATCAAGATCAAACCCGGCGAGGACCGCGTGCTGGGTTTCATCGCGTCGAGCGGCGACCGCGATCTCCTGACCGTTGAGACGTCCCGCGGCGCCGAGCAGACGGTCAGCACGACGAAATACGAGGTGACGAGCCGTGGGGGCCGTGGACGCGAGTTGCTCCAGCGCGGCCAGTTCACGCGGGTCATCTGGGGTTCGCCGGAGATTCCTGCGCCGTTTCCGCAGTGAGACCGCGCGCGCACCGAAGGGTGGAGCCGGGAGCCCACGGACGGTTGTGGCACGCCTTCCCGTGTTCCCAGCCGTGGCACCGGCGACACTCGGAGCGAGGTCGGCCGGAAGCTCGAGGCAGTCTCCCCGGCAGGTGACTCATGGCCGTGATTCCAGACTCCAGTTCGCGTGCGTGGGACGTCATCGGGCTGGGCGCCAACTCGGTGGACCTCGTACACCTGCTGCCGGCGTTTCCGAAGCCCTCCGGCTGGCATTCGAAGATGCGCATCGCCCGGCAGGTCGTCTGTTGCGGCGGCCAGACCGCCACCGCGATGGCGACATGTGCGGCATTCGGCCTGCGTGCGAGATACATCGGGGCGATCGGGCGCGACGACCACGGCCGGCGCGTGCGGGAGACCCTCGGCGGCCGCGGCATTGACCTCTCGGGCCTCGTGACGCGTGACGACGCGACCACCCAGTTCGCCGTCATCCTCATCGACGGGCAGACGGGCGAGCGCGCCGTGCTATGGGACCGCGATGAGCGCCTGGCGCTCGAGGATGCCGATGTGCCGCTCGAGGTCCTCGCGTCCACCCGGCTGCTGCACGTGGACGATGTGGACCAGGCCGCCGCGATTCGTGCGGCGCGACACGCCCGCGAACTGGGGATTCCCGTCACGAGCGATCTGGACCGCATGACGGAGCGGACCGAGGAACTGGTCCGCTCCGTGACGGTGCCGATCTTCGCGGAAGGGTTGACGGAACAGTTGACGGGGATCCGCGACAGCGAACGAGCGCTGCGGGCGCTGCGGCATCATCACGACGGCCTGCTGTGCATGACGGCCGGCGATCGCGGGGCCGTTGCGCTCGACGGCGATCGGTTCATCGTGTCACCGGCGTGCCGGGTGGACGCGGTGGACACTACGGGGTCTGGCGACGTCTTTCGCGGGGCGTTCATCTACGGTCTGCTCGCCGGCTGGGAGACCGCTCGCATCCTGCAGGTCGCCAATGCGGCGGCCGCGGTGAAGTGCATGCGTCTCGGCGCCTTGGACGGCGTGCCCGGGCTGGCCGAGACGTTGCGCATGATGGAAGACGGCCACGCAGAGCGGCGGGTGTGAGGAGCCTCGGCGAGCTAGACGTCCAGTTCCTCCGCCTCCTCCGCGCGGTCCATGATGAACCGAAAGCGCGCCGAGGCGTCGCGGCCCATCAGTTCGTTGATCACGCGGTCGGTCACGATCTGGTCCGCGATCTCCACGCGTAGCAGTCGACGCGTCCTCGGGTTGAGTGTCGTCTCCCACAGGACCTTCGGCATCATCTCGCCCAGCCCCTTGAACCGCGTGATCTCCGGCGTCGCCTTGCCGGGGCCAGGCGTGCCGTGCTGCGCGAGGATCTTGTTCCGTTGCGCGTCGTCGAGCGCCCAGTGTGTCTCCTTGCCGATGTCGATCCGGTAGAGCGGCGGCTGGGCGAGGAAGACGTGGCCCCGGGCCATCAACTGCGGCATGTGACGGTAGATGAACGTGAGGAGCAGCGTGGCGATGTGGTTGCCGTCCGAGTCCGCGTCGGCAAGGATGATGATCCTGCCGTAGCGCAGCCGGCTGATGTCGAAGTTCTTTCCGAGCCCGCAGCCGAGTGCCGTGACGAGGTCCGACAGTTCCTTGTTCTCGAGCACTTTCGCGAGCGACACGCTCTCGGTGTTGAGAACTTTGCCGCGCAGCGGCAGAATCGCCTGCCGCGTCCGGTCTCGTCCCTGCTTGGCCGAGCCGCCGGCTGAATCGCCTTCGACGATGAAGATCTCGGAGTCGGGGCGGGCCGGCGACGAGCAGTCACTGAGCTTGCCGGGCAGCGTGAGACGGTTCGACGTCGCGCTCTTCCGGGTGACTTCCTGCTGCGCGGCGCGGCTGGCCTCGCGCGCCCGGGCGGCCAGGATGATGCGGCCGACGATGGCCTCCGCCACGCTTCGATTCTCGTTCAGCCACAATTCGAGCCCGGGCCGTACCATCGAGTCCACCGCCGAGAGCACCTCGGGGTTGTTCAGGCGGTCCTTCGTCTGGCCCTGGAACTGCGGCTCCTCCATGAAGATGCTGAGCACGCCGACCACGCCCTCGCGGATGTCCTCGGCGCTGATCGTCACCCCCTTCGGTGAGAGAGTGTGCGTCTCGATGTAGTTGCGCACCGCCTTGCCGAGCCCGGCGCGGAGCCCGTTTTCGTGGGTGCCGCCCGATCCCGTCGGGATGCCGTTCACGTAGCTCTTCACGAGCTCGTCGGTCGCCTCGGTCCACTGGAGGACCAACTCGCCGCGCAGGCCGTTCTCCTTGAACAACGTGAACGGCGTCTCGTGAATCGGCTTGAACGACTTGTCCGCGATGATTTTCTTCAGGAAGTCCACGAGCCCCTCGCTGTGCTCGAAGACTTCCTTCGTCCCGTTCGACTCGTCGTCGAAGTCGACCTTGAGTCCCTTGTGGAGGTAACTCGCCACGTCGAGCCGCTCGCGGATGACCGACGGCTCGAAGTCGATCTTCGGGAAGATCGTCGGATCGGGATGGAAGTAGACCGTCGTTCCGGTACCGCGTGCCGCCCCCAGCCGCTTCAGGGGCCCGACGGGCTTCCCCTGCCTGAAGCGCTGCTCCCAGAGCCCGCCGTCGCGCTTGACCGTCGCGACGAGGTCCTTCGACAGCGCGTTGACGACGCTCGCGCCGACGCCGTGGAGACCGCCTGCGGTCTTGTAGTTGCCGTGGCCGAACTTGCCGCCGGCGTGGAGCATCGTGAAGATCACCTCGAGCGCGCTCTTCTTCGTCTGCGGGTGCTTGTCCACCGGGATGCCGCGCCCATCGTCCGACACCGTGATGGACGAGCCGTCGGCATGGAGCGTGACCTGGATGGACGAGGCGTAGCCATTCATTGCCTCGTCGATGGCGTTGTCGAGAATCTCCCAGGCGAGGTGGTGCAGCCCGGCCGAGCCGACGCCGCCGATGTACATGCCGGGCCGCTTGCGAACGGGGTCGAGGCCTTCGAGAACGGTGATGTCTTTTGCCGTGTAGGAAGTCGTCATCTGAGTCGGACGGGCCTGTGTGGTGGGACGGGCGCCCAGCCCGTCCGGAATCAGATCATCATCTCACAGCCGGGGGCAGGTTCGGGTCCCCGGCGTCCCGGCCTCGAATCTCGGCGCGGCCGACGAGCTGGCCAGCCTCGGTCGTCACATCCACGCGGACGACCGTCCCCTCGGTCACGCCCTTCACCGGAGCGCTCGTCCACAAGCGGAATCCTTCCTTGCGTCCGCCAGTCAGCTCGTAGAACGGCGACGCGTAGACGAGACGCCCGTCCTGATACCACCGGTGGCCCATCCGGTCGCGCAGGCCGAGGGGAGCGTAGATGGCGGTCAATGCGTAAACCCGCCCCGTCGCTACGAGCGGCACCGCGTCCATCGGGTTGGCGATCTGCAGTGCGCGGCGGTCGATCGCCTGGCCGAAGTCCGTCCGGAGGAGGCGCAGCGGCGCGGGCGGAATCAACGGGCGGCCGAGCGCCACGAGCAGAATCAGCACGATGCCCGCCAGGCCGATCTGCAACCGGACGTGAAACGGCGCCAGCTCGCGCAGCCGGTACCGGATCGAGGCGAACGCCACGATCGCGAGGCCTGCGCTGACGGGAACAGCCGTTCGGTTGCTGATGCTCCACAGCGTTGGCAGCATCACGTTGATGCACGCGAACAGGTTGAACGCGAAGAAGACTGCCACCAGTCCGCGACGCACCGACAGGTGCCGGTCGTAGACGACGTCGAGCGTGGAGACGAGCGCTGAAGCACCGAGAAAGCCGACGAACACCAGGTTTGCGGACCAGGCCGAGGCGCTCGCGTAGTAGATCGGCAACAGGAAGAACAAGAGCTGCTGGTAGAAGTTCTTGCTGAAGTAGTTGATGACGAGGCGCAGGCGGCCGCGCCATTTCGTGCCCATCCCGGGGCGATCGACGAGGGCGGGTACGAACAGGCTCGTGACCCACAGGAACGCCACGTAGAAGAGCGTGACGCGGAGCCAGGCGTAGTTGTGTGCGCCCACCCACATGACACCGATTCCGAGCGCAAGCGCCCAGAGGCTGTGAAGCCCCCAGAGCAGGTGCTCGTGGCGGTGAATGAAGTCGAACACGGGCGAGAGGAGTCGGGGAACGCGGAGCACGATTGACGGCGATCATAGTCCGGGTCGGAGGCGGCGGGCCAGCACTCAGCGCTTCGCACCCAGCGCGTCTCTCAGTATTTCTCCGCCAACATCGCCAGCAGGAAGATGAACGCCTGCCTGGTGTCGCGCGCGAGGTGCCAACTCGCCTCGATCGGGTTGACCTTCCAGAACTTCAGGTGCAGGGTGGCCGACCACGTCCGCTCCCAGTACTCGCGCAGATTCCGGTGGGCTTCCAGGCGCTCCATGGAGAGGACATTCAGGCGTGAGAGGATCCGGCGGGGAAGCGTGGGGCGCTCGACCGGCGGCAGGCGCCGCAGGTGGAGGTCCGCGAGCATTGCCTGAGCCGCGTCCTTGCCCGCGGTGATCTTCCGGCCGGCCGCAGCCCAGGACGTCCCCACGGACGCCCGCAGCACATCCGCGTGTCCCCCGACGCTCGCGCTGAGCGCGGATGCCTGTTGGCCCAGCATGTCGGCGCGTGTGCCGATCATCTGGCGCATCGTCTCGAGCCTGGCCAGCATCGGACCGCGGTCGAACGGCGCCACCGATCCGAGCGACTCGCGGGCCGAGGCCAGACGCTCGGACACGACGGCGTGCACACGAACCCAGTTCATCTTCACGTCCTGCGTCGAACGCGACGCGAGCTTCCGCAGGTCGCCGAGGAACGCGTAGTCGTCGCGGCGGATGCGCGTCAGGAGCCACAGTTCCTGCATCTCGAGATAGATCTTCGCGTAGTCGCGCAATTGGCGGCCGACCTCTCCGATCCGGCGGCGCGCGAACGCCCATCGGCCCTCGACGGGGAACGTGGCCCGTCGCGACGTGCGATCCTTGAGCCTGAAGAACCCGGTCACCATCGGATGGGCCTGCTCGCTCATCCCGGCGCGATACCAGATCAGGTTCTTCAGCACGCCCCAGTAGGTGTGCGGGTTCTGGCGGAGCAGCGTCCGGCGCATCTGGTCGAACGAGTAGAACTCGGTCCACGCGTCGCGGTACGCCCGCATCCACTCGCTCGGGCTCATGAGCGGATGTGGCGTCGTCGGGCGGAACGAGTCGAACTGGTTGTAGTCCGGATCCATGGCGACGCCGGTCAGGCACGCACGACGGTGGTCCTCCGAGCCGGGGAGCGGCGTGAGGACGAAGAACGACGCCTGGTCCACCAGCAGGTCGTCGCGCAGCGTGCGGACGTCCTCCATCACCCGCTCGTAGGTGTCGTGCGGGAAGCCGATGATATAGCCCACATGACACACGACTCCGACCTCGTGCCAGGTCGCGATCATCTCGCGGTAGTCCGCCGCCTTGTTCTGGCGTTTGCCGCCCGCGTCCAGATTGTCATCGCGAATCGTCTCCATCCCGATGAACACCTGCACGCAGCCGCTCCGTGCGGCCTTCTCGACGAAGTGCGGCACGCGCGGCGCGAGGACGTCCACCTGCATCATGAAGTCGATCGCCATGCCCTCGTCCTCGCGCATGGCGATCAGGCCGTTGAAGATCGCCTCCCACTCGGGGTTTCGCGAGAAGTTGTCGTCGGTGAAGAAGTAGTGGCGCACACCCGGGCGCCCGTCGATGGTGTAGTTCTCGCGGATCTGCGCCAGGATCTGTTCCGCGCTGCGGCAGCGCATCTTCCGGCCCTGCACGTTGATGATCGTGCAGAACGAGCAGGCGAACGGACATCCGCGACCCGCGTCAATCGTGCCGCTGCCCTTGAGCACGAACTGGCGCTGCGTGCGGAGCGACGCTCGTGGCAGCGGTTTGTCGTGGAGGTCCGGCCGATTCTGAAGGAAATCGTAGACGGGTTGGAGGCGACCGGACGCGGCATCGCGCAGGATGTCCGCCCATCGTCCCTCCACTTCGCCGAGGACGAGCGTGACCCCCTCGTCGACCATCGCCTGGCATTCGGGCGGCATCGCGCCTGACATCGCGATCGAGCCACTGACGTGGAACCCGCCAATCATGACGGCGCACCCGTGCGCTCGAAACTGGCGCGCCAGGTCCATCGCGCGCGGAAACTGATTGGTCTGGACGCCTGCCAGGCCCACCAGAATCCGCGTGCCGGGCCTCGCGAACCGACGGGCGAGGCGGGCGGGGTCCACGCGCGTGACGATCTCGTCGAGAACCTCGACCTGAGTCTCGACCTCACCCAACGCGCCCTGCCGGACGGCGTCCTCGGTGAGGCTGTTCAGGCAGCTGAGCGTGTTGCTCGGCAGCGTGCCGCGGAAATGACGCACCACGTAGCCTTCGTCGTCGTAGCGTGAGGGGCGGATGAGCAGCACGACGAGCCGCTCCGCGCGGCGCTCCTCGGGCTCCAACAGACGAAGCGACACGTACCCCATGACCGCAAAATCTCCACGACTGTCCGTTTCGCTCATCTTACTCCTGAGCCGCAGCCGACGGCGACCAAAACGAAAGATGGTAGAGTCGGATCCATGGACGACGCTCCCAAGAAGCCGCTTTCCTTGTCCCTGGTCTGGCGTGAAGCCCGCGATCTCGTCTGGGCTCATCGAAGGCGCCTCGCGCTCGGCCTCGCACTGCTGCTCGTCAACCGACTCGCCGGACTCGTGCTTCCCGCCACGTCGAAGTACCTGATCGACGATGTGGTGGGGAAGCACCGGGGTGACCTGCTCGTGGGGCTGGCGCTGGCGGCCGGCAGCGCGACGGTCGTCCAGGCCGCCACGTCGTTCGCGCTGTCGCAGGTGCTTGGCGTGGCCGCCCAGCGGGCGATCACCGACATGCGTCGGACGGTGCAGGCGCACGTCCTGCGGCTGCCAATCAACTACTTCGACTCCACCAAGGCGGGCGTGCTCATCTCGCGGATCATGACCGACGCCGAGGGGATCCGGAACCTCGTGGGGAACGGCCTCGTGCAGCTGATTGGCGGCCTGGTGACCGCGGCCATCGCGCTCGGCGTGCTGTTCTACCTCAACTGGCGCCTGACGACACTGACGCTGGTCGTGCTCCTGTCGTTCGGCGCAGGGATGGCCCTGGCGTTCATGCGTCTCCGGCCGCTGTTCCGTGAGCGCGGCAAGATCAACGCGGAGGTGACGGGGCGCCTCGGCGAGACGCTGGGCGGCATCCGGATCGTCAAGTCCTACGTCGCCGAGAAGCGCGAGGAGATCGTCTTCACGCGCGGCGCGCACCGGCTGTTCCGGAACGTGGCACGGTCGATTACCGGCGTCTCGGCGATTACGGCGTTCTCGACGGTCGTCATCGGTGCGATCGGCGTGATCATGATCGTGGTTGGCGGACGCGCGATCCTGGCCGGGACGATGACGCTCGGCGATTTCATCATGTACCTGTTCTTCATCGGCCTCGTGGCGGCACCGCTCGTGCAGATCGCCTCGATCGGCACGCAGGTGAGCGAGGCCTTCGCCGGCCTGGACCGAATCCGTGAGATCCGCACCATGACGACGGAGGGCCAGGAGGACGAAGGACGACAGGCGCTCCCGGTGCTCGGCGGCCGGGTCGATTTCGACGAGGTGAGCTTCGAATACACCGAGGGAGTCCCCGTGCTTCGCGGCGTCACGTTCACCGCGCCGGCCGGGTCCACGACCGCGCTGGTCGGGTCGAGTGGATCCGGCAAGAGCACGATCATCAGCCTCGTCATGGCGTTCAACCAGCCCAAGGCAGGCCGCGTGCGCGTCGATGGCGTGGACCTCGCCAGCATCCGCCTGCGCGACTACCGGGCCAACCTCGGCGTGGTGCTGCAGGAGAACTTCCTGTTCGACGGCACGATTGCGGAGAACATCGCGTACGCCCGCCCGCGCTCGACGCGTGAGGAGATCCTGGCCGTCAGCCGAATCGCACACTGCGACCCGTTCATCCAGATGTTCCCGGACAAGTACGACACGGTCGTGGGTGAGCGAGGCGTCAGGCTGTCGGGCGGCCAGCGTCAGCGGATCGCGATCGGACGCGCCATCCTGGCCGACCCCCGGATCCTGATCCTCGACGAGGCGACCTCCAGCCTCGACAGCGAGAGCGAGTCGCTGATCCAGGACGGACTCCGGTCGCTCCGCCGGGGCAGGACGACGTTCGTCATCGCGCACCGGCTCTCGACGATCCGCAGCGCGGACCAGATCCTCGTGATCGAGGCGGGGGAGATCGTCGAACGGGGCACGCACGACGAACTGCTCGCGGCGAACGGCCGCTACCGCCAGTTGTACGACAAGCAATATCAGCTCGAACTCGACCGGTTCATCAACCCGGGAGAGGAGTTCCCGCCGGAAGCCGCCGGCGCCGAGAGGCGGGAGTGACGCCCGGACAGCGTGTCCGTCGTTCGTTCGTCGTGCTCCGTTCCGGATGCGTTCGCTCGCCATCCTGCTATGATCTTCCTACGCCCCTCGTTCCTGGAGTGATATGGATACCAAGAAGCTTGGCTTCAACACGAAGATGGTGCACGCCGGCATGCAGAAGGACGCATACGGCAGCGCCGTGACGCCCATTTACCAGACCTCGACGTTCGCCTTCGACAACGCCCAGACCGGTGCCGACCGTTTCGCGGGGCGGGCTGACGGCTTCATCTACACGCGGATCGGGAATCCGACGATCCGGGCGCTCGAACAGAACGTGGCGGAGCTCGAGAACGGCGTGGACGGCATCGCGACGGCTTCCGGGATGGGGGCCGTCACGGTCGTCTACATGGCGCTACTCTCGCAAGGCGCCCACCTGGTCAGCACGGGATCGGTCTACGGCCCGTCGCGCGGCCTGATCGAAAAGCAGTTCAGCCGCTTCGGCGTCCAGTCCACCTATGTGGATACGTCGAATCTCGAGAACGTGCGCGCCGCCCTTCGTCCCAACTCGAAGCTGGTGTACCTCGAGTCGCCGTCGAATCCCGCGATGCTGGTGACCGACATCCAGGCCGTCTCCGCGCTCGCGCACCAGCACGGGTGCCTGGTCGCCGTGGACAACACGTTCGCGAGCCCGTACCTCCAGAAGCCCCTCGATCTCGGTGCCGACATCGTCTTGCACTCCGTGACGAAATTCATCAACGGCCACGCCGACGTCGTCGGCGGGATCATCGTGGCGAAGGACCAGGCGGTGTACAAGCAGTTGCGGGCGATGATGGTCATTCTGGGCTGCAACATGGATCCGCACCAGGCATACCTGGTCAGCCGCGGCCTGAAGACGCTCTCCCTGCGGGTGGACCGGGCGCAGGAGAACGCGATGAAGATCGCGCGCTGGCTCGAGGCGCATCCGAAGGTCGAGTGGGTGCGGTACGTCGGGCTGGAGTCGCATCCGCAGCACGAGCTGGTGAAGCGGCAGATGAAGGGCTTCGGCTCGATGATCAGCTTCGAGTTGAAGGGCGGCTACGAGGCGGGACGGAACCTGATGGACAGCGTGCACCTGGCCACGCTCGCGGTCTCGCTCGGCGGCGTCGAGACGCTCATCGAGCATCCCGCGTCGATGACCCACGCGGGCATGTCGCAGGCCGACCGCCTGGAGGGTGGTATCACGGACGGCCTGGTCCGGTACTCGGTCGGCATCGAGGACGTCGCCGATCTCATCGCCGACCTCGAGCAGGCCATCGCCAGGGTCTGACGCGAACAGTGGCGCCCATCATGCACCTCAGTCGACGCACGTTCCTGCTGTCAGCGGCCAACGCGGCCGCCTTCTCACTTGCCGGCGCGCCAGCGTGGTCGAGAGCGGCGCCCCCGGTCATTCGGGTCAACGCCGCGCGTTTGCGCGAACACATCGAGCGACTGAGCGAATTCGGCCGGCCGCCTGGCGGCGGCTTCGCCGAGGGCGTGACGCGGGTGGGCTACTCGGACGCCGATCTCGCCGGGCGCGGCTATGTGCTCCAGCTCATGAAGGCCGCCGGCCTCGAGACGCGCATCGACGCCGCCGCGAACATCATCGGCCGCCGGCCGGGAGCCGGCGCCGCGTCGAAGCCGATTGTGTTCGGGTCGCACGTGGACTCCGTCCCGTCCGGCGGCAACTTCGACGGGCCGCTCGGGACGCTGGCGGCGATCGAGGTCGCGCAGACGCTGTTCGAACGCGGTCTCACGACCGGCCATCCACTCGAGGTCGTGGCCTGGACCAACGAGGAGGGCGTCGCCTACGGCAACGGGCTGTGCGGCAGCCGCGCCGCCGCCGGGGAGTTGGTGCCCGGCGAGTTGGATCAGGTGTGGAACGGGGTGCGCAAGGCCGACGCGGTCAGGACACTCGGTGGCGACCCCGACCGCATCGCCGACGCGCGCCGGGCCCCTGGTTCGATCCACGCGTATCTGGAACTGCACATCGAGCAGGGCGGCGTGTTGGACCGGGCCGGCGTTCCCATCGGGGTCGTGGAGGGCATCGTCGCGATCGATCGCTACGAGTGCAGTGTCCGCGGTGCCGTGAACCACGCGGGCACGACGCCGATGCCAGACCGCCACGATGCGTTGTTGGCTGCGTCGCGGCTCGTGCAGGCCGTGAACGAGATCGTGACGAGGGAGCCCGGCCGCCAGGTCGGCACCGTGGGCCGGCTCGACGTGACCCCGAATGCACCGAACGTCGTTCCGGGCCTCGTGCGCATGACGGTGGAGCTCCGTGACCTGTCGGCGGAGAAGCTCGTGCGGCTGGCAGGAGGGGTGCGTGCCCGCGCGGATGAGATCGCGGCGGCAACCGGGACGACGATCGAGCTGACGCGGAGCAGTCACCATGAAGCGGCGCTCGCCGACCCTGGCGTGCGGGCGGCGATCGCGCAAAGCGCAGACGACCTTGGCTTCGCGCACGTCTCGCTACCGAGCGGCGCGGGTCACGACGCCCAGATGCTGGCGCGCCTTGGACCCATGGGCATGGTCTTCGTGCCCTCCATCGGCGGCATCAGCCATTCGCCGCGCGAGCGGACCTCGTGGGACGACTGCTCCCGCGGCGCCGACGTCCTGTTGCGGAGCGTATTGGCGGTCGATCGCCTCTGAGTGTCGCCCGTGCATGTGGAGTGGCCCTGGCATGTTGAGTGGCCTGGGCATGTTGAGTGGCCCTGGGCATGTTGAGTGGCACGGGCGTCCCGCCCGTGTTGTGGACAGGCGAGACGCCTGTCCCACTCGGGTCGTTGTGGACAGGCGAGACGCCTGTCCCACTCGGGTCACGCGCGGTCGGGGGCGATTCGATTGAAATCCAGCGCCGAGAGCCGTTCGGTCGCCGCAGGAGGCGCGGCCGACTCTTCGATCCAACGTTCGAGGAGACCCGTGAGCGAGCCGTTGGCGCGGGAGAGGCGTCGGCGTTGCTCGGCCAGGCAGGAGAAGCGGAACGGTGACCGGCGCTCCAAGGCGCGCAAATAGGGCGCGCCGTAGAGCGAGGGGAAGGACGCGGCCGCGTCGGCGATGGTGAGTTGCAGGCTGCGCGCCATGATGTCGCGAATCGGAGCCGCCTGAGCCGAGTCGAAGCATGGCAGCCGTTCGAGCACGGCGGCGCCAATCGCCAGCGCGCGCGCGGTCGGCTCGTCGAGCCGCCGGGCGCGATGGGATGAGAACACCGTGAGAAGGCCCGAGGCCCCGTCGTCGTTCACGTCCTCGAGATCATCCCTCAGTTGCAGGAAGACGCCCAGACCGAAGATGCACTCGGCCTGCGCAGGCGTCAGTGAGCCGGAGACGAGGTAGCCATCCGCCAGCACGGAGGTCCCGCCTTTTTCGACGGCAATCTCAATCATCGTTCGCGGGGTCGGTGACGTGGGTCCAACGAGCAGCGCCAGGCTTCGGACCTGCGCGTCGTGGATCGCCAGCAGGCTGTCGAAGACCCGTGGATAGCGGCTGCGAGGGAACTGACCTTCAATCATCCCCACCAACTGGAAGATCCGCGCCTCGCGACTGCCGACAGGGACGACATCGTCGCCGCGGAGGCGGCGGCCAAGGCGACGGCCAAAAGCCAGTTTGGTGGCGACGTCGAGGGTCCGATCGTCGAGAAGGTTGTCGGTGTAGGGATAGAGCAGGCTGTAGCCGAGGACCGCTGGCGTCGATTCGATCGGAACGCCGAGCAGGCCCTGAAGGCAGTGCATCGTCAACGCGTTGCGCGCCGCCTGGTAGATATCGGCGGATGGGAGCGACCTGTCGAATCGGCGTGAGTGGATGGGGAAGGCACGAAGCGCTTCGCGGAATCCGACCCCCAGCTCGCCTTCGAGGGCCTGACGATTCCAACCGAGTGTGCCGCCGGCGAACCGGCCAAATGCAGCAAGCACCCGTCGCTCGCCGTCGTCGCCGATCTGCCGCCGGCGCCGCACGCGGCGTGATTCGGCCGCAAGCACGTCCACCAACGCCGCCAACTCGGCCTCATGGCGCGCCTTGACATCAGGGGCATAGGCCGGACCATCAATCGTCGTGTCGGGATCCGCCGCATCCCAGATGGCCACGAACGTATCGCGCAGCCGGCCGATCGTCTCGTTCATTGCACTCCCCACCACGCGTACGTTCCCCGGCAGGGCCGGGTTCAAAGGCCTCGTTTCATGGACAGGCCGCCTGCACGCGGCCCTCTGAGACGATCTACGTGTTTGCGGGCGCGTTCGTTGCGAGGCCATGGGTGTCGAAAGCCAGGGCAGGGATGTCGGAGCCCTTGACCGCCGGAAGTCGGTGCGGGTACTGTGGGCTCCGTGATGCCCACCTCCTGGCGCGATATCCGGGCGGAGGCGCGGTGACTCCGCGCACGCTCGGGCACTACCGCATCGTCGAACGCCTCGGTTCTGGCGGGATGGGTACGGTGTACCGCGCCATCGACCAGATGCTGGAGCGCGAGGTCACGATCAAGGTGCTGCGCCCCGACCTGGCGGGCAACCCCGATCTCGAGGCCAGATTCCGCGAGGAGGCGCTGACCCTCGCGCGGCTCCATCGCCCCAATATCGCCTTCCTCTATGCGCTCGAACGAGAGGGCGACGAACTGTTCATGGTCATGGAGTACATCCCGGGCGACTCGCTCGCGACCATCCTGGCGCGGTCGGTCGCCATCGAGGCGCTCACCGCTGCCGACTGGTGCTCGCAGGTCCTCGACGCGGTTGAACATGCCCACCAGAAGGGCGTTGTCCACCGGGATATCAAGCCGGCCAACCTGGTGCTGACTCCCGACGGCGAGGTCAAGGTCCTGGACTTCGGTGTCGCTCGAGTTCTCGGAACCGCACGCCAGACGCGCGCGGGCGGCATCGTGGGCACGGTGGCCTACATGTCCCCGGAGCAGGTCCAGGGCAAGGACGTGGACGGTCGCACCGATGTCTATGCGGTCGGCATCGTGTTGTACGAGATGTTGACCGGGCGCCTGCCGTTCGATGCAGCGGACGAATTCACACTGATGCGCGCGCAGGTCGAGCAGATCCCGGATCCGCCGAGCCGGTGGCGCCCGACCGTGCCGCCGTGGCTCGACGCGGCCGTGCTGAAGGCGCTGGCAAAGCGACCGGAGGACCGGTTCCAAACGGCGCGCGAGTTTCGCGAGGCGCTTCGGGCCGGGTTGCGCGCGAGCGGCGCAAGCGTCGATCGAGGCGAATCCGCGCGGGGCGCCCTCCAGCCGTCCGGCCGGCGCGACGAGGGCACGGATCCTGCGGCCGGAGTGAAGGCCACGCGGTGTGCGGATGAACCGCCGACCGACGCCACGGCCACGCGCCCGTCCGGCGAGCCTCCGGACGAGGTCAAAGCCACGCGCCTTCCCGGCGAGCCCGAGGCGCCGACGTCATCGCTGGTGAGTTCGATCCGCAAACTGCTGCGCCATTGACCGTGTCGGCCTACTCCCGGTCGAGGCTGAACCTCATCCCCGCCTTGAGCACGCTCACCTTCAGGTTTCGACCGGTGGCGAGTTGGCCGGCCCCGGTCTGATCGACCTCTGCCGTGCGCGCGTCGACGACGACGACGCTGCTCTTGCCCAGCACCTCGAACTCGCGTCCTGACACGAACACAGCCGTCGCCTCGTCGATGCCGACGCCGACGAGATCCGGGTGGCCGAGGACCGCGCTGATCAGCCGGTTCGAGCGCTGGCGTTTCAGGAAATGCTGATCGACGAGGACGCCAGGCCACAGCGCGAAGCCAGGAGCCAGTCTGGTCCTGCCGCTGGTGATGCTCTGGAGGTCGGCCTCGCCGGTGATCATGACGGTGGACATCACGGCCGCGCCGGCGCTCGATCCACCCACGAGCGCGCCCTCGACATATCGGGCTCGGATGGCCGCCGGGATGCCGGTGCCTGCCCAGGCCTTCGTCAACCGGTTCTGGTCACCGCCGGGGAACCAGATGAACGTCGCCTGCTCGATCGCGGCAAGGGCAGCCGCGGAGTGCTTCGGGTCGATCGAGACCGCCTTGCCGAATCCGGCCTTCTTCCACATCTGCACGTTGCTCTGGCCGGTATCAGCAAGTTCCGACGCCTGCGGAAGAACCACGACCATCCCGGCGGCCCCGCCGGCCGTCCTGACCGCGCGCTCGAAGATGTCCTCGGTCGTGCCGAGCGCGCCACCGACGATGAGCAGGTGGCCCTTGGGCGTGACCGGTGCCGACTGTGCCATGACCGACGCAACGCTGCAGACGAGCGCCACCGACGCGATGAGTACGACTCGACGCATGACCACTCCTGCGGTGAAAATGAGATAGTAGAAAGCCAGTCCGGGTCCGCACTCGCAGGTGAATGGTACAACAAGAGCGATGACGTTTCGTGAGGTCGAAGAACGATTGCGCGTCGGCCTGGCGGGGCCACTCCCCGGGACGGAGGCGCAACTACGCATGGCCCCCCAGCCGCGGCCGGGGTGGGTGCCGGGCGTGTCGCCCGAGGAATCGCGTGTCGCCGCCGCGTTGTTGCTCGTGTTTCCGGTCGATGGCGTTCCGCACGTTGTGCTGACCGTGCGGTCCAGCCGGTTGCCGAGCCACGCGGGCCAGGTCTCGCTGCCTGGCGGCGCGCTCGAGCCGGGCGAAACGCTCGAGTCTGCCGCGCTGCGTGAGGCGCAGGAGGAGGTGGGGCTCGATCCTGGTGGGGTCCGCGTGCTCGGGCGGCTGACCCCGCTCCACATTCCAGTCAGCGGCTTCATGCTGAATGTCGTCGTGGCTGTGACGGACCATCGGCCCGTGCTCCGGCCGGCCGACAGCGAGGTGGAGCAGATTCTGGAGGTGCCGATCGGGACACTCGACCTCTCGCGGGTTCGCCACAAGCGCGACCGCCGCGCCCGCGAGGGCATCGAGGTGGACATCCCGTATCTCGATGTCCACGGCACGATGCTCTGGGGCGCGACGGCGATGGTCCTGTCCGAGTTCCTCAGCCTCCTGTGATCCCCAGAGCCTTCAGCCGCTCGACGACATCCTTGCCGTGCGCTGCCGGGCTGACGCTCTTGTCGATGTAGAGGATCTTCCCGTCCCTCCCGATGTAGAACGTCCAGCGCGAGGCATACGCCTTGTCGCCTCCCACCACGCCGTAGGCGCGCGCGACGTCCTTGCCCGGATCGCTCAGGATGGGATAATCGAGCTCGAGGGATTCCGCGAACTTCTTGTTGGTGTCCGGTGAATCGACCGACGCGGTGAAATACGCCACGCCGGACTTGCGAATCTCGTCGCCGCTCTCACGGAGCGACTTGCACTCTGCCGTTCAGCCTCCGGTGAACGCCTTGGGGAACCAGGCGAGCACCACGGCCTTCTTGCCCTTGAAATCGGACAGGTTGTAGGTCTTGCCGTCGGACCCGGGCAGCGCGAACGCCGGGGCGACATCGCCCGGCTTCAGTTCGCCGACCGGCTGGGCTTGCACCGCCGCCGCAACGGCCAGCAACAGGCCGAGCGACGTGCAAACGACGCTGAAAGCGCTCATGGAGCGACCTCCGGTTGGAGACACATCTGACGTGTGCGGATAGGATCCATCTTACACCGGCGCCGGGTGCGCCCGGTGTGTCGCGAACGCACCATCAAGAAGTGGTGGAGATGGCCGATTCCTGGGGTGGAGCGTGACTGGCGGCCGGACCCAAAACATGCCTGCAGCCACATGGGCGTCGTCCCGCGCGACCGGCCACGCTCCGTTTCGCCCGCGCGGCCAGCATTCCTGCTCAGCCCCAACACTTTGATCGGCGTCGAACCGATATATGAACCATGGCCGTGTCGGTGCCTGAATCGATGACCGACGTCCCGGGCTTTCCGGACCCCCTCGGTGAGCGCCTCGTCGCCGCCCAGCCGTCGGGCGCCCTCCTCGAATACCTCGTCTTCCGCCGTGAACTCGCGGGAGCTCCCTTCTTCGAGGCTGCACTCAAGGACCGTGTCATGCGGCTGGCGAACTTCCGCCACGCGGCCTACGCCCGGATCCGTGGTACCCAGCACCTCCCGGAACGGGACGACCGGATTGCGCTCATCTCTGCGCACGTGCCGGGGCCGCGCCTGTCCGAGATTCTGAGCGTGGCCGGCCGAACCGGTCTTTGTCCGCGAGCGGGCGGGGCGCTGTACCTGACCCGCCAGTTGATGGCGGGGCTTGCGCTGCTGCACGACTTCGCCCCGGACGTGTTCCACGGCGCCCTCGGCCCCGAACGGGTGGTCCTGACCGGCGCGGGCCGCATCGTGATTGCCGAGCACGTCCTCGGGTCGGTGGTCGCGCAGGGGATCCCGAGCTGGGGTGTCCGCCACCTGTGGCGTGAGTTCCGCCTGGCGGCCGTGACCGACACCGAATCGAGAGAACTCGGTCGGCGCATGGATCTCGTCCAACTCGGCCTGATCGTGCTCGCGGTGTTGCTCGGACGGCCGATCGGCGTGGACGAGTATCCGGAAGGCGTTTTCGGCCTGCTCGACGACGTGACGGAAACCGACGCCACCGGCGTCACGTCGGCGCTCGGTCAGGGACTGCGCGGCTGGCTGGGCCGCATGTTGTCCGCCAAGGACAAGAACGCATTCAATACGCTCGTCGAGGCGCAGAAGGCGCTCGCGCAGCTCTGGAGCGAGGGGCAGCGAGACAGCCCGTCGTCGACCGACTGGGAGGCGTTCGTCCTCGATTGTGAGTCGGCCGCCGCGGCGCCGCCGCCAGGCCCTCCATCCGCCGCCAGGCCAGTCGAGGCGCGCGAAAAGCCGCCGGTTGACGCGGCGCCACCCGTCCCACCAGCCGCGCCTGCATCGGCGCTTGCCATGCTGCGGCCGGACCAATGGGAGCAGGCTGTCGTGGGGCGCACGCCCGAGCCTGGCCCCACAGCGGCTGGAGGTGGCACTGCTGAGCCCGCCGCGCCGCCGGATGTCGATGCGGGATCGCCGACTCTTCCGATGGTCGCTCCTGCGGGCGAGTCTCCGGCGGATCTCGTGACCGACCCGTTCGGACCCTGGCCGGTCGCCGTGCCCTCGCAGAGCGCGGCTACATTGCTCGAGGCGTTCAACCCGGAGGGTGCGGGGGCACCGAAGGACTCGATGTCCGCGCTGGTCGCCGCGCCGGAGTCGACGCCGGCAACCCCCGCCAGCAACGCCTGGCAGCGCGCCGAGGCAGCCCCGCCGCCAGCGAAGGCGGAAGAGCCAGCCCCTCGTCCTGCTGAGCCTGTTCCGCTCCTAACGTCCCCGTCGCCGATCTGGACCAGCATTCTCCCGGCCACCGTGGAAATCATCACGGATTCGGACGGTTGGGGCGGACGGCCCGACCATGCGCATCGGCTGGAGCGGGACGCCGCGCCCTTCGTCGGTACCGAGGCTGAAGGCGAGGTGCTGGCCGTCGGCGACGACGTCCATGCGACGAAGGCCGAACGGATCGCCGAGACATTCTCCGACGAACCCGCGCCGGTCGCGCGTCCCGAGAGTCCGGAGCCGCGGCGGCGGATGCAGTGGCGTCCCACCGGGGCTGGCGCCCTGAAGCGGATCCGGCAGCTGCTCGTGCTCGCCGTGCTGGTGCTGATCGGCTCCCTGGCCCTCGTCTACGCGCCGCGGTTCTGGAACGGGGAAGGATTCGGAGGCGCGTCGTTCGGGACGGTGAAGGTGGGTTCGGACCCCGCGGGTGCCGAGATTGCCGTGGATGGTGAGCCACGGGGCCGGACACCAACGACGCTCGTACTCCGCGCCGGCCCTCACCAGCTCGAATGGCGCAGCGGCGGGTCAGTGAGCTCGAAACGGATCACGGTCGTCTCCGACCGCCAGATCACCGCGACGATGTCGCTGCCACGCGGCAATCAACGGGGCGGCCTGCGTCTCACAACCTACCCGATTCCGGGGAAGATCTCCCTGGACGGCAACCTCGTCGGCCAGACACCGCTGCGAGTGACGGACCTCGAGCCCGGTGACCATGCGATGTTCGTGGAGACCTCGCTCGGGACGCAGGAAGTGCACGTCGTCGTCGAGCCCGGCAAGATCTCGACGCTTGCCGTGCCCACGGTGTCGTGGATCAAAGTGGCCGCGCCGTTCGAACTGAAGGTGTACGAAGAGGCGCGGTTGCTCGGTACGACCGGCAACGCTCCCGTCATGGTATCGCCCGGCCGGCACACGTTCAGTTTCGTCAATCAGGCGCTGGCCTTGAAACTGCCGCAATTCGTCGATGTCGCGCCTGGCCAGTTCGTCATTGTTCCGCTGGAACTGCCGCTCGGCATGATGAATCTCTACGCCGACCAGACCGCCGAGGTGACGCTCGACGGGAAGGTGATCGGCCAGACGCCGATGGCCAGCCTCCCGACGCCGCTCGGCCCGCACGAAGTGGTCTTTCGCCATCCCAGGTACGGCGAGGTGCGCTACACCGTCATGGTCACGCTGGCCGCACCGGTGGGACTGACGGTCACCTTCCGCAAGTAGTCGCCGCTCGCAAGCTTTCGAGAACTCCATCCTCGGCGGACAACGAAGGACGCAGCCCCCGCCCCGGGCCAGACCCTGAGCAGAGCCGCGAACGCTGTGCCCTCCGCCAGCGCGATCGTCGAGAAACAGCCAGAGTGAACCGCAGGTCGGCCAGGAGTAGCTGCGAGATCCGGAGGGCGCAGTCGAGAGGCTGCAGGTTCGCTCAGCTGTTCCTGGCGATCAACTCGAAGTGCGGCACGTGATGGAGTTCGTGGCCGGCCATCACCGCGAAGATGTCCGCCGGCGTGATCGTGCCGCGCTCGGGATGCGTGACTGGGCGTGCGCGTTCCTCGGGCGTGAGACTGCGAAAGAGCGCCAGGTTCATCGCTCGCAGACCTTCGTACGCGGCCAGTGCCGCCCGTGCATCGATCATCGGTTCTCGCGCCATCCACGCGTCCTGCTCGAACGGCTGGATGACGTAGTGGTCCGTGGTGAGCGCCATGCGGGCGCGAACGCCGAACGCGAGCTCGACGTGGGCAAGGTGGATGAGCAGTTGGGCGGCGGTCCATTTGCCCGGCGCATAGCTTCGATGCAGTTGCGTGGGCGTGAGCGCCGAGACGATCGCGCGGATGCGCCAGGGGGTCTCGGCCAGTGCGGCAATGGGATCGCGATCGCCAAGATCGTCCTGATAGGGGTTCATGAGTGCCATAATAGCGCCCCCAAGGAGGACCGTCGTGAACAAACGCGCGCTGCTGGCTGTTGGTCTATGGCTGAGTTGTGTGCTTTCGTCGTCCGCGCAGCCGCCCGCCCGGTTCGATGGGGCTGCCGCGTCGCGGTTTGCCGCGCTCGCGCTCGATTGCGTGCACAAGGAATACCCGAACAAGATTGCGCACGTGCTGAACGGCCCGGGCGACGTGCAGGCACCGAGCGTGCTGACGCCGGCGTTCTACGGCTGCTACGACTGGCACTCCTCCGTGCACGGCCACTGGCTGCTGGTCCGCCTGGCCCGGACGGTTCCAGACGCTGACTTCGCAGCGAAGGCCCGTGGTGCGGTCGCCGAGAGCCTCACGCCCGCGCACATCGCCGGCGAGGTGGCGTACATCAAGGGCGCCGGACGTGCGAGCTTCGAGCGTCCGTACGGCCTCGCCTGGCTGCTGCAACTGGCTGCCGAGTTGCGCGAGTGGCACGACCCACAGGCACAGGCCTGGTCGGACACGTTGAAACCGCTCGAGGACGCGGCCGTGACGAGGCTGAGGGACTGGTTGCCAAAACTGTCGCGGCCGATTCGCATTGGCGAGCACGATCAGACGGCCTTTTCGTTCGGCCTCGTTCTCGATTGGGCCAGGACCTCGGGCGACCGGGCAACCGCGGATCTGCTCTCGACCCGAATCCGCGACTTCTACCTGCAGGACCGTGGGTGCCCGTTCACGTGGGAACCCTCCGGCCAGGACTTCCTGTCGCCCTGCCTCTCGGAAGCCGACCTCATGCGACGCGTGCTCGCACCCGCCGAGTATGGCGCCTGGCTCACAGCGTTCCTGCCGTCCATTCCCAAGGACGGCTCGGCCGGATGGGTCGTGCCTGCGGTCGTGACCGATCCAGGCGACCCGAAGCTGGCACACCTCGATGGCCTCAATTTGAGTCGTGCGTGGATGCTCGAAGGGATCGCGTCCGGCCTGCCGGCGGGTGACGCGCGAGTGGCGTCGCTTCGGGCGACCGCGGCACGGCATCGCGAAGCCGGCCTCCGCTCGGTGACTGGCGCACACTACGAGGGCGGCCACTGGCTGGGAAGCTTCGCGGTGTATCTGACGACCGAGCGCGGCCTTCGAACGACAGTCGCGCCGTCGCGCTGACACGCGGGAAGGCGGGAAGGCGGGTACACCGCCGACTCGCCTGTCCGGTCACCGGCCACGTCAGATCGAGTACAGCCTCCGTGTGCCGCAGTTCACCTTGCCGGGCGGCCTGTACCCGTACACGGCGGGCAACGAGCGACTGGTGGCCCAGCCACAGTCGCGGGGCTGTTGCTCCGCCGGAATCGTGTGCATCTGCGGTTCTATCACGCAGCCCACGGTCGAATCCACATCGCACAACTGGAGGGTCGCGTGCATGTGGGCCAGCTCCAGCGCATACGTGTCGAGCGCATACCCGACGTCGCCCTCCTTCTTCGATTCTGGATGGGGCTGCGACCACAACTGCAACTCGACCATCTCGACTTCGTTCCGGAACGACACTGGCCAGGTGCGACCGTCCCGGCCGAACTCCAGTTCAGCCGACGTCACCGTGTCGGATCGATAGTGCGTCGTGTCGGTGATCGGCTGGACGAGCCGGACATTGTTCCGGTCCAACCACTCCCACGTACGGTGCGTCGTGAACTGATCGGGCCACGATCCAACCTCGCCGTTCGAGAATCGGAACACCCCGACGTGGAGGCGGCGTGATTCCCACTGTGACGACAGTCGCGCGCCCACCGCAACGTCCTCGTAGTCGGGCAACATCTCGAATCCCGTCCAGCTGTCGCACTCCGTCGGATTCTCAGGGATACCTTCTTTGTCGTGCGGCCGTCTCCGCTCTCGCACCTTTCCGGCGAGCGAGCCGGGGAACCGGATGCGCACGTCCCATCCGTCGAGGGACACGTCCCAGTAGTTCCCGACGTCGGTGATGTGCCGTGGGTCGAGCGCCTGCAGTTGTTCCACGTCCTTCAGCACGCTCTCCGGGATCCGCACCCAGTAGTCGTGGGGCCAGCCCGGCACGGCCAACGCGCACGCAACGACCTCGTCGTGCTCGGGCAGGTCGCCCCGATTCGGACCCATGATGTAAGCGAAGAACCCCTTGGCCTTGATGTCGACGATCATCCTCAACCTCCTTGCTGGCGGCTGTCGCGCCGGAACCTTGGCGGGGCCACGGGTTTCCTGTCCAGGGCGTTCGCCTTTCAGCGAATGTCGCGTCCAACCACGATCGGAGCAGCCCAGTCGGCGATCGATGCATGCAGCGAGCGGTCGCGGAGGAGCGCCAGTTGGGCCTCCCGCAATGCCGCCGGTGCGTCGTGTCCGCGTGCCCACGATGCGTGAAACGCCTGGAACAACGGCGGCGACAGGCGATCGTCGATGTGCCACAGCGTGGCGACGACCGCCGGCACGCCCGCTCCGAGAAAGCCGCGAACCAGGCCGAGCACACCTTCGCCCTTGACCGCGGCGCCTCTGGCGGTTTCGCACGCGGCCAGCACGACGAGCCGGGTCCTGGGCAGCCGGACGCCCTCGAGCTCGTACACGAACAGCGCGCCGAGCGCGTCGCCAGGGGCTGGTGCCAGGACGAGGCGCGACAGCTCCGGCCTGTCGCGGTTGGCTACCGCGTGGCCGGCGAAGTGCACGACGCTGGCCGCTGGCACTGCCGCGAGGAAGCGATCGCGCGTGGCATCCGCACCGGACAGGAACACGTGGCGAGGGTATCTATCGCTGACGAGCTCAGCCTCGCGGGCCGACCCGGGCAGAGACGGGAGGTTCGCGTCCTCTGGTCTCCGCGCCGGATTGCCCACGACGAGCGCGGCAGCATCGCCGCCCGCCAGGAGCCTCGGCCCCGTGCCCGCACCGAGTGCGAACCGCAGTGATGGCGTCACCAGCACGGACGCTCGCTCGATGACGAATGCACCCGACACCCGATCGCGCAGGCTGCCGAACGGGATGTCGTGGAGCGGACCGTCGGGGACGACGACCAGCCGCGAGGCGTGCCGCAGTTGCGACCGCACCGGGCCGAGCAGCAGGTCGAAGAGTTGCGACGACAGCTCAACGCAGCGAGCGGCGTCATCACGATCCTGGATGGCATCGCGGTAGGCGCGCACCTTGCCGTCGATGTCCTCGAGGCTGTGTTCGATGCTGAAGTACTGCACGCCGGTCGTGTCCAGGGCCCAGAGGTACGTGCGGGCCGGCAGCGTCGCGTAGACCAGTGCCAGGGTGCCACGTGGAAGGCGCGAGCCGAGCGCCACGATCGGCGGTTCGGCTTGGCCTGATCGCGGCGCCACCCGTTCGCCGAGATTCACCCCGCGGCCCTGTTCCAGCAACTCGAGGGCGCCCGTTGGGTCGTGCTGCTGCTGCACCCGGAGTTCTGCCAACGCCGAGTACAGATCCCAGCGCGCCGAGTGGAGCTCGACGCGCTGGGCGTCCGATGTCGCCCGCCGGCGTTGCGTGGATGCGACGGTAATCCCCTGACGCCAGTCGACTTCTGCCTCGGCGACGCGGCCCGTGGCGGCCAACGCGCGACCGCGCGCAAGGAGAAGCCCGGGAAGGTCGAACTCGCTTCCATGCCTCCCGTAGAAATCGATCGCACGCGACAACGCCTCTGCCGATCGCGCGGGGGCAAGTGTCTTCAACACGTTCGCGCGTTCGATGTCGACCGTGGCGCCCACCAGGGCCACGAGATCGGGATCGGATGTCTGCGCCAGCGCCGTCTGCGCTTCGTCAATCGTCCGGAGCGCGTCATCGCGCCTGCCGAGCCGCGCGAGGTCGCCGGCTTCCTCGCTGAGCGTCTGGGCCAGCGACGCCGTTGCCCCGAGCAGGCGCATTTCACGGGCGCTCTCGCGGTTGAAGGCCACGGCGGCGCGAAGCAGTCCCGACGACGACGCGAGCCGAGCCGAGTCGGACAGGAAGGGCTGGCGCTTGTACCGTCGGGCCGCAGGTAGTAGGGCGAGGGTCTGGATCTGGTGTTCCCAGCCCTTCGCCGGCTCGCCGAGCAGTCGGTAGTAGTCGCCGAGCAGCGTGTGCACCGCGCCCTGGCTCTCGCGATCGCGACAACGCTCGAAGCCCTCGAGCGCTGGTCGGTAGTATTCGAGGGCGACGGCGAACTGCCCCTGCTCGTTGTACAGAAGGCCGATCAGCCAATTCAGGCGTGACGCCAGGGCGACGTACCCACGACGACGAGCATCGGCCAGCACGGGAACGGCCCGCGCTCGCGCGGCATTGAAGCGACCGGCGTAGTACTCGCGCAACGACTCGTGTACCGCCACCCAGCCGGCTTCGGGATGTCCCGCGGCGGCGAGCCCGGGTCCCGCCGCTTCAAATGCGCGATACGCCTCGGTCGTCCGCTCCGCGTCCCATGCGTCCCGCCCGTCGGCATAGGCCTTGTAAGCCGCCGCCGTCCTACGGCAGTTGGGCGACGCGACGAGGCAAGCCGTGCGCAACAGGCGCACGGATTCGGCCGGCTGCGCGTCGGTCGTGAGGGCTGAGAGCGGCGTGGCGATCGCAACGGCCTTGCGCATCCATCGCTGCTGATCGTCATCGCGTCCGGCGAGCACCGCGCCGGCCCACTGCGTGAGGACGACGCGTTCGAGCACCTCGCGCACGATATCGGGTTCGCGTTGAAGTGCTCCGTCGGACAGCGCCTCGGCGGACGCCAGTTGGTTGCCGAGCGCGGTGACTCGATCTTCGCGTAGCGGAGCGCGAACCACCGTTGCCCGGTCACCGGCCTCGCGCTGCCACTCGCGGTCGTGCTCGAGCCGCGCGGCCGTCAGCCAGGCCCCGCGTGCCGGCTCGCGCAAGTTGAGCACCTCCATCGTGAGCGCGGCGTTGAACCATGCTTCGGGCAGGAGTTCGTCGCCCTCGATGGCGCGCAGTGCAGTGTCGAGGGCCCGGACCGTGTCCTCCGCCGATGAGCGCGCACGGCTTCGGGCCAGGTACGCCGCGGAGAGGTCGCTCAGCGCGTGGGACGTCGGGCGGGTGAGCACGGCGCGTTCGAGCAGCGTCACCGCACCGTTCGCGTCGCCGACCAGGAGGCGAGCCACACCAGCCTGGGCTTGGTGTTCCGGGCTCGGGTCGTCGATGAAGCGCTTCTCGACCGTGGCTCCGGCGATGCGCAGGTCCACGGCGACGTCGGCCTCGCGAACGGGTGACGGGCCACGTGTCGAACGCCACGGAACGTGCCGGAGACCGCCGGTCAATCGCCCTTCAACGGGACGCGTGGAGCCGACGGCAACCAGGAGCTGTGCGTACGGCTCGGAAGTCGATCGCGTTCCCGTGGCGCGGGACCACCAGACACCGGTGACGCCCAGCAGGAGAACCGACCCGCCGACGAGAAGTCCGATCGAGGTACGTCGCGTCATGGGCACCGCGGCGATCAATGACGCCGCGCCTCGGCGGCCCACGGCGAGTGCGCGTCCACGGCCAGGTACGCCTTCCACGCGGCGCGAGCGTCGGATGATCGCCCGAGGGCCTCGAGCGCCAGCGCGCGGTTGAACAGCGCCTCGGGCAGCGACGGCCGCAGCGCCAGCGCGCGGTCGGCCGCGTCGAGCGCGCGATCGAGGTTGGTGGGGGAGTCGTCGTGCCGGGCTCGCACCAGGCGTGCCGCCGCCAGATCGCTCCACCACGCGGGGTTCGTGGCGGCGCGCGCGGCAGCATCTTCGAGCAGGCCGATGGCCGAGTCCAGGTGTCCGAGGATCAGCTCCGACGCGGCAAAGGCCGCCTGAGCTTCGGACGAGCGATGCGTGCGCGCCGCAGCCTCCAGTTTCGCAGCGGCCAGGCGCACCTCGGCTGGGGCCGACGCCTCGCCCTCGCCCGACCGCAAAACGGGCTGCAGCGGCCCGAAGGCGAATCCGCCGGTCAGCCGCGCCTCGAATGGCCGGTGCGGCCCCACGGCGGCGACCAGTTCCGCACGCTCCGGGCGCGCCTCTGTGTTGCCTGAGGGCAGCCCTCGCCGCCAGGGTACGACGATGGCGACGATGAGCACCGCCGCCGCGGTCAACACGCCGAGGGTCGGCCAGAGCCACGGCCGCCGCACCGTGCCGGACATGGAGTCCACCGCTTCGGTACCCGATCGATCCGCCGCCCGCAGTTCCAGTTCGCGCTCGGCGATCACCGATTCCGCGACGACGGCACGGCAATCCTCACACGCCTCGATGTGGCTTTCCACCCGGCGCCGCTGTCGGCCGCTGACTCGGCCGTCCATCAACGCGGCCAGCGTCTCAGGGTCGGGGCACCCGCTGCGCCGGCCCCCGTCGTCGCCACCGGGCACAACGCGGCCGTTGCTCATGGCTCGATCCTCTCCAGTCATATAGACGGGCGCCCCTCTGCCTTTCACACCGCGGCCCTCGGCGCACGCGGAACCTCGACGGCCGGGCTGCCCAACCAGTCCGAGATCTCGTCTCTCCGTATGCCCTGCGATTCGAGACGTGTACGAAGAGCCCGGAGCAGTGCCTCGATGCGCCGGTAGAGCGGCTTCTGATCGACATCCAGCACGCGGGCGATTTCCGAGACGTGCAGGTTGTCCTCGAACCGAAGCTTGAGCACCAACCGGTCCTCTGGCGGAAGGGCGCCAATGGCTGCCGCCAGTGCGGCACCCGTGCGTGTGGCCGCGCAGGCGTACGCCGCGCGGAGCGCGTCGAACTCGGTTCGTTCCACCGGATTCGCGATCTCCGAGAGAGCCTCCTCGCCGACACGCTGCCGTTTCAGCCGGACGGGCAGCTTCGCGGCCAGGTCGCGCAGTTCCTGATCCGAGTGTCGGACCCCATGATTGGCGCGCAGCATCTCGCACGCCTCGTCGAGGCCGATGTCGTCACGGGAGGTCAGCCGCTCGAGCAGGACGGCGGTCGGGCCCAGGCGTTTCGCCTCGGCCGACGGCCGCCATCTGCCCCAGGTGGTGATGCGGAAGTCGAGGAACAGCCGCTGGATCACCACGGTGAGATAGGTCTGGAGGTTGCTGCGCCCCTCGAACTTGCGCAGCACCTCGTAGTCGTTCTCGACGAGCTTCAACCGAACGCTCGACGCGAAGTCCTCGGTTTCGGTGTAGCTCAGGTGGTGGCGACGACAGACGAAACCCACCACCCGGTCGACCATGTCCAGGTGCTGGAGGAGAAGCCGCTCGTTGCTCACCGGAACCACGCCGCTCCTTCGGGATAGGTCAGGACCATGTTGCTTGGGCTTCCGGATTATGCACGAAGCCCAGGTCCATTCAAAGCTCCACAGACCGCGCAGTGCAGGAAATATGCAGCCCTGCCGGGAATACTCCGATCCGTGGCCGTCTCTAATGAGGGGGCCCGCTGGGAACGCCCGGTCTCGGAGCGAGGCGGCGCAGCAGTTGTCATGTTGACACCCATATCGGACGGCATCTCGCCTCGAGCGAGCCGGACACCAGACCGCACCCGGTGCGTCGCACCCGACACCGAGCGCGCCTGTGCGGGATGCCCGCTCGACACCGGGGCCGATCGGGCTCCAGACCGTGCGTTCGCGAGCAGGTCCCCTTCGTCCATCGGCCCCCCTGCCGAGGCAGCCTTGCGCTCCTCGGACGCCGACGCCGCGCCAATGCAGCGGCCACTGAACGGCTGGAAGGACATCGCCGAGTATCTCGCCAAGTGCGTCCGGACGGTGCAGAGATGGGAGAAGGAATACGGATTGCCGGTGCGGCGTATCGGGCGTGCCGGCGGGGAAATCGTCTTCGCGTTTCCCGCAGAACTCGACGCCTGGCGGGCGGCCCAGTCGGCGCGGATGACCCCCGCGAAGGCTGACTCGGCGGGTCCCCGCGACCGGGGCGTCAATCGACGAGCCGGCGCGTCGCGCGCGGCCGAACGCTTCCCATGGCGACTGGGAACGTTGCTCGCCGCCCTGGCCGGGTTCGTCGTCCTCGCAGCCGGCGCGATGATTCCCGACTGGCGTGTCCTCGCGCACCCATTGTCTGAGCTGCTGAAGGCCCGTCGCTGGCCGCACTGATCGCGCGCCTGGGTCCCGGCCTCTCCGCCTGCCTGTCCGCTAGCCTCCGACCCGTCCGTGCCGATAGCAGCCCGTCAAGTGGTCGTTTACGAGGCCGACGGCCTGCATGTAGGCGTAGCAGATCGTGGAACCCACGAAGCGAAAGCCACGCTTCTGCAGGTCGCGGCTGAGGGCGTCCGATTCGAGCGTCTTCGCCGGCACCTCCTTCATCGTCCTCCACGCGTTCACCTTCTGCCGCCCGCCGATGAAGCCCCAGAGATACGCGTCGAAGCTGCCGAACTCGCGTTGCACCTCGAGGAACGCCCGGGCATTGTCGATGGCCGCCCCGATCTTCAGCCGGTTGCGAACGATGCCGGCGTCCGCCAGCAGCGTGGCGACCTTGCGCTCGCCATAGCGCGACACCTTCAGCGGATCGAAGCCGTCGAAGACCTGCCGGTAGCGGTCGCGCTTGCGGAGAATCGTGATCCAGGAGAGACCGGCCTGTGCGCCCTCGAGGATCAGCATCTCGAACAGATGCCGGTCGTCGTGGCATGGGACGCCCCATTCCTCGTCGTGGTAGGCCAGATAGAGCGGGTCGGTCGGCCAGGGACAGCGGGGTGTGGTCGGCATGGGCTCTCGGCTGTTGGGCCCGGCTCCGGGCGGTTCCGTGTCAGTACGCGAGGTGCTGGGCGAGCCAGCGCTCGGCCTCGGTCGTCTCCATGTTCTTCCGGCGCGCGTACTCCTCGACCTGATCCCGCCCCACGCGGCCGACGCTGAAGTATTTCGACAGCGGGTGACTGAAGTACAGCCCGCTCACGCTGGCGGCGGGCGACATTGCAAACGTCTCCGTCAGACTGATGCCGATCGGCAAGGCGTCGAGCAGGGCGAACAGCCGCTGCTTCTCGCTGTGGTCCGGACACGCCGGATAGCCGATTGCCGGACGGATGCCGCGGTACCTCTCGGCACGGAGATCGTCGGGAGCGAAACGCTCCCCGCGTCCGTAGCCCCAGTCCCGTCGCGCGTGAGCGTGCAGCCACTCCGCGAACGCCTCGGCGAGTCGATCCGCGAGGGCCTTCACCATGATGGCGCGGTAGTCGTCGTGATCGGCCTGGTAGCGCGCAACGAGCGCGTCGGCGCCAAGTCCCGCCGTCAGCGCGAATGCACCAAGGTAGTCCGCGAGGCCGCTCGGCCGCGGGGCGATGAAGTCGGCGAGCGACCGGTTCGGGCCTCGATCGGGGACCTCCTCCTGCTGGCGGAGCATGGGGAACCGCGTCAGCTCGGTGTGGCGTTCCTCGTCCGCAAAGACGAGGATGTCGTCGCCCTCGCTCGCGGCCGGCCAGAAACCGTAGACGGCCCGGGCCGTCAGCAGGCGGCCGCTGACGATCTCGTCCAGCAGCTTCCGTCCGTCCTCGTAGAGCTCGCGCGCGGCCTGGCCGTGCTCGGGATGATCGAGCACCGCCGGGAACCGTCCCTTGACCTGCCACGCGGCGAAGAAGAACGTCCAGTCGATGAACGGCACCAGCTCGGCGAGCGGCTGATCCTCGATCGCGCGCCGGCCGATGAACGACGGCACCGCCGGCGGATCGACCGTCCAGTCGATCTTCTGGTGATTCGCCCTCGCGGCCGCCAACGGGATGGTGCGATGCGCACGTGGCGCGCCGTACCTGGCCCGGAGCGCCTCCTGCTCGGCCCGATTGGCGTCCTCGAACGCCGGGCGCCGGGCCGGGTTCAGCAGGCTCGCGACGACGTCGGTGACGCGCGATGCATCCGGCACGTAGGTGGTCGGGCCGCCGTACTCGGGAGCGATCTTCACCGCCGTATGCTGCCGGCTCGTTGTCGCGCCGCCGATGATCAGCGGCAGCGTGAGCCCGCGCCGCTCCATCTCACGAGCCACGAACGCCATCTCGTCGAGCGAGGGCGTGATGAGGCCGCTCAGGCCGACGATATCCACCTGCTCGTCCTCGGCAACCTGGAGGATGCGGGAGGCCGGGACCATGACGCCCAGGTCGATGACGTGGTAGTTGTTGCACCCGAGGACGACGCCGACGATGTTCTTGCCGATGTCGTGCACGTCACCCTTCACCGTGGCGAGCAGCACGCGGCCCTGTGCCCGCTGTCCGCCCGATGCCTTGTCGGCCTCGAGGTAGGGCGTCAGGTAGGAAACCGCCTTCTTCATCGCGCGGGCGCTCTTGACCACCTGTGGGAGGAACATCCTGCCGGAGCCGAAGAGGTCGCCCACGGCCTTCATGCCGTCCATGAGCGGCCCCTCGATGACCTCGAGCGGCCGCGCGAACTTCAGGCGCGCTTCCTCGACGTCCTGCTCGATGAAATCGAGGACGCCGTGCACCAGCGCGTGCGAGAGCCGCGCCTCGACCGGGGCCGCCCGCCAGGCGGCGTCGGCTTCCTTCTTCTTCGTCTCGCCGCCGACCGTCGACGCGAACTGCACGAGCCGCTCGGTCGCATCGGGGCGGCGGTCGAAGAGGAGATCTTCCACCCGCTCGAGCAGCTCGGGTGGAATGTCCTCGTAGACGACGAGCTGTCCGGCATTGACGATGCCCATGTCGAGGCCGGCGCGGATGGCGTGGTAGAGGAACGCGGAGTGGATCGCCTCGCGCACCGTGTCGTTGCCGCGGAACGAGAACGACAGGTTGCTGACGCCGCCGCTGATCTTGGCGCCGGGGCACGCCGTCTTCAGCGCGCGGGTCGCCTCGATGAACGCCATCGCGTAGCGGTTGTGCTCCTCGATGCCCGTGCCGATGGCGAGGATCGCCGGGTCGAAGACGATGTCGAGCGGATCGAAGCCGGCCCGCTCCACGAGCAGACGGTGGGCGCGCAGCAGCACGGCGGTCTTGCGCTCGGCCGTGTCGGCCTGGCCCTGCTCGTCGAACGCCATCACGACGACTGCCGCGCCATAGCGGCGGATCAGGGCCGCCCGGCGCAGGAATTCCCCTTCGCCCTCCTTGAGGCTGATCGAGTTGACGATCGGCTTGCCCTGCACGCACTTCAGCCCGGCCTCGATGACCGACCACTTCGAGCTATCGATCATCACCGGCAGGCGGGCGATCTCCGGTTCGGTCGCGATAAGGTTCAGGAACCGCGTCATGGCCTGCTCGGAGTCGAGCATCCCCTCGTCCATGTTGACGTCGAGGACGTTCGCGCCGCCGCGCACCTGTTCGAGGGCCACGTCGGCGGCCTGCGCGTAGTCACCGGTCTTGATCAGGCGCCTGAACCTGGCCGACCCGGTCACGTTCGTCCGCTCGCCGATCATCTGGAAGTTGCTGTCGGGGCGGACCGTGAGCGTCTCGAGACCCGCGAACTGGGTGAAGCGCGGGTGCAGGGACGCCTCGGGCCGTCTGCGCGGCGCCAGGCCGTCCACCGCGTGCGTCATGGCGCGGATGTGCGCCGGGGTCGTTCCGCAGCAGCCGCCGACGATGTTGACCAGTCCCGCCTCGGCGAAGTCGCGGATGAGCGCCGCCGTCTCGCCGGCCTGCTCGTCGTACTGGCCGAACGCGTTCGGCAAGCCGGCATTCGGGTAGCAGCTGATGCAGGTGTCCGCGATGCGCGACAGTTCCACGAGGTAGGGACGCATCTCGCTGGCGCCGAGCGCGCAGTTGATGCCGACGGCCAACGGGCGCGCGTGCGCGACCGACACCCAGAAGGCGTCGATGGTCTGGCCGGACAGCGTGCGGCCGCTCTTGTCGGTGATCGTGGCCGAGAGGACGAGGGGCAACTCGACGCCAGCGGACGCGAACACCTCCTGCGCGGCCACGATGGCGGCCTTCGCGTTGAGCGTGTCGAAGATCGTCTCGATCAGGAGCAGGTCGCAGCCGCCCTCGACGAGGCCGTGGATCTGCTCGGCGTACGCGGCGCGCACGTCGTCGAACGTCACGGCGCGAAACGACGGGTCGTTGACGTCGGGCGAGAGCGAGAGCGTCTTGTTGGTCGGACCGATCGAGCCAGCGACGAACCGCGGACGACCGGGCGTGCGGGCGGTGCACGCATCGGCCGCCTCACGCGCGAGGCGGGCGGCAGCCACGTTGATGTCGTGGACGGCGGCTTCCAGGCCGTAGTCGGCCTGCGCGATCCGCGTCGCGTTGAACGTGCAGGTCTCGATGATGTCCGCGCCCGCGTCGAGGTACTCGTCGTGAATGCCCCGGATGACCTCCGGCCGCGTCAGCACGAGCAGGTCGTTGTCGCCCTTGAGATCGCGGGGATGCGAGGCGAACCGCGTGCCGCGGAAGTCCGGCTCTTCGAGCCCCCGGCGCTGCACCATCGTCCCCATCGCGCCGTCCAGCACGAGGATGCGGCGGACGAGCAGGTCGGCGAGCGCGGCGGAACGGGCAATCGTCATGGTTCGGCCCTGGAGAGCGGGACAATTTCAGCGGCGGATAGCCTGGGAATAATTGTACACTTCGAGCATGCCGATTCGCATGCTGATTACCGGGGGAACGTTCGACAAGGAGTACGACGAGATACACGCGCGGCTCGTGTTCAAGGAGTCGCACCTTTCCGAGATGCTCCGACTGGGCCGGTGCCGCCTCGACATCCACGTGCGCACGGTCATGATGGTCGACAGCCTCGACATCACCGACGCGGACCGCGACGTGATCGTCCAGAACTGCCGGCAGTGCGAGGAGACGAGGATCGTCATCACGCACGGCACCGACACGATGGTGGAGACGGCCGCGGTGCTGGCGAAGGCGGTGGAAGGGAAGACGGTGGTCCTGACGGGTGCCATGATCCCGTATGCGTTCGGCAGTTCCGACGGCATGTTCAATCTCGGATCGGCGCTGTCGTTCGTGCAGGTGCTGTCGCCCGGCGTCTACCTGGCGATGAACGGGCAGTGTTTCCGGTGGGACCAGGTGAGGAAGAACCGCGAGACGGGCGTGTTCGAGGCGCTCTGAGTGGCGGCGCAGAGCCCGAGGGGAGCCGGGAGGTCTTTGGACATCACCCGTCGGGCCGGTCCGTTGTTCGACACGGGGGGCCGGAGGGGCCGCGGAGCGGGACGGGTGCGACGTCGGCGACGGCGAGAGTGACGGCTGGATCTGACACGGAGGTATCGAGCGTGACGATCGAACAGGCCATCAAAACCGGAATCGAGTACGAGTTGGAAGTGCGGCACGTGTATTCGGAGGCCGCGAAGAAGTTCAAGGATCCGGTCGCGCGGAAGATCTTCACCGTGCTCGCCGATGAAGAGGACCGGCACGTGCAATATCTCGAGAGCCGGCTGGAGGAGTGGGAGCGCACCGGCGCGGTGACGGCCGCGGCGCTGGAGACGGCCATCCCGTCGCGCGAGGCGATTGACGGCGCCTTGAGCAAGCTGTCGAAGAAGATGGCCGAGCAGGACTACGGCGTCGAATTGCAGATGCTGAAGAAGGCGCTCGCGCTCGAGATCGACGCGACGACGTTCTTCAAGCAGATGGTGTCCGAACTCGAGAACGAGGCGCGGAAGTTGTTCGCGCGGTTCGTCGAGATCGAGGTCGGCCACGAGGCCATCGTGCAGGCGGAGATCGACGCGCTGACGGGTCTCGGCTTCTGGTTCGACTACACGGAGTTCAAGCTGGAAGGGGCGTAGGGCAGGTGGCCGCTGGCCTCCGTGCCTGCGAGTGCGCCTGGACGTGAGCAAACAACCCGATGTCCTGCGGTTCGTGGTCGCCCGGCTCGAGACAGCGCCCATCAGGTACATGCTCGTGGGCGCGATGGCGATGAGCTACTGTGCCCAGCCGCGGACGACGCGTGATATTGACCTCGTCGTCGATTTGGAGCCCGCCCAGACGGATACCCTCCACGCACTCTTGTGACCGATTTCGAGTTCGACTCCGACGCTGTGCGGCGAACCGTTGCCGCGCGGAGGGTGGTGAATGTCATCATCATCGACCTGCTCGTGAGGGTCGATTTCATCCCCGTCAAGGACGCCCCGTTCCAGCGCGCGGAGTTTTCGCGCAGGCGCCGCGTCGACCTCGGCGACTTCCTGGCGTGGATCATTTCTCCCGAGGAACTGGTTCTGTCGAAGCTCGCCTGGGCCCGCTAGGGCCGGTCCGAACTGGAGTTGCGCGAGGTACACATCCGCCTGAGCGCAGTCCCCGATCTCGATGACCGTATCTCGATCGCTGGGCAGCCCAGCTCGGCGTCGGGGACCCGCTGTCCGAGTCGCGGCGATGACCGACACCTCTCCGGCCATGGAGCCGTTGCATCGGCGGTAGCTGATGAGAGGTTCCGTCATCGAGCGCATGGCAATGCGGTGCGCGACGTTCGACGGCGCAAAGGTGTTGGCTGGTGCTTCGCTCGATACGCAGGGCGTGGAGATGGGCACGCCGGCGTGGCGCAGAGCCCTCCGCGAACGCATGTAAAGCGACGTACTGCCAGGCCAGCCTGTCGATCTGGTGTGACCGCCTCCCCGGCGCCATCCGCTCCAGGGCTTCACTCTCCTCTCCATGCCATTGGTGCCCCCGGATTATCTCACCCGCCGGCCGAGTTGTTACCCGCCCTGTCACATCTGGCGGGTAGCATCCCCATTTATGGACCCCTTGGGTCCTCGTGCCGGATTGATGCACCAGGGGTTTTACGTTGCGTCAGGACTCATGCGTGAGCTACAACGGAGCGCGGCAGAGAAGAAACTCCAATGTCCGATCCTGCTGGGAGGCCATCAATGAAGGCCGCCGACTCTGACCGATGGCTATGGAAGGCCCTTGGCCTCTCGGATGATGACAGCCCGTTTCCATGGCAGGTCGAACTGCTCCGACGATTCGAGAGTGGCTCGATCGAGCGAGCGCTGGATATCCCGACCGGCCTCGGGAAGACTGCGGTCATGCCGCTGTGGCTGGTCGCGCGGGCAATGGGCGCACGCCTGCCGCGACGCCTTGTCTATGTAGTCGATCGCCGCGCCGTTGTCGACCAGGCAACCGAGGTTGCGGTCAAACTGCGCGAACTCGTCGATGCCGATGCTGAACTGAAACGGGCTCTTGGCCTTGGCACGCGTTCTCTTCCAGTCTCCACGCTAAGGGGCCAATTTGTTGATAACAAGGAGTGGTTGGACGATCCCGCGTCGCCCGCGATCGTGGTGGGGACCGTCGATATGGTCGGATCGCGGCTCCTATTCGAGGGCTACGGCGTCAGCCGGAAGATGCGTCCCTTCCACGCAGGCCTCCTAGGAGTCGACTCTCTCATCGTATTGGACGAGGCGCATTTGGTGCCTCCGTTTGAGCGGCTCCTTGATGCAATCATGAGGTGTGAGCGCCAGCTGGGACCTCGCGGAGATTCCGAGCGGGCTGTGATTCGAGGATTGCGGCTGATGACGTTGTCGGCAACAGGTCGAGTAACAGGAGCTGGGGCGTTCGAACTCGGTTCTGAGGACCTCGCTCATCCCGTTGCGCAGAAACGTCTGTCTGCCCCAAAGCGGCTGACGTTGCACTGGGTGCCCGGAGGTGCCGATCTTGCTCAGGTTCTGGCAGAGCACGCCTGGGGGCTTACCGAAGAGGGCAGACTCCCAGTGCGCGTCGTGGTGTACAGCGACAGGCGGGACGTCGCCGAGTCCGCGTCTGCCGCCGTCCAGCAGCTTGCCGGCCGAGAATCTAGGTCCGGCAGCGCGCCCAAGGCTCTGGAATGCGAACTCTTCGTGGGTGGCCGTCGAGTGTTCGAACGACAGATAGCCGCGGCGCGGTTGAAGGCTCTGGGCTTTCTGGCCGGTCGGTCGAGCGCTTCGGTGGCTCCATCCTTCCTCTTCGCCACTTCTGCCGGAGAGGTCGGAGTCGATCTCGACGCCGACCACTTGGTCTGCGACGTGGTTGCGTGGGAACGGATGGTCCAGCGGTTTGGCCGAGTGAATCGGAGAGGAAACGGGAAGGCTGAGATCCACGTGTTGGTTACCTCGCCGTCGACGTCCGTTCTAAGGGCTGGCGGGGAATCCCAGGAAGCGCTCGGTTCCCAAGATCGCCTTGTCTTGGCCGATGCGGCCTTGAAGGATGCGACCCGATCCCTATTGGAGCGCTGCGGGGCTGGCCGAGGGAATTGTGACGTGAGCCCTGGTTCACTTCGCACACTAGCTCTGGAGGCGAGAGACAGCACTGAGCTGCGAACGCTGATTGAATGCGCGACAACGCCTGAGCCGCTTCATCCGCCTCTCTCCCGGCCTCTGGCTGACGCGTGGTCGATGACCTCATTGCAGGAGCACACGGGTCGCCCGAAGGTTGGTCCCTGGCTGAGAGGCTGGATCGACGAAGACCCACCGCAGACATCCGTGCTGTGGCGCAAGTTCCTACCGGTGCGCCAATTGGGAGAACGTTGGAGCGCCAGAGCTGTTGAGGACTTCTTTGAAGCCGCGGCGCCTCACGCCAGTGAGGTGCTTGAGATGGAGACGTCTCGTGTAAAGAAGTGGTTGGTTGCACGAGTCGCCGCACTTCCTGAAGCGCAACACGAGGCCCCGGCCGACGACCGTGGTGCGCATGGGGCAGTGAACGAGCTACTTTGGCATCCATCCGAAGACGATGTCGTCGGCATTGCCCTGTCAGCAGCGGGGGAATTGCGTGCCGCATTCCGAGTTCACGACTTGAAGCACTTAGCTGGGTCCGATCGCGGCCGTAGGGACCGCCAGCTCGACAAAGCCCTGGCCGGGGGGACCTTGGTCGTTGATGCCCGGCTTGGCGGACTCTTGGATGGGCTGCTCTGCGACGATGCCGGAGCACTACCGCGCACCGTTGACGACGGCGGAGTGTGGACACTGACTGAACTCGACTCGGCACGACAGCAGATCCTGCTGAATCCGGAGCCCCTCATCTCCTTTCGCGTCCGCTGTGTCGAGGCAAATGAGGAGCCGCTTCGTGAGCCGCAGTGGCGCGAGACTGTCCGACTCAGCCGAGCCGTTTCAGACGATGGCGACGCAGTCACTTGGCTTGTGGTTGAGAGGTGGAGGGGAGAAGGCGCGGTCGGAGACGCGAGAGCAGTGGGCCGCATGCAACGCCTACACGAGCATTCGGATTGGGTCCTGGAACGGATCGTCGCGCTGGCATCGCGCCTCGAGCTGCCCCACGAACTGATCCAGGCGTTGAGCGTGGCCGCCCGGTTGCACGATATCGGGAAGACGGCGTGGCGGTGGAAGCGGGCTTTTCGGGCGCCCCGAGACGGAATGGACTACGCGAAGACACCTGGGCCCGTGGACGTGGCGCTACTCGATGGCTATCGGCACGAGTTGGGCTCGGTACTCGCTGCCTCCGAGGATGCGGAACTGAAGCGTTTGCCGGCAGAACTGCAGGACACCGTCCTGCATCTCATCGCGGCGCACCACGGGTTTGCTCGGCCTGTGATTCCGGTCGGTGGATGCCAGGAGTTGCCTCCGTCGGTCGTCGAGGAACATGCGGCGGAGATCACGCTCCGTTTTGCCAGAATGCAGAAGCGGTGGGGCGTATGGGGACTGGCTTGGCTGGAGTCACTGCTGCGAGCCGCCGACCAACAAGCGTCGAGGGCCGCAGAGGTCGATGGCGGGATGACTGAACAGAAGGAAGGCGTTGCATGAGCGAAGCATCGATTCCTGTGGACCTGTTCAACCCCGGTCAGGTCTTTGCCTGCCTCGGATTCCTGGAGGCGGCTGACCTGCTGGTTGGTGATGCTGAGGGAGGATTCGACTGGAACGACCCCACCTGCGCCCGGTTCAAGATTCGTTCGCGTGGCAACGGCGATGCTGTCCAATTGGTCTTGGACTTCCTAGCTGGCTCGCACGTTCAGTCGCTCGCTCCGCCCGGGTCACTCCACAGGACGGAGAAGTGGAACGTGCACACGCAACTTCTGAAGGCCGGAGAGCCGTTCCCTTTCCTCGTTCCGTCGAGTCCCGCAACACTGCCTGCGGTTCTGACCTGTCCAGATTCCAAGCACACGGGTACCGTCGATCGCATTGTCATCGACTACTGGGGCGAGCAAACGGACAGGACGGGGCGCGACAACGCCAAGTTCTGGGGTGGCGCTGGCGGCTATCCGGGCGCGGCCCTGGCGCGGGATGCGATCGCGAACCTGAAGGCTCTCGACAGGTCGGCGCGCGCGGATCCCTTCAGTTTCGAGGCGCCGCAGAGCAGCAGTTTCCGACTCGACTGGCGGAGGGACTACATCCCGATCGATGCAGGTTTCTCGCTCAACAGCCATTCGAACACGATGACATCGGTTGGCTTTCCACTGGTAGAGATATTGGCTGCCATCGGACTCACACACGCTCGTCCGAAGAAGATCGACCGGTCGGAGTACGTGTATTCCGTTCTTGGGCATGGCGCATGCCCCGACCAGGCATTCCGTCACGGGTTGTTCGCCCCTGTTCTTGTCAGAGCCAGCCTTGGGGGAGCTCCGCTGGGTCTGCCCTGCCGGCGTTTCCGGATGTTTCTAGGCTCGCCTGGTGAGGAAGGCAAGGACCGATGCATCACAAGTGTCATCGAGGAGACGTTCTTATGACAAACACACGGTCGGTGAGCGACGCGGTCATCAACGGTTGGGCGGATTGCGATGCGGGACCGGTCGCTCTGTGTCTAATTCAGAAACTGCTGCCGATCGATGGACCGGGTGGAGTCATCTTCCCGCCCACGTACAAGGACATCGGCTACAACATCGACCAGATGTCCGACGGCACGAAGGTGGCCACAATCGACAGCGTTGGTTCGCAAGCGAACCGTCTCGAACCACTGTTCAAGAGGTCGTCAGGCGTGGCGCCTAGTGGCCACCGACTCGCCGAACTCGTTCCACAGGTCACGATCGTACTCGGCAATGGTCGCGAGGTGTCATTGTTCGACGCCGGGCATCGTCTGGGCGATGCGATTGTCCGATCCACGAGACTGAAAGAAGCCGCACGTGAAGCGTTTCTCGCGTTCCTCGAAAGAGGTGACGCGGGGCCGTTGGCCAAGCTCGCGCCCACCTCGCTGGTGTTTGGGGTCTGGGATTCGCGCGACACATCCGCAAAGCTGCCGAGGATCCTGCAGGCGGTTATCCGGGCATGGAACGTCGACGTTCTCACGAGATCGGCAGTGTACGCTCCGCCGGTTGACTATGCGGCTCTAGAGGTCTTCAGCGATGACGACAAAGCGAAGGCGGAGGGGGATACGAAAAGTCCGCTCGCGAAGCGGGGATTTGTGCACGTGCCGGCCGGCGAGTCGCCTGGGGGTATTGTCGCCCATGGTGACATCATCCGAACGGTGACTATCAACCTTGTCGCACTTCGGCGCTTGAACAGTTCGCGCGATGGGGACACCGTGCGGAGATATCTGCTCGGCCTTGCCCTTGTCGTCGCAACTGAGCCAGCCGACGGATTCCTGCGGCAGGGCTGCCTGCTAACTCTCGACCCGGCACATCCCGGTGCATGGCAAGCCGTCGGGCGTGATGGAGTTCGGGATACCGTCACCATATCGAGCGACGAGGCATGGTCGTACGCACTGGCGGCCGCGAAGGCATTTGGAATCGAGAGTCCTGAGACCGTTGCGTTCGACAAGGAGTTCGCCAAGGCAGACTTGGCCGACGGCGCCAAGAAGCGGGTCTCTCGGAAGCCAAGGCCGTGAGGTGCGACCATGCCCGGACACCTGATCTTGACGGTCCGTTTCTACGAGGGACGTTACCACGGCAATGGAGACTGGCCTCCTGCACCCGGGCGGCTCTTCCAGGCGTTGCTGGCGGGAGCCGCTATTGGGCCGCTGACCGAGTCGGCTCGCGAGTCACTTGCCTGGCTTGAACGGCTGCCAGCTCCGATTGTGGCTTGTCCCCATTCGTGGCCCGGGCAACTTGTGCGGGTATTCGTTCCTGACAACGACTGGGACACCGTGAGCGGCGATCACGCGCGGATTGAGGAGATCAGGTCCGAGAAATCGATCCGACCGAGGCTCTTTGATCCACTCATCCCGGTGCACTACATCTGGTCGTTGGCCGCCGAAGAACGTTCACGTGCTTCCGACGTGTGTGCGTTGGCGCTGGGGCTCTATCAGCTTGGGCGAGGCGTCGACATGGCCTGGGCGTGCGGCCAGATCATCGACGAGGCAGAACTGGAGAAGAAACTCGCCGTCCACGGCGGTCAGGTCCACCGGCCATCTCTGCGGGGCAACGGAACAGCCCTCCGTTGCCCACAGGTCGGGACGCTCGCGAGTCTCGAGGCGCGCCACGCCGCGGGCGCACGGCGGTTTCGGCTGAATCCCGTGGGCAAGACGTCGCACACGTTGTTCTCGCAGCCGCCGAAAGCGCGATTCTCTCAGGTTGCGTACAGCGGCCCTCTGTCTCGGAGGCTGTACGAACTTCGCGGTGATTCCCAGTCGGACGTGTTGGCATCATGGCCGCTCAAGGCTGCTTCGCGACTAGTTCTGTTGGTTCGTGACGTTGCGGCCGATCGTCTTCGCCAGGCCCTCCCAGCGCAGGTCGAGTGGGTGGAGCGGTTCTTGGTGGGACGCAGGTCAAGCGGTGAGTACGAGGCTCCGGCCGGCGCTCGGATCCGCATCGTACCACTCCCATCGATCGGTCACCGTTTTGCAGACCATCGCATCCGGCGCGTTCTTGTGGACGTCCCAGCGTGTTGCCCTCTCCGTCCTGACGACGTCCACTGGGCCTTCTCCGGTGTGGAACTCGCGGAGCCTCAAGACAGTTCCGAGACTACGACGCTGGTCCCGACGGACGATGAGACGCAACTCACACACTACGGCTCAGTTGGTTACGGATTCCGCGTCTGGCGCACCGTTACGGCCGCCGCGCTGCCATACGTACGCGGACGTCTTCGCAGTCGTGGCGATCACACACGGCCGTTCCACATGACGGGTCAGGATCGGTCAGTGGCGGAGGCAAGCGCGGCCTGGAGCGTAATACAGGCGCTTCGTCACGCCGGCTTGAGCGACAGCGTCGAGCGCATCCGCGTTCAACGCGAGCCGTTCGAGTCAAGAGGGGAGTGCGCGGCCGCCTTCGGAGGACATGGGCGATTCGACAGCCGCTTGCTACGACACGTCGAGGTTTCGTTCGCGGGTCCGGTGTCTGGTCCCCTGGCGCTTGGGAATGGACGGTTCCTTGGGTTGGGCGTCATGGCACCGGTCGATATCGTCCAGGAGATTCAGGCGTTCTCGATCGAGAGTGGCCTCCGCCCGGCCCCAGCCCCGATTCTGACGAAGGCTCTTCGGAGGGCTGTGATCGCCCGTGTTCAGATGACCCTGGGAGATCGCCAGACGTTGTCGCCGTTCTTCACCGGGCATCACGACGATGGCTCGCCCGCTCGCACCGAGCAGAATCCCCATCTGGCGTTTGCGTTCGACGCCCCGCGCCACCGGTTGTTCATCGTGGCTCCGCACCTATTGGAACGACGACCTCCGAGTCGACAGGAGGTTATGGACCTACGGCTTCTGGATTCGGCGATGGAGCGGTTCTGCGAGCTTCTCGCCGGGGGGGCTGGCAAGCTCATCCTGCGGCCGGCCGTTGTCGACTTCGATCGTGATCGTCTCCTCGCCTCCGCTAACGCCTGGGAGTCCGTGACCCCGTACCAGGTCACACGCCATGCGAAACGCGAGGATGCGGCGGCCGCACTTGCGGCCGACGTTCTGAGTGAATGTCATCGTCGGGGACTGCCGACGCCACGGATTGCGGTCCTCCGAGTCGAAGTGATGCCTGGACTCGGAATCTGCGGCTGGCTTCGGCTGGATTTTCAGACGGCCCTCCAAGGCCCGGTACTCCTTGGCCGGACAAGGCACCTTGGCGGCGGCCTGTTCCAGGCCGTGTCGAGTGAGTCAAGGCGCGCGGCTACGCCGTGACGGAGGGCACCCCCAATGCGCGGACGTGATTTCTGGAAGGCGGTGACCGTGGACCAGTCAGAGTTCCTCGACGAACTCGTGGCCATCCTCTCGCGTGAGCCCGTCGACTACTGCGTGATTGGTGGCCAGGCCGTCAACGCCTACGTCGAGCCGCTCGTCAGCCTCGACCTCGACCTCGTCGTCGCAGCCGACGCGCTCTCGAGAATCGACGACCTGTTCGGGCCGTCCTTCCAGATCGAGCGGTTCCCATACAGCGTCAACCTTGCGAAAGCTGGCTCTGATCTCCGCGTTCAGATCCAGACCGACCCGCGATACGCCGAGTTCCTGGCGCGTGCGGAGCGGCGCCTGGTGCTTGGTGTGTCGTTCCTGGTTGCGGCCGTGGACGATGTGCTGCGCGGCAAGGTGTGGGCCGCGCTCGATGAGAAGCGACGGCCGAGCAAGCGGCAGAAGGACCTGGCGGACATCTCGAGACTGCTGGAGCGGTTCCCGGAACTGCGGACGCTCGTGCCACCCGCGATTGGTGGTCGGTTGTTGTAGGCTCGGTCGCTCGATTCCAGCCGGGTGTGCAAGACCTGTCTGGCCACCTACGACGTCTGCGACGTCAGACGCCCGGCCCGCGTCCACGCGCCCGCCGGCCGACGTCGGCTTCGCGGTTCGACTGCGGTTCGACGCCCCGGTAACCGGCCCAATCTCGCTCGGGTACGGATCCCATTTCGGCCTCGGGCTCTTCGTCGCGGAGGAGGAGGCGGGAGTGGATCGTCTCGAGCCTGGGTGTGAAGGTTGACACTCGCCTGGAGCGAACATAACATAACATGTTAGATCATGACCTTCAGCATCCACATCGACCAGCCGACCGCTGAGGCGCTCGCGCGCGCCGCCCGGACGAGCGGGCGAACGAGGAACGCCCTCATCCGCGAAGCCATCCGCACATGGCTCGCCACCGCTGAGCGCGCGGAGTGGCCAACAATCGTCCGCCGCTTCACGGGAGAGCCGCGCGCGGCCCGCTTCGAAGATCTTCGCACCGATCTCGTCGAGCCGCGCGACCCGTTCGAGGTGCTGCCGCGACGCAGGCGGCGCACATGACGTACCTGCTCGATACGTGCGTTGTCAGCGACTTCGTGCGCGGCGACCAGCCGGTCCTCTCGCGGATCCAGGCGACCGCACCCTCCGCGATCGCCGTCTCCGCCATCACCGTGCTCGAGGTCGAATACGGGCTCGCACTGCGCCCGGCGCTGGCGCGGCGTCTGCGGGCGGTCGTGACGGCGTTCTTCGACGCCGTCACCGTTCTGCCGCTCGAGCGCGAGGACGCGCTCCAGGCGGCGGCGCTGCGGGCCGACCTGAAGCGCAAGGGATTGCCCGTCGGTGCCTATGACCTGCTCATCGGCGCCACGGCGCTTCGGCGCGGATTGACGCTCGTCACGTCGAACACGGCGGAGTTCAGGCACATCGGCGACCTGGCGCTGGTCGACTGGCGCGGGCGGCCCCCGTCCTGACCGACGCCGGCACCAGTCGATGATCGCGCACGGCGGCGACGGTTTCTCGGGTCGGTGACAGCCCGGATGCGCAACACCTTCCTCGTCACCTACGACGTCTGCGACGACAAGCGCCTCGCGCGCGTCCACAAGACGATGTGCGGGTTCGGCGACCACCTGCAGTACTCGGTCTTCGAGTGCCAGCTCACGCCCACCGACCTCGTCCGCTGTCGCCACCTCCTCAGCGAGATCATCGACCACCGCAAGGACCAGGTTCTCTTCGTGGACCTCGGGCCGTCGGACGGACGCGGCGACCGCGTCATCACCGCCCTCGGTAAGGCCTACTCACCGATCGACAGCCCGTGCATCATCGTTGAACGCGCGCCCGACCGCGAGCCGCGTTCGTCAACACCGACCAGGGCACCTTCTCCGCGCGCGCCGGCCATCGTCATCGAGGAGCCCGACTGATGCGTATTCAGTTTCCTCCCGCGCTTCGTCACGACCCCGCCCCCGCCGCCACGCCGTCGGACGTGGACGCCGCCGTCGCTGCCGCTGAACCCGTGGCGCCCTCGCTCGACGACTGGAATCGTCTCCGTCCTCAGGTGACGCGTCCGTGTCGGTCCGTGCCGTTGCCCGATTACCTCCCCGCCCGAATGTTGAACGAATTCGTCTACTGTCCGCGCCTGTTCTTCTATGAGTGGGTGGACGGCGTGTTCGCGCACAGCGCAGACACAGTCGAAGGCGCCCTGCGTCACGAGAAACTCGAGACGAAGGCCGATGCTCTGCCGGAACCGGGTGAGGCGCAGGGAGAGCGCATCCACTCCCGATCCGTCCAACTGTCGAGCGAGACCCACAAGTTGATCGCCACGCTCGACCTCGTCGAAGGCCAGGCCGGCGCGGTGTCACCGGTGGACTACAAGCGCGGCCGGCCGCGCGAAGGAATGGACGGTCCCGAAGCCTGGCCGTCGGACCGTGTGCAGGTCTGCGTGCAGGCGCTGATTCTCCGCGATGCCGGCTACACGTGCGACGAAGCGGTGCTCTACTACAACCAGACCAAGCAGCGCGTCCGCGTGCCGATCGACCCGCTTCTCGTCGACGAAACGCTTGCCGCCATGCGCGCCGCCCGGGCGATGGCGGAGGAGGGCACGCTGCCGGCACCCCTCAGGGACAGCCCGAAGTGCCCCGGATGTTCGCTCGTCGGCATCTGTCTGCCGGACGAAACCGCCGAAGCAATGGCCTGGCCCGCAGATGACGGCGAGCCGGAGCAACTCCCGCTGTTCGGCGAGGCCGCGCAGGCGGTGTGGCCATTGGACGGATCGCCTGGGAAGCTGGACGAGGTTCGACGACTGGTGCCGATGCGCGACGATCTCCGGCCGCTCTACGTGACCGGGCACGGGTTCACGATCGGGAAGACGGGTGAGGTGCTCCAGGTGCGCGACCGCAAGCAGGTCGTGCAGGAGGTTCGCCTCCACGAGATCTCGCACCCGCGACCTCACCATCGTCTGTCACGCGATTGGATTCGATCCGTTCATCGGGTACTACCATCAACCGAGATTTGGTCGCCCGGCGCTGGCCCTCGATCTGATGGAGGGGTTCCGTCCGCTGATCGCCGACTCCGCGGTGCTCTCCGCGATCAACAGACGGATGGTGACGCCATCCGACTTCGTCAAGGTGGGCCACGCCGTGTCGCTGACACCGAACGGGAGGAAGGGGTTGATCCGCGCATACGAACAGCGGATCGACGCGCTGGTGACGCACCCTCTGTTCGGCTATCGTGTCAGCTACCGCCGGGTGCTGGAGGTCCAGGCGCGACTGCTGGCCCGCTACGTGACCGGGGAGGTGGCCGCGTATCGCGGGTTCGAGACGAGGTAGCGACGGGCGCGCGGTCCGGGCGTCTGGAAGGGGCCGGCCAACAACCGAGGGCTGCGTGGACGGTCGCGCCAACGGGCGCGAGCGGTGAGGTGACGCGGAAACCGCCGGGATCGCTCGCGGCCGGTAAACGACCGGCGGGGCGAGGGATCGGCGCGCGGGTTCGAGTGCGGGCGATGAGCGACACGCTGCGGAGGAGGGCCGCTCGAAACAGGCCGGGTAGATCTTTGACAACAGGACAGTTAGAATGGCGGCTGATTCCGCGGCTGCGAAGCCGCGGCCCCATTGAAGCCGACGAGACGGCTTTGCACTTCGGCGTGGGGTTCCTCGATTCCGCGGCTGCGAAGCCGCGGCCCCATTGAAGCTGCAGGATGCGCTGCAGGAGCGCATCACGCGAGGACGATTCCGCGGCTGCGAAGCCGCGGCCCCATTGAAGCTTTGTCTCGGCCTCAACCTCCTCGGCGGTCTGGAACGAGTCCGCGGCTGCGAAGCCGCGGCCCCATTGAAGCGCCCCACCAACGATCCCGGCCGCGCCCGCATTGGCCGATTCCGCGGCTGCGAAGCCGCGGCCCCATTGAAGCGTCCCAGACCCGATCAGCAACCCGGCGTGATCCAGCGTGATTCCGCGGCTGCGAAGCCGCGGCCCCATTGAAGCCCCATGTACTGCCCCTTGCCCGTCGAGTGCGTGTGCGAGATTCCGCGGCTGCGAAGCCGCGGCCCCATTGAAGCGCCACCAAGGCGATACGCGTGCCGGGCGTCCGGGCTTGATTCCGCGGCTGCGAAGCCGCGGCCCCATTGAAGCGCGATGATCGGCCAGTCGCTCTCGGTGATCGTGACCGATTCCGCGGCTGCGAAGCCGCGGCCCCATTGAAGCCACGAGGCCCACCGCCACATGAGGCCCAACCAAGTGGATTCCGCGGCTGCGAAGCCGCGGCCCCATTGAAGCCTCGCGCACGCGACGACCTTCCCCTTCGACGTCTGGTGCGCGCCGGTGTGCGACTGGGCCCCGGGCATCGGGGCACCGGTGACTTGCGCAGCGCAGACGTCGGATCTACACTCAGTGTGTATGAAACGTACGAATCTTGTGCTCGACGAGACTCTGCTCGACGAAGCCACGCGGCTGAGCGGCGAGCGAACCTACTCGCGGGCCGTCGAGCGAGCATTGAGGGACTTCGTGCAGCGGGCCAAGGCGCAGCGAATCCTGAGCCTGGCGGGCGCGGGCTTGTGGGAGGGTGACCTGGCCGTGCTTCGCGAGGATCGCGGCATCTACCGGACCAAGCGCCGTGTTTCTCGTTGACACCTCGGTCTGGATCGAGGTGTTCCGCAAGCCGGCTCGCGTGAAACTCGAACGGCTCGTGGACTTCGACGAGGTCGTCACCTGTCTGCCCGTGATGCAGGAGGTGCTGCAGGGCTTCGCTGACGAGCGGGCGTTCCTCGTCGCCCGCGAGGCGATGCACGCGCTGCCGATCGTCGAATCGCCGCTAGGGCAGGTGGTTGTGGACGACGCCGTCGACCTCTATCGCGCGGCGCGCCGCGCCGGAGTGACGGTCCGATCCGGCGTCGATTGCCTCATCGCGGCGTGCGCCATCCGCCACGGCCTGACCGTGCTCCACCACGACCGCGACTTCGATGCGCTGGCGCGCGTCTCGTCCCTGGCCGTGCGGCGCATCGCCGTCGGCTGAGCCGGCTGCGCGCGACTCGGCTCGCAGGAGCCTTTCTAAATGTGCCTGCCGTGCGACGAAGAAGCGCCGGACGACGCTCGATGCCCGGCCGTCAGGGGGCTGGCTCGCCGCTATCCGCGATCGAAGTGCTCCAGTTGGTCCGGGATCGGTATCGAGATCTCGACGAACCCGGCGAAGACGCCGTTCTTGAACCACGGCATCTGGTGGATCATCTTCCGCTGGCCTGCCCTGCTGATCGTGTAGTGGTTCGGCTTTCGAGTCTGGTACATCGCCTGCGTCTTCGTGCGCGCTGGCTCAGGGTGGCACGCGAACAGGTTCTGACCGATGAGCGCCGCGCCCCCGTCGGCCGCGAACGTCTCGCGAGACCGCGCGTTCATCTCCAGGATCGTGCCGTTCGCGTCCGTTACCGTGATGGCGACGGGCAATCCTTCACTCCATGTTTGCTGATCGGCCACAAGTCACACTCCTCGAGGGGCCCCGTCAACCCGCCATGGCACGCGGCACGTCACGCCCGCGCGCCCTCGTCGCCTGGCGCGTCGCGTGGCACGTGGCACCTGCCCATCGCACCGAGCACGTAGCACCGGGCACGACGCACTGCTCCCAGTTCATTCCCACCTGTGATAGGCCGGATGTCCGACCTTCACCTCCACGAACGTCCCACGGCTGGTCGCGCACACGGTACCATCGGCTTCGATCGTCGCCTCGACGGTCGCGCGGTCCTCGCGAGACTCCACGACGCGCGAGCGCAGGGTGAGCGGCGTCCCCGACGGCGTCGGCCGCCTGAAGCGGACCGAGAACTCCGCGGTCACGGTCGGCGGCGGCGCCACCGCACGCCGCTGCTGCATCAGGTGCCACGCTGCCGTCCAGTTGCAGTGGCAGTCGAAGAGCACGCCGATGATCCCGCCGTTCACCGCACCCTCGAACGCCTGCTGGTGCGGCTCGGGCGTGAATTCGGTGACGAGGCCGTCCCCCTCGGGAAAGCTGCGGATCCGAAGGCCGCGTGCATTCGCGGGGCCGCATCCGAAGCAAATGCTCCGCGGCGCATAGCGATCCTGCAGGCTGAGACGCGTCTCCGTGTCTGGCATACCCTAGCGTCGCACAACTCGGTCCGGCCGCGCACCCCCCGTGCAGCCTGCCTTCTGCCTCCTGCAACCGTCCGACACCCTTCTCAGTGCTCGGTTCCCGCTTCTGCCTCTGGCTCCTACTTCACCGTCGCCATGTACAGCGCGTTGAACAACAGCGGGAACGTGGCCTGCGTCTGCGCGCGGTGTTGCGGGCGCAGGCCGAACAGCACCAGTTGACCCGGGTTCATCTCCACCTGGACGATGGCCGCGCGCCCGGCCATCGACTCCTCGCCCTTGAGCCATCCGGACGCCACGAGATCCGTGTTCGGATAGCGAGCGACGACCGTCGCGCGCTGCGACGCGAAGCCGTCCGAGACCTCGAAGAAGGGGCTGTTGTTGTAGAACCCGAAGGTGTCGGCCGGCATGCCGATGCCGAGCGGACTGGCGGTGTCCACCTGCACGCGCAGGATCGTGCCGGGTGCGAAGTGTTGATCGCGCGTCAGACCCCGCTTGAGGTTGCGCACCGGGATCGGCCATTTCTGGATGCCCAAATCTGTACTCGCGCCCAGCATGACCAGCGTCCCGCCGTCGGCCACGAACGCCTTCAGCGCCTGCATTCCCTCGTCGCCGATCCCCCCGCGATACTCCGGGCGGACGGCCTTCGAATCGTTGCCCTCGAGGATGTCGCGCGGCTGCTGGTCGGCGAGGACGAGCACGTCGAAGCGTTCGTGCAGCCTGCCCGACTTGATGTCGGTGTTGTGCAGCGTCCTGGGCGCGAATTCCCACTGTTCGAGCACCCAGCGCGTCCACCCCTCGTCCATGTTCGCGGTCCACGACTGGTAGAGACCGACCCGCGGCGCCTTGACGACGATCGCTGCGGTCTTGACCCCGACCGCGTCCTTCGACGCCTCGACCGCGCGCACCTGCAGGCCGAAATCGTTCGCCAGCTTGTCGATGCGCGGCCGCGTGGTTCCGGTCACGACCACCCGTCCGCACGCCGCGACGCCCCCGGCGCCAGGCTGGCCCGTGCCGTCGCGCTCGAATGCCACCCGCGCCCCGTCCTTCAGCAACCGGTTGACGACGATCGCCACGTCGGGGCCCCTGTTCTCGAAGACGAAGCGTGCGCCCGTGCCGGTGACGGCGCCCGCAAGCACTGGCGCGCGATCGAGCTGCGTCAGGCGCGCGCTCTCGGGCACCGGCTTCTTCACGAACACGGTGTCGGCTCCCATCAGCATGCCGAGCGACCACGCCGTGACGTCGTACGGCGGCTCGGGCGGCGACGAGGGAGTGCGGCGAACCTCCGGATACGTCTGCTTCTCGAGCAGGTCCTTCGCGTAGCGGGCGAACACCTGCGCCATCGGCACGACGAGCGTGCCCTCGGCGTAGTGCCGGCCGTCGGCGTCGAATGCCGCGCCGGCGCGCCACACCTCGACACCTCCCAGTTGCAGCTTTTCCGTCAGTCGCGCGGCCGCCCGCGGTTCGAACTGCGACGACACCGGGATGAGGATGGCCGCCGGCTCGTTGTGCCGCCCGCTCTCGACGGTGACGCGGTTCACCTCGTAGATCTGCCGCAGCAGGGCTTCTCGCTGATCGGCTGCCGCCTCGAGCAGCCCCATCGTCGCGATCAGCTCGTAGTCGACGATGTCGCGGAGCGTCCAGCGGCCCCCCATCCAGGGGCGCGGATACTCGGTGCGAGGGGTGATGTCGCGCGGTGCCGCCAACGGCTCGCGCCAGTTGTCCAGCTGCCGGCGCATCTGCCGCTGGAAGTCCTCGTCCGGCGCTGCGGCCTGTCGAACGCCCGGCGTGGCCTTCAGTTGATCGACCGGCGCCGCCACGCGCGCACTGGCCACCTCGGTGAGCAGACCCACCTGGTTGTGCCACCAACCGCTCCACGCCATCGCTCCCTGCCAGAAGTTGGTGTACGTGGAGTTGTAGATGATGCCGTCCTTGCCCGCCGCTTCGAGCGCCGCGGCCTGCGCCTGGCCGAAGATCCCGTTCCAGCGGTAGACCAGCGGATGGACGTTCGGGTTGATCGGGTCGGTCGCAGGCATGACGAAGATGCGGGCGCCGGAGTTGCCCTGCTGGTGCTCGTCGAGCCACACGGCCGGGAACCAGTCGTGCCACAGCAGGCGCGCGGCCAACTGGCTCTCCTTCTGCGTGAACATGTACATGTCGCGGTTGTTGTCGTGGCCGACGTAGGGGTGGTACAACCACGGCATCGGGCTCGGCTCGAAATCGGTGCCGAGGTTCTTGTTGAACCAATCGGTGACCAGGATCTGGCCGTCCGGGTTCAGGCTCGGCACGAGCACGAGAATGACGCGGTCGAGGATCTTCTTCACCAGCGGCGAGTCTTCGGTGGCAAGCCGGTGCACCAGCTCGAGCACCATCTGCGACGATCCAATCTCGCTCGAGTGGATGTTGCAGGTGACGGCGACGACGGCCTTGCCGGTGCGGAAGATCTCGTCGCGCTCGGCCTCGGTCGGGGCGCCGCCCTGGAAGTAGAGCTTGCGCTCGAGTTGCTTGAACCGGTCGATCGCCGCCATCGTCTCCGGGCTGCTGATCTCGACGACGATGAGGGGATTGTCATTCGTCGTCCGACCGAGCTCGCGCACCTTGACCCGCGGGGAACCGGCGCCGGCGAGCTTCATGTACTCGACGATCTTGTCCCAGCGAGCGAGCTTGTTGTCGGCCCCGACGGGGAAGCCCAGGAACTTCTCGGGCGTGACGACCTGCTGGGGAGCCGCCGACACCACTCCGGGAGTGATGATCCCGGGCGGACTCGATAGGGCGGCCAGCAGCAGGACAGCGAGAGCCACGGAACGGCGTGGGCGCATTGCAGGTTCCTTTCGGGGGTCGTAGGGCGCACGGAGGCGCGCGGCGGGAACTATAGTAGACTATATCCTTTCCCGCCGCTGACTTGCGGCCGCTACCCACACCATCCTGGATTACCTCCTGGAGACAAACGTCGTCATGGGTCTTCTCGACAGATTCCGCGCCCAGCCCCGATGGAAGAACGCGAGCCCGGCCATCCGCCTGACGGCGGTGGAGGAGCTGCCGCTCGATCAGCAGGACACGCTGATCACTGTGGCGCGCGAGGACCGCGATGCCAACGTGCGGATTGCCGCGCTCAAGAAGGTGATCGCCCCGACCGCGATTGCGGAGATCGGCCGCGCCGATGCCGAGGAGCGCGTGCGCGAGGAAGCTGTCACGCTCCTCGTCGATCTCGCGACGGGGGCGTTCGAAGGCACGGATCAGGCGGAAAGCCTGGCGGCGTTGGACGGTCTGACGGACCAGAAGCACGTGCTGATCGTCGCCCGCGGCGCGAGCAGCGAGGCCGTGGCCCGGGCGGCGCTCGATCGCATCGAGGACGAGGCAGGGCTTGGGGCGGTCGCGCGTCGGGCAACCAATCCGGCCATCAGGCTCGAGGCGCTGGAGCGTATCGCCGGACAGGCGGAACTGGCGGTCGTGGCCGTCCGCAGCGACTTCAAGGACGTGTCAACGGCGGCGGTGGAGCGGTTGACGGATCGGGGCGCCCTCGATGACGCGGCGAACCGCGCGAAGAACAAATCGGCAGCCAAGCGGGCCCGAGCCAGGGTGCGCACGATGGATGCTGAGGCCGCTGCGGTTGCCGCGCGCACGCCGGCGCACGCTGCGGTCGTCGATCCCGTCGTCGAGGCGGGGCAACGGCGGTTGCGGGCGGCTGCCGGGCTTTGCGATCAGCTCGAGGCGTTGCGAGCGGGCGGTCTGGACGAAGGCGACTCGGCCCTGGCCGAGATGGAGCGGCGATGGGGTGGTCTGGGCGAGGTCGCGGACGAGGTCCTGGTGGCCCGCTTCGAGCGTGCGCGGGCGGCGGCGCAACAGGCATTGGCCGAGCACCAGGCCGAGCGCGCCGAGCGTGCCCGCAGCCTTCAGGCGAACGCCGAAGGGATCGCCGCGCGCCGTGGCGTCTGCGAACAGATCGATGTCATCGCCGGGGAAGAGACGCCGGCACGCCTCGACGAGGCACGCGCGGCGTGGGCGGCACTCGCGCCGCTGACCGACGAAGGGGAGACGACCAGATGGCACCAGCGCTTCGCGGACGTGTGCCGCGCCTGCGACGAGCGCTACCGGACGCTGCTCCGTCAGCGTGAGCATCGGGAGAAGGCGGCGCAGGTGTGCGCCGAGGCCGAGCGCCTGGCGGCTCAGCCGACGTTCGCACCGGCGCGCGGGGAACTGGGCGGGCTGCGGCGGGCCTGGGCGGAGCTGACGGCGTCCGGATTCGACGATGCGGTCGCTATCGCCCGGTTCACCGACGCCGACACGGCGATCCGCGCGCGGGAAGCCGAGTTGCGCGAACGACGGACGCGCGAGCAGCGGGAGAATCTCGCCCGGCTCGACAAGCTGTGTGCCGAGCTGGAAGAAGCGGTGAAAGCCAAGGATCTGACGCTGAAGGGCGGCGAACGCGCACTGCGCGACGCCAGGGCGGCGCTCGACGACACCGGTTCACTGCCGTCGCGGCAGGACCACGAGCTGATCGGCGCCCGCCTGAAGGGCGTGCTCGCGGCGCTCTTCCCGCGCATCCAGGAACTGCGCGACATGGACGAATGGCAGCGGTGGGCCAACGCCGGGGTCCAGGAGGAACTCTGCCAGCGCGTCGATGGGCTGATGCAGGTCGAGGATCTGGCGAGCGCGGCCCGTCAACTGCGCGAGGCACAGGCTGAGTGGAAACAGGTCGCCACGGCGCCGCGCGATCAGTCGCAGGTGCTCTGGACCAGGTTCAAGGCGGCGTGCGACGCGGTCCGGGCCCGCTGCGACGTTTACTTCACGCAGCTCGCGGAGGAGCAGGCTGCAAACCGGGCCCGCAAGGACGCGCTCTGCCAGCAGGCCGAGGCGCTCTCGGCGTCGGACGACTGGATCAAGACCGCTGACGCGATCAAGGCCTTGCAGGCCGAGTGGAAGACGGTCGGTGGTGCGCCGCGCCCGGACGAGAAGGCGCTCTGGGACCGCTTCCATGCCGCCTGTGACGCCTTCTTCACCCGTCGCCGCGACGACCTGCAGCGTCGCAAGGAAGAGTGGAACGCCAACCTCGCGAAGAAGGAAGCGCTCTGCGCGCAGGCCGAGGCGATGGCGGAGACGACTGAGTGGCAGAAGGGGATTGAGGAGCTCAAGCGGCTGCAGGCCGAATGGAAGACCATCGGTCCGGTCCGCAAGACGCGGGCCGATGCGATCTGGCAGCGGTTCCGCGCCTCGTGCGACCGGTTCTTCGAGCGCTATCAGCAGCGGGAGCACCTGGCCGCATCCGGAGTGATCGCCGACGCCGAGGTCATCTGCAAGGAACTCGAGGCGTTCCTGCCACCGGTCCCCGACGAGGGCGCCCTGCCGGACGCCCCCGAGACGCTCGGCGAGCAGGTCGCGGCGCTGCGCGCGCGCTGGGCCGGCGTCGTCGCGGCGTTGCCTCGCGAGCGGGCAATCCGCCTGGGTGATCGGTTCACGCACGGTCTCGCGCGGCTGGCCGAAACCTGGCCGGCCCGCTTCGTTGGCACCGATCTGGATCCCGAGGCCAACGTGCGGATGCTCGAACAGTTGTGCATGCAGGTGGAGGCGATGCTCGCATCCGACCCGCAGCAGTCCGCGCCATCCCCCTCGGCGTTGTCCGCGGACGAGACGCCGGCCACGCTGCTCGCCAGGCAGTTGCGGGACGCGCTGGCCACCAACACGATTGCCGGCCGTCAGGACGACTCCGCGAAGTGGAAGGCGATGGCCGACCAGGTCCGGACGGTGCAGGCCGCGTGGAAACGGGTGGGTCCGGTTCCGGAAGGCGCCGCACGGTCGCTCTCGGCCCGTTTCCAGCGGGCATGCACGCGCGTCGGCGATCGGATCGATCAAGGCCGACGGGGTCCGACAGCGCGGTAGGCCCTGGGACGATCGTCATTCAGTCCGGTACGCTCGAGCGGTGTGGCAGCCGGTCGATCAGCACGCACACGACGACAGACACGACGAGCGACGGCAGCGTGCCGCCGATGCCGGCGGCCGCGTAGTAGGTGGCCGCCCCAGCCGCCCATCCCAGCAAGCCGGCGACGTCGAACCCGGCATGGCGGGCACACGGTCCTGCGCGATCGTAGAGCGCCGCCGCCTCCACCGGCTTCGCCATCAGGAAGAAGCGCGCGAGCAGCACCCCTCCGACCGGAACGAGCACGCCCCCGAGCACCAGCATGAAGCTCGCATACCGGACGAGCCAGGCTCCTGAGAAGACGCTGAGCCCTGCCCCGATCAGCCCGGTGGACCAGACGGCGGCCTGATCGCTGGCCCTTGGCATGAGGCTGCGGAGGGCCAGCGACGACATGTAGATGTTCACGAAGTTGGTGGTGACGGTCGCGACCGTCATCAGGACGGCACCGGACACGCCGAGGCCGAGCGCCTGCAACATCGCGCCCGGATCGCTGCTGGCGGCCGCGCGTGCGGCCATCGCACCAAGCGGCATGAGCCAGAGGCTCGTCGCGGCGAGGCCGGCGAAGACCGCGAGACTGCCGCTTCGTCGCGACGCGGTGTAGCGGGAGTAGTCGGCGAACATCAGGATCCACGACACCTGGTAGCCGATGACGATGTCGAGACCGCGAATCCAGGGCATCTCGCCGGTACCCGGGCGCGCGAGGATGCCGCTCGGCAGCCGCAGGCACGCGACGGTCAGCACGAAGCCGACGATCGCGAGCAGCGGCACGGCCAGTCGATCGGCGCGCGCGACCAGGCGCGGGCCGCCTGCGACGATGAGCGTCGAGAGAATGCCGAGTCCGACCGCCCAGATGCGCTGCGAGCCCGGGCCGCCCAACAGGTTCGCGCACGCCGAAGCCGCAATCACGTTGTTGACGGCAATCCACGCGAAGTTGGTCGTGTAGAGCAGCAGCGCCACCAGCCCGGCCCCGCGAAGCCCGAGCGCGGCTCGAGCGGCGATGACCGACGGGACGCCGAGCCGGGGACCAACCGACGCGAGTGCGGCGACGAGCAACGAACCTGCGACGCCCCCGACGGCCACCAGGCCGAGCGACGACCGCAGGCTGAAGGCCGGCACCAGGCTCGCGCCGGTCTGGAACGTCGTGGCGACGATATTGGCGCAGGCGAAGATCAGAAAGAGATCGCACGCCGACTGGGTGCGCCGTTCGGCCGGAATTGGACCGATATCGACGGCATTCATGGCTCTGGGCTCTCGGCTCGCGGTGCCGGGGTATCAGATGCGATCCAGATCCTCCCGGCCGGTGATGACGTTCCACACCATCACCTCGTACTGCCCGACACGGGCCTTCGTGTACGGGTCGTTGTCGCGGATCGTGTCGAGGATGCCGGGCATCTGATCGTCGGGCAACCGGAGCAGCAGCGCGCCGCCGAAGCGCGGCTCGAGCGGACCCGAGCAGACGAGGAGTCCTTGCTGCTTCAGTCCCTGCAGATACTCACGGTGCGCGGGGTGATGCTCGACGACCTCATCTACCGGGCGGCGGTACCGAATGACGGCCAGCGCGTACATGCAATCCTCCAATGAAGAAGGGGATTGTACATCCATGCGACAATGCGGCCATGGTGCAGACGCTTCTTCTCAGCTTTGCGCATCCGGATGACGAGACGTTTCTGACCGGCGGGCTTGCGGCGCGCTGCGCGGGTGCCGGCATCAAGGTGGTGCTGGCGACGGCGACGCTCGGCGAATCCGGGAAGCCGGGTGACCCGCCCATCTGCCGTCCCGACGAACTGCCGGCCGTGCGCGAGCGAGAGCTGCGGGACGCGGTGCGCCTGCTCGGGATTTCGGAGCTGCACCTGCTGGGCCATCGGGATCGAGAGCTGGCGGCGGCGCCCCCGGAGCGCATCCGGGAACAACTGGTCGGGCTGCTTCGGCGCGCGCGGCCGACGGTGGTCGTGACCTTCGATCCGAACGGCGCCAACCTGCATCCCGATCACATCGCGATCAGCCGATTCACGTCGGACGCGATCGCGGCCGCGGCGGACGCACGCTGGTTTCCCGGGCTCGGGGCCGCACACCTCGTCCGGCGCCTGTTGTGGATACCGGGCCGTCGTCCGTGGGAGCTCGTTCGGCGAGAGGATCTCTCCGAGCAACCTGGTGTGGATTTCGTGGTGGATGTCGGTGAATGGCGCGACCAGAAGGCTGCCGCGCTCAGAGCGCACGCCACCCAGCATCGCAGCGCCGAGCGCAACTTCTTCTCGCAGCCCGACGCAGACAGGTTGCTGAGCACGGAACTGTTTCGCCAGGCCTGGGGACCGCCGCTCCCGCACCGACCGCTGACCGACATCTTCGCGGGGATCGCCGGCGTGATTGACCGGTAGCCCCAAGCCACCTATCATTTTCGCGCGATGTCACAGACAGAGATGCCCGATTCTCCCATTCGGCCGACGGCGCCGCGCACCAACGTGGTCGTGACGTTCACAGATGGCCGTGTCTTCGAGGCCCCGATCGGCACGCTGATCGCCGACCTGTTCCGCGCCATCACTCCGCCGGACGCCTCGACGCCGCCCGTCGTCGGGGCGCTGGTCGATGGGAAGCTGCGGGAATTGACCTCGGCGATCAACGGCGACTGCACCCTCACACCGGTGACCACTGCCGACGGTGACGGCGTGCGCATCTACCGGCGATCGCTGGCGTTCCTGTTGATGACGGCCGCGGCCGAGGTGTTCCCTGGCGCCGAGGTCGGCATCGAGCACTCGGCGTCCGCCGTCGGCGGCTACTTCTGTGAGGTGCGTGGTCACGAGCCGTTCTCGCAGCTCGAGTTGTGGCAGATCGAAGCGCGGATGCGCGAGATCGTGGCGGCCGACGCGCCGATCGTCAAGACGGCGATGCCTGTGCCGGACGCGATGGCGCTCTTCGGATCGCGGGGCGGGCGGGAGACGATGCGCCTGCTGGCCCATCGGCAGAAGCACACCGTGACGCTCTACACGCTGCGCGGACGCCAGGACTACTTCCAGGGGTACATGGTCGCGTCGACCGGGTCGCTGGCCCACTTCGCCCTCCACGCGTTCCCACCGGGGTTCATGCTTCAATTCCCGCATCAGAACCGGCCGACCGAGATCGGGCCGCTGATGCCCTATCCGAAGCTGTTCCAGGTCTTCGAGGAAGCGGGGCACTGGCTGGACCGCCTCGGGATCCGCAACGCCGGCGCGCTCAATGACGCCGTGGCCTCCGGCAAGCTCCCTGAGGTCTCGCTCGTCGCCGAGGCGCTGCACGAAGCGCGCATTGCGGACATCGCGCAGGAGATCGCCGCGCTGGGGGATCGGATCAAGCTCGTCTTGATTGCCGGCCCCTCGTCATCGGGCAAGACCACCTTCTCGAAACGGATCGCGGTGCAGTTGCTGGCGAATGGGCGGCGACCGTTTCCGATTGGCATCGACGACTACTTCGTCGATCGCGAGCTGACGCCCCGCGACGCGAACGGGCAGTACGACTACGAGTGCCTCCAGGCGGTGGACGTCGGCTTGTTCAACGAGCACCTCCTGAGCCTGGCCGCTGGCCGGCCGACGCAGTTGCCGCACTACGTCTTCAAGACGGGCCGCCGGGAGCCGGGCCAGACCGTGACGCTCAGCCGCGACAACATCATCATCGCGGAGGGGATCCATGGCCTGAATCCGGCGCTGGTGCCCAACGTGCCGCCGGAGGGCGTGTACCGCATCTACGTGTCGGCGCTGACCCAGTTGAACCTGGATCTCCACAACCGCGTCAACACGACGGACTGCCGGTTGATTCGACGCATCGTGCGGGACGCCGCCACGCGCGGCTACAACGCCACCCAGACGCTGCAGCGGTGGGATGCGGTGACGCACGGAGAGAAGCAACACATCTTCCCATTCCAGGAGAACAGCGACGCGGTGTTCAACTCCGCGCTCGTGTACGAACTGGCCGTGCTGCGGCCGCTCGCCGAGCCGCTCCTGCTGCAGGTGCGGTACGACACCCCCGAATTCATCCAGGCGAACCGCCTGCTGTCCTTCCTGCAGTGGTTCCTGCCCGCCTCTCCGGACCCGGTGCCCGACAACTCCATCCTGCGTGAGTTCATCGGCGGATCGATTCTGGAGAACTTCAGGCTGTGGCCCGCTGGATAGAGCACCCCCGGCACGGGCCGTGTTCGGGTATCCTAGAATGAACCCGTGACACGAGAGGAGCAGCGATGGCGGAGACCCCGACGCGCGAAGACACCATCGGCCGGTTCGCCAGCATGATCAACGACATCCCCGTGGCGATGTTGACGACCACCGGGATGGGGAGGCTGCGGAGCCGCCCCATGGTGACGCAACGTGCGGCGTTCGATGGCGACCTGTGGTTCCTCACGGCGCGAATGGCGGACAAGACCGGTGAGATCCGCGACCGCCAGGCGGTCCACATCACGTTCGTGTCGCCGGCCGACAACCGGTACGTCTGGGCGTCTGGGACTGCCGCCGTGGTGGACGACCCAGCCAAGGTGAAGGCGCTCTGGCACGCCAGCTACAGGCAGTGGCTTCCGGGCGGTCCGGATGACGCATCGATTGCGCTCATCAAGGTGCGCGTCGAAGAGGCCGAGTACTGGGATGCGAAGGCCGGGCGCATGGTGCTGCTGAGCGACTTCGTGCAGTCCGGCACCGCGTTCCGCGACGCCGCGCCCGGGACGGGGTTCTGACAGGGAGGAAGCAGAAAGCAGAAAGGATGAAGTAGGAAGGATGAAGGATGAAGGAGGAAGGAGGAAGGATGAAGGAGGAAGAGGAAGATGTCGCGCCGCTTCGTGCGAAGGCTGACGCGGTGGGCATCCCATTGGCTCGCCGCCACATCTTCCTGTGCTGCGAACAGACGACGCCCAAGTGCTGCGACCTCGAGCGCGGAACCCACGCGTGGGAGTATCTCAAGCGCCGGTTGAGCGAGCTGCACCTGTCGGACCAGGGCAGCGTCCTGCGGACGCGGGCGAACTGCCTCCGCATCTGCGCCGGGGGACCCATTGCCGTGGTGTACCCGGAAGGTACTTGGTACCACCACTGCGATCCTCCTGTCCTGGAACGGATCATCCAGGAGCATCTGATCGCTGGGCGTCCGGTGGCGGATTATGTCATCGTGGCCCATCGGTTGTCAGCAGAACTGCAGACCGACCCCCTGAATCCCGACTGACCGGGACGTCCCCGCTGATTTTGCTCCCCGCTACCCCCGAAAGCGAGCTATCGTAGGCCGCCCCCCTACATCCGAGAGGACATCATGCGGACACCCGACTTGACCCGCGCGCGGAGCGCCGCGCTGCTGGTCCCGATCCTGGTCTTCGGCCTCACGCTCGCCGTGGCCACGCAAGGGCGGATTACGACGCCGAAGGAAGCACTCGGCTTCAACGTCGGCGATGACTACTTCCTGGCGTCGTACACACAACTCCAGGCGTACTGGGGCAAGCTCGCAAAGGAATCCGACCGGATGAAACTGGTCGACATCGGGAAGACAGCCGAAGGTCGGCCGATGGTGATGGCGATCATCACGTCACCCGAGAACCTGAAGAAGCTCGATCGGTACAAGGAGATCGTGCGGAAACTGGCGCTGGCCGAAGGCCTGACCGACGACGAGGCCCACAAGCTGGCGGCCGAGGGCAAGGCGGTCATCTGGATCGACGGCGGCCTGCACGCGACCGAAGTGCTCGGCTCCCAGCAGTTGATCGAGATGGTCTATCAGATGGTGAGCCGCACCGACCCGGAGACGATGCGGTTCCTCAACGACGTGATCCTGCTGGCCGTGCCCGCCAACCCGGACGGGCAGGAGCTGGTTGCGAACTGGTACATGCGCGAGGCCGATCCGACCAAACGGTCAACGGCCGGCCTGCCGCGGCTCTATCAGAAGTACGCCGGCCACGACAACAACCGCGACTCGTACATGGTGGCGATGCCGGAAACCGAAGCGATGAGCCGCATCCTGTATCAGGAGTGGTTCCCGCAGATCATGTACAACCACCATCAGACCGGGCCCGAGGGCACGGTGCTGTTCGCGCCGCCGTTTCGTGATCCGTTCAACTACAACTTCGATCCGCTGGTGCCGATTGAACTCGATCTCGTCGCCGCGAACATGCACGCCCGGTTCATCGGCGAGAACAAGCCCGGTGCGACGATGCGGACGGGTGCCAACTACTCGACGTGGTGGAACGGCGGCCTCCGGACCACGGTCTACTTCCACAACATGATCGGCCTGCTCACCGAGGCGATTGGCAACCCGACGCCGGTCGAGATCCCGCTCGTGCTGCAGAAGCAGCTGCCGAGCGGTGATCTGCCGTTCCCGATCGCGCCGCAGAAGGTCTGGCACTTCCGCCAGTCGATCGAGTATTCGATCACGGCGAATCGCTCGGTGCTCGACATCGCGTCGAAGCACCGCGAGGACTTCCTCTACAACTTCTATCGGATGGGAAAGAACTCGATCGAACGCGGCAGCCGCGACAGCTGGACGACCCATCCCGCACTGGTCGCGGCCGTGCAGGCCGCCGTGCCGAAGCCGGACGTGGCGGCGGAAGAAGGTCGGCGCGGGCCGCGCGGGCGGCAATCGGTGCCGGCCAAGTACTTCGACATGCTACGCGAACCGAAGCTTCGCGATCCCCGCGGCTACATCCTGCCGTCCGATCAGCCGGACTTCCTCACGGCGACGAAGTTCGTCAACACGCTCGTCAAGACGGGCATCACAATTCAGCGCGCCACCGCGGCGTTCCAGGTCAACGGCAAGAGCTACCCGGCCGGATCCTACGTCGTCAAGACCGCGCAGTCGTTCCGTCCGCACGTGCTCGACATGTTCGAGCCGCAGGATCATCCAAACGATTTCGCGTATCCGGGCGGGCCACCGCGTCCGCCCTACGACAGCGCCGGCTACACCCTGGCGTTCCAGATGGGCGTGCAGTTCGACCGCATCCTCGACGGCTTCGACGGGCCGTTCGAGAAGATCGTCGGCTTCGCGAAGGCGCCTGCCGGCAGGGTCGTGACGGACGGGACGAAGGCCAGACCGGTCGGCTTCCTGATGAGTCACCAGGTGAACGACGGCTTCATCGCCACCAACAAGCTGCTGGCCGCCAAAGAGCAGGTGCTCTGGCTGAAGTCGGCGCTGACCGCGAACGGCAAGACGTTCCCCGCGGGGACGGTCTACGTCCCGGCGAGACCGACGACCCGGCCGGTGCTGGACAAGCTGGCGGCGGAATGTGGTGTGACTTTCGAGGCGACGGGTGTGAAGCCGGCCGGTGAAGCGCTGATGTTGCGTCCCGTGCGGATTGCGCTCTGGGACCGGTACGGCGGGTCGATGCCCTCCGGGTGGACGCGCTGGCTGCTCGAGCAGTTCCAGTTCCCGTTCGAGGTGGTGTACGCGCAGACCCTGGACGCCGGCAACCTCAACGCCAAGTACGACGTGATCGTCTTCGTCGATGGCGGGATCCCCGACCGCGACGGTCAGCGGAGCGCTTATGGTGAGCAAGCGCCGGCGAACATTCCCGCCGAGTTCACGGGCTGGGTCGGGAACGTGACGGTGGCCAAGACCGTGCCTCAACTCAAGAAGTTCGTCGAGGAGGGTGGCACGCTCATCACGATTGGCACCTCGACGATCGTGGCGAAGCACTTCGGCCTGGCGCTGGCCGATGCGATCGTCGAGCGAAGTCCCACTGGCGGCGAGAAGAAACTGCCGAACGACAAGTTCTACATCCCAGGCTCGATCTTGCAGGCGACCGTGGACAGCACGATCCCGCTTGCCTACGGTATGGGTGACAAGGTGGATGTGTTCTTCGACAACAGTCCGGCGTTCAAGCTGCTGCCGGACGCGGCGCTGCGCGGCACGCGGGCGGTGGCGTGGTATTCCGGCGCGGAACCGCTGCGGAGCGGTTGGGCCTGGGGGCAGAACTACCTGGATGGCAGTGTGGCGATCGCGGAGTCGATCCTGGGCAAGGGCCGCGTCGTGTTGTTCGGGCCCGAGGTGCTCTTCCGGGGCCAGCCGCACGGCACGTTCAAGCTGTTCTTCAACGGCCTGTACGCCGGCGCCGCGAAGCCGGTGAACCTGGCCACAATCAAGTAGGGGAGCGCTCGAGAGCGCGCTCGCCCGGGGTCGGGCCTCATCTTCGCTCTTCGGCTGGTGGCCGTGTCGCACACGACTGTCGCCGATCTCGGAAGATGGTCCCGGCCCCGATTCCGGTTCCGGTGTCTCATGACGGACGATCTTCCGAATCTCGAACTGTCCCCCGAGCAGATGCGGGCGATGGGGGAGGCGGCGCTCGACCGCGTGGTCGGTTTCATCACCAGCCTGCCGGAACTGCCCGCGTGCGGCGACGTGCACGCCGAGGCATTGTGCCGCGCGCTTCGCCAGCCCGCGCCCGAGCGGGCGCGTCCGTTCGAGGACGTGCTCGGCGAACTGTTCGCCGACATCATTCCCCGTTCGTTCAACCCGGCGGCCCCTGGATATCTGGCGTTCATTCCGGGAGGCGGCCTCTTCCCGGCGGCACTCGCCGATTTCATCAGCGACGGCGTCAACCGGTTCACCGGCATCTGGCAGGCGGCGCCCGCGCTCGTGCAACTCGAAGCCAACGTCCTCGACTGGTTCCGGGACTGGATGCAGTTCCCGCCCACGGCCCGCGGCCTCCTCACCACCGGCGGGTCGATGGCCAACTTCAATGCCATCGTGTGCGCGCGCGAACGGCTGCTCGGGCCGCGGATCCGCGACGGCGTGCTGTACACGTCCACGCACGTACACCACTCGGTGCTCAAGTCGGCGAAACTGGCGGGCATCCTGCCCGACCGGGTGCGCGAGATCGACGTGGACGCCGACTTCCGGATGCGCGTGCCAGCGCTCGACTCGGCGATTCGAGAAGATCGGCAGTCGGGCCTGGCGCCGTTCATGCTGGTGTCCAACGCCGGCACGACGAACACCGGAGCGGTCGATCCGCTGGTCGCGTTGAATGCCTTGTGCAGGAGGGAGCGACTCTGGCATCACGTCGACGGGGCCTATGGAGCGTTCTTCCACGCGGTCCCCGACCTGCGCCCGCTGTTGGCGGGACTTCCCGACGCCGATTCGCTGACGCTCGACCCGCACAAGGGGCTGTTCCTCCCGTACGGAACCGGCGCGCTCCTCGTGCGTGATGGGGCGGCGCTGAGGGCCGCGCACTCGGCTACTGCCGGCTACCTGCCCGACATGCCGGACGCCGACGAGTTCTACGATCCGAGCCAGCACGGCCCGGACCTCTCGCGCGGCTTCCCGGGCCTTCGTGTCTGGCTGTGCCTCACGCTGTTCGGAGTCGAGAGGGTGCGCGCGGCGATCGCCGAGAAACGGACGCTGGCTCTGGACGCGGCCGCTCGGCTCGCGCGCGTGGCCGGGCTCGTGATCGACGCCCCGCCGCAGTTGTCGCTCTTCGCGTTCCACGTCGAGCCACGGGGTGCGAGCATCGACCAGCAGAATACCGCCACGCGCCTGCTCCTCGAACGGGTGACCGCCCGAGGGCGCGTGATGCTGACGGGATGCACGGTCGGTGACCGGTTCCTCGGCCGCATCTGCGTGCTCAGCTTCAGGACGCGACAGGCCCAGATCGACCAGTGCGTCGAGGACGTGACCGAGGAGGCCGCCCGCCTCGTCTAACAGAAGAGTCGTCATGAGGCGCGCGTGTCGATGGCGTGGCGTCCTGCTCGCCGCCGTGCTCGCGATCGGTCTGCCTGTGGCTGGCGCGGCACAGTCCTTCAGCCAGAACAAAGTCCACTACAAGAGCTTCGAGTTCGAGGCGCTGAGAACCCGGCACGTCGACGTCACCGGCATGATGTCACTGCGCTCGGACAGGTGAGTGCCGCCCTGGTATACGACACCGGGATGTTTGGGGCCAGGAGGAAGGAGGAAGGATGAAGGAGGAAGGATGAAGGAGGAAGGCGGACTCGAAACAGAGTAAGGGGCGAGGAAGTCGCCTCCCTCGCCCCTCATCCCGCGGCCGAGAGCTCAGGGCATCGAGCCTCGAGCCCGGAGCTCAGGATTTAGAACCGCACGCCGAACGAGCAGCGGAACGTCCGCGGCGTCGTGTAGGCCGTGGCGCCGATGGCCTGACCGAACTGCGGTCCGAAAGCGTAGTTCACGCCCTGCACCGGCGTCGTGGTGAAGGGGTTGAACTTCGCGTACGCCTTGGAGTCATTGCGAGCCGTCAATACCGTCGTGTTGATGGCACCGATGTACTCCAGTGCGAACGTGTTGAACACGTTCAAGACCTGCGCCTGCGCGAACAGCTGCGAGCGACCCACCAACTTGTGGCTGTAGTTGATGGAGAGGTCGAAGCGCTTGCGAGTATTGGTCCTGTACGCGTCGCGCGCCGAGAAGTAATAGCTGACCGAACTGCCGCCCTGCGGTGTGATGTAGCCGGGGCTGGGCACGTACGGCCGAACGTCCACCGAGCCGACCGCGGCGTACGGTGTGCCGCTCTGCACCATGACCACGCCGCTCACGTTGAGCTTGCCGGCCACCGGTGACATCGGGAAGTCATAGCCGAACCAGGCGCGGACCTTGTGACGCTGGTCGATGCTGAGGTTGCCGGCCGGATAGTTCCACGACGCGCTCCTGTACTCAGGGTAGCTGGAGATGCCGGCGGTCACCGGGCCGTTGGTGGCCGTCTCGCCCTCGAAGTTGCCGTAGGCCGAGGACAGCGTGTAGTTGCCGCCGATGTTGATCCGATCGTTCAGGCGCCACGCCGCCTGCAGGTTCAGGGCCTTGTAGTTGCGCTTCACGTCGTTCGTGTTCTCCACGACGTTCAGGTCGTAGGTTTTGCCCGTCTTCGGATCGGTTGCCTTGCCGGTGGTCGTGTCGACGCGATTGCTGTAGAAGTCCTGGTACTTGCGATACACGACGTCCGCGCGCACGGTGGCCTTGCCGAGCTGGCGGGTCATGCCGATCGTGAACTCGTTGGTGTTCGGCGACTTCAGGTTGCTCGAGATCTTCGTGTCCACGCCCGGCACGGACGCCGAGATGAACGTGCGGTTCGTCCCGCCGTTGTTGTTGAACCAGTTCCACATCTGCTGCAACGCGACGTCGGAGGTCACGTAGGGGCCGTTGCCGGTGTTGATGGTCGGGCCCTGATAGTAGTACTGGAACGTGGCCGGCTGTCCGCCGCCCGCGCCCGAGTTGCCGACGCTGTTGGCCACCGACATGACGTACCGCGCGTAGCTGGCGTTGATCACGGTCTTGCCGTTGCCCTTCAGGTCGTAGCTGGCCTGGAGGCGCGGGCTGAAGTTCTTGTCCTTCACGACTTCCTGGCCGTTGGAGTCGGTGCCGGCGTTCTTGTCCCAGCGAACGCCGAGATTGAACGTGAAGTTGTTGTTGAGCCGCCACGCGTCATTGAAGTACAGCGAGTACGTGCGGAACTGCGCCGTCTGCGCGTCGACGAGGATCGGGTTCCACTGGATGGTGGTCGTGTTGTCGTTGTTGAGCACCGGATAGATCGTCCCATTCGCGCCGATGACGGTCTTGGTCAGGTAGACACGGTAGTCGCTGCCCGACTGGTGGTTGTTCACGAACCGCTGGTCGTCGAACATGTCGTAGCCGAAGACCATGTTGTGCGCGCCGCTCCTGGCCGTCGACAGGAAGTACGATCCCTTGACCAGGAAGTTGCGGTTGTCGCGCCGTTCGTCGCCGCACACGCCGCAGAAGGTCGGCGACCAGAACCGGCCGCCGTTGGTGTTGTCGATGAGCAGCGTGCCCTTGATCGGGTCGGTGTACTTCGACCCGGAATCCACGAACGTGAACTTGCGCTGCGAGAACTGCGCTTCGATGAAGAATCGGGGCGACAGGATCGCGTTGTAGTTCAACGAAATCAGGCTCTGCGGTGTCTCGCGGTCGTAGAGGCTGGCAACGTCCATCGCGGTGGAGTACGTGTTGTTGTACTGCTTGTCGCTGATGTACGTGTAGGCGCCGCGGATGTTGTGATTCTGGTTGAACGTATAGGTCAGCTTGCCCTCGAGCCGCTTCTGATCGCGTTTGAAGATGTAGGGGACCTTCGAGTAGAAGAGGTTCTGCGCCGTTTCCGGCTTGGTCAATCGGCCCGCGGTGAAGAACCACAGCTTGTTCAGCAGGATCGGTCCTCCGAGGGTGTATTCATACGTCGGCACGGTCGCATCGGTCTTCGTCTCGTTGTAGGGCGACACGGTGCGCCAGTTGTCGTTGGTGAGCGACGTGCGGAAGCTGCCGCTGAACACGTTGCCGCCGGACTTCGTGATGGAGTTCACCACGCCGCCCGAGAACCGGCCGTACTCCGCCGACACCGCCGCCGTCGAGGTCGTCGTCTCCTGCAGCGCGTCTTCGATGAAGAGATCGAGCGACTGCCCGCGGAGGTTCTCGTTCACGACGACGCCGTTCACGAGATAGAGGCTTTCGTAGGAGAGCGAGCCCGAAATCGTCACCGCGCCACTCGGGCCGGTGGCGGCCACGCCCGGCGCGAGTTCCACCGCCGCTGCCATCGTGCGATTGGTTGGCAGCGACGCAATCAGGTCCGACTTGTAGGTGCTCGCAACCTGTGCGGTCTGCGAGATGGTCTCGACCTTGCCCACCACGTTGACGGTCTCGCTGACCGTCTGGATCTCCATCTTGATATTGACCGGATGGGCCTGCGCCACCGCCACGGTCTGCTTGACGGTCACGGTTCGGAAGCCCGACAGCTCGAACGTGATCGTGTAGGCCCCCGCCGGCAGCAGCGGGAAGATGTAGTCGCCGTTCTCCGACGTGACGACCGTGCGGACGCCTTGCAGGTTGGGCGACGTGGCCGTCACCGTGACGCCCGGCATGGCCAGACCTTCGGGGTCCTGTACCTTGCCGGAGATGGTGCCGGTAGGATTCTGTGCGAAGGCGGTCACCGCCATCACAAGACAGATCACCAGCGCGAACAGAGTTCTGTAACGCATGAACGAGTCCTCCTGAGACGCAGCGGTATCCGAGCCCGATCGACGGACCACGAGGAGACACGTCCGTCGAATCCGCCGGGACGGCGCTGCTGGTATGGAAACCGAATGAGGGTAGCCTTCAGGCAGGTACGATACGACGAGGGATGTCGACGAACGCCCAAGGATTCGGTCCTGCCTCAACAAAATGCAAGGGGCATGCCCAAATCACGCGCGACGGGAATCCGGCGGCCGCCACAATTCCCCCTGATAGCAGCGGCCGAGAGGGTGCCAGAAAATCGGCGCTGAGCGCGGATCTCCAGGATCGTTCCACACCGTTGGATGCGCGCATCCACGAATTTGGAGTTGAACGGCTACGCGCCCCACTTCACCTGCGACCCCCAGACGCTGTGCGGAATCGCAAAAACGACCAGCGTGACGGCCGCGGCCAGCACGATCGCGATCCTGGCCTGGCGCCTGCCCCGCATCTGCCACGCGGCGAACAGCCAGGCGGCGCCGGCGATCAGCGTCTTGTTGTCCGTGAGGTCGTAGCCCCAGGGAATGCCGGTCCAGTACGCGTCGAACGCGAACTTCTGGACGATTGGGCCCAGTACGAATCCGCCGGCCATCAGCAGCGCCAGCGTGACGAAGCTTGCGATGCGGGCATTCCCGCCCCAGAGCGCCGCGAAGGCGGCTCGGTTCGAGAACAGCATCCCGAAGAACATCGCGACCACGTGCGGGATCAGGATGCCCGCGGGGACATCCCCCTTGAAGCGGGTGACCGCCGGACGAGGCGGAAATGACGCCTGCTCGGCGCCGCGGGACAGCCGGACTCTGTATTCGAGCTTGCCGGCAGGAGGCATCAGCGGCAGGGGTGCGGGCGGCAAGAACGCCTGCAGCACACCGCCATGGCGGATCAGCGGTTCGGTGCGCCACGCCTCGGCGCTCGGGTAGCGGCGCCACTCGACGACGCCCGTGACCGCCACATCGGCTACGCCAACGGTCACCGGCTGGCGTTCCGTGATGCTGTGCGATCGCTCGAGTCTGAGCGCGATCTCCTGTCCACCCAGCCTGATCGTGCCTCCGGCCGGATACGTCGGTCCCGTCGTCCGCTGCCAGACTGCCGAGATGAGCGTGATCAACACCGCCAGAGTCCATTGGATGGCTGGTCTGTTCATCGGTGCAATCCAACCGTGGGTGCCGTTCGCGAACGGCCCCTGCACTGCGCCGCACGCCGGTGCATGCGCGTCGTCAGCCGTCGATCACCTTCCAGTCGCGCCTATCGAGGTTCCAGTATAGTGCAGCGCCGGAGAGGGCCGATATCGCAAGGAACGCGAGCCCCCTCGGCACGGCGCCGAATACGAGATGCCCGATCCCGAACAGCGCCAGATAGACCATCGCGCAACCCGCCAGCCAGTCGAAGAGGTTCGACAGGGTGTCGCGTTGCGGTTCGATGTCGCTCGCCTGCCGCGCAATCGGGCCCCACAAGGCGGAGGCGGGCCGAATGCGCCGATAGAAGGCGAGGAGCGTGGCGGTTGGTTCGGGAGCCGTGACGAACGTGGCGGTGAGCCACGCGATGGTCGAGCAGGCAACGGTGATCAGCACGGTCCAGGCGAACTCGGTCGGGTTGTTGCTGTCCAGCCTCACAACGAACTGGAGCACCAGGGAGACCGCGAATGAGGTCGCCATCGCCACGACCTCGCTCCATGCGTTGATCCGCCACCAGAACCACCGCAGGATGAAGACGCTGCCTGTCCCCGCGCCGATGGCCAGCAGGAACTTCCAGGCGCCGGCAATCGAGTCCTGGTAGTACGTGACCACGGACGACACCAGCATGAGGCCCACCGTGGCCAACTGCGAGACGCGGACGTAGTGGTGGTCGCTCGCGTCCGTCACGAGGAACCGGCGGTATACGTCGTTCACCAGGTACGAGGCGCCCCAGTTGAGCTGGGTCGCGATCGTGGACATGTAGGCGGCGGCGAAGGCCGCGATCATGAGGCCCGCAAGCGCGGGCGGGAAGACCGCGGGGTCCACGATGGTCTTGACGAAGCCGGCCTCCTTGTCGGCGAGCGTGGGGTAGAGCACCAGCGAAGCCAGCGCCGTGAGGATCCACGGCCACGGCCGGATGGCGTAGTGCGCAATGGTGAACCACAGGGTCGCCAGCAGCGAGTGCTTCTCGTTCTTCGCGCAGAAGATGCGCTGCGCGACGAACCCGCCACCGCCCGGCTCGGCGCCCGGGTACCACGTGGCCCACCACGAGACCGCGAGGTAGACGAAGAACGCGATCATGGGCATCCACGCGGACCCGATGTCCGGCGTGAACGACAAGATGGATCCGTGCCCACCGCGCGCCGCGTCGAGCGCCCGGAGCTTTGCGGTGAGCATGTCGATGCCGCCCACCGCCCGCACGGAGAACCAGGCGAGGACGACCACCATCCCCATCTTGAGGACGAACTGGAACAGGTCGGTGACGAGCACGCCCCACAGGCCGGACAGGGTCGAGATGAGCGCCGTGAGCAGCATGATCAGGAAGACGACCATGAGCGCGGCGATCTTCGGATCGGTGACGCCGACGGCGGCCAGCGACAGATCGGGGAAGACGATCAACAGGATCTTGACCATCGCCAGGTTGACCCAGCCGAGGATGATGCAGTTGACCGGCAGGCCGAGATAGAGGGCGCGGAATCCGCGAAGGAACGCCGCGGGCCGGCCCGCATAGCGGATTTCCGCGAACTCGACGTCGGTGAGCACGCCCGCGCGGCGCCAGAGCCGGGCGAAGAAGAAGACGGTGAGCATGCCCGACAGGAGCATGTTCCACCAGAGCCAGTTGCCGGCGATGCCATACGCGGCGACCAGGCCGGTCACGGCGAGCGGCGTGTCGGCGGCAAACGTGGTCGCCACCATGCTGGTGCCGGCCAGCCACCACGACACGTTGCGTCCGCCGACGAAGAACTCCTCGGTCGATCCGGTCGCCCGCTTCCGATACCAGAGACCGATGCCGATGTTGATCAGGAAGTACGCGGCGATGACGGCCCAGTCGATGAGGGTCAGGCGCATGGGAAAAGGACGCGGAGGAACAGGATCGGACCTCCGAGGCAGAGAAGGGGCGGAAATCAGGGGTAGGAGGGAGGCCGTCCCCGGCCCCTGCCCTCCTGCCCTGATCCCTGATCCCCGGTCCCTGATCCCGGATTCCCTACTTGACGGCCTTCAGGATGCCGAGCAGGAACTGCCAGAACTTCCCGACGGTGTCGATGTACAGGTGCTCGTTCGGCGAGTGCACCTCCCTCATCGTCGGACCGAAGGAAACCATGTCCATGCCCGGGTACTTCTCGCCGATGATGCCGCACTCGAGGCCGGCGTGTACCGCCTTGACCGCGGGTTCCTTCCGGAACAACTGCAGGTACGTCGTCTGCGCCAGCTTGAGGATCGGCGAGGCGATGTCCGGCTTCCACCCAGGGTAGCCGTCCGACCCCGTGGCCAGCGCGCCACCGAGTTCGAAGGCAGCCCGCACCATCTGCGACGCCTCTTCGATCTCCGACGCCACCGAGCTCCGCTGACTCGTCTGAACGGAGATGTTCTTCTTCGTCCACTGGACGATGGCCAGGTTCGAGGATGTCTCCACGAGCCCCGGGATGTCAGCGCTCATCTTGAGAACGCCGTGCGGCAGCGCGGCGAGGGTGAGGAGGAGCTTTTTCTGCAGGGCCTTCTTGAGGACCTTGCGGACGCCCTTTGCCGCCTGGCAGGTAATCGCCAGGCCGGGTTCGACACTGGCGAACTCGGCTTTGATCGTCAGGTTGAACGCGTCGACGATCGAGCTGGCGGCCGCGGCCTTGGCCTTGGGGAACCACACGAGCGCTTCGGCCTCGCGCGGAATCGCGTTTCGCTTGTTGCCACCTTCAACCTTCGCCAGGCGCCCGCCCGCCTCCACCATGGCGGTCAGCACGCGGTTGATGATCTTCAAGGCGTTGCCACGGCCCTGGTGGATTTCGAGGCCGGAGTGTCCGCCTCTGAGGCCGGCGACCTTCACCAGCACCGCCTTGCCGCCCGCCGGCGCATCGTCACACTGGAGCTCCCAGGTGCCCGCGTTGTCGCGGCCCCCCGAACAGCCGACGTAGAGTTCGCCTTCGTCCTCGGAGTCGAGGTTGATCAGAATCTTGCTCTCGAGGAAGCCAGGCTGCAGTGCGTTCGCGCCGGTCAACCCCGTCTCCTCGTCCACGGTGAAGAGGAACTCGAGCGGCCCGTGCTCGAGGGACCTGTCCTCCATGATGGCCAGGCATGTCGCCACCGCGATGCCGTTGTCGGCGCCGAGGGTCGTCCCGTTGGCCATGATCATGTTGTCCTTGCGGACCAGCTCGATCGGATCCTCGAGGAAGTCGTGGACTGTGTCCTTGTTCTTCTCGCAGACCATGTCCATGTGGCCCTGGAGACACACGCTTGGAACGAGTTCGCGGCCGGCCGATGCCGGCTTGCGGACGAGTACATTGCCCACCCCGTCCTGCGTCGCCCACAGGCCGAGCTTCTTTCCGGCGTCCACCAGGTATTTCCCGATGGCCGCCTCGTTCTTCGAACCTCGCGGAATCAGGCTGATTTCCGCGAAATACTTCCAGACGAGTGCCGGTTTCAGACCCTCGATTGCGTGAGACATGTCGGCTCCTGTTGAACTGCCGTCGATTACCGACCAACAACTACTTCTTCTTCGCCGGCTTTCCCTTGACCGGTTCGGGCGCCTGCTCGGTCAACCTGACCAGGCCAGCCTTTTCCTGCGCCTGGTAGAACGACAGCAGGTCGGCGAGGGACAGCGGCTCGAACTCGCCTGCGACGAAATTGCGGATGGCGAGGATCGTCATCTTCTTCGGGGCGAGCGCCCCGAGTTCGGCGGTCATGTGTCCCGGGATCTTCCGCATCGCGGCCACGAGTGCCTCGCGTTCGGGCGTTGGCTGACCGCCGCCCTGGCCGCCGGAGCCGCCCATGAACCCGCGTCCGCCACCGGCAGCCCCACCCACCTGTTCGACGATGGTGCGTGCCGCCTTCTGTTCGAGTTCGGTCGGCACGGGCTCGGCCGCCGGGACCTTCCAACGCGCGGCGGTCAGTCTGTAGAACGCGGTGACATCGCCTTGGAGCGCGGTCGCGCGCTGATCGATCGACGGCTCGAGCGCCGCGAGCTTCTTCTGTCCATCGGCGATGTCGGGGAAGAGCACGGCGGCCGATCGGAGCGTCGCCTTCTCGATCTCGATCTGGTGACGGACGGCGTTGCCGGCTTCCTTGTAGGCCTCCGTGACCGCCGCCGCATCCGCCGCATCGGCGAGATACGCCACGCCCTTGCGCTGAGCCTGCCCTGCGCGTTCGGTGCCGCGCGCGAGTGTCTCGGCCGCGACTTTCAGCGCCATGGCCTCGTCGGCCGTCGCGAGGATCGTCAGCGCGCCGAGGCCGACGACGCCCGCCCGCTTGAACTGCGTCGGGTCGAGCTTGTCCGGCGTGTCGTGCGAGGAGTGGTAGAACGGATCCGGCCAGGTGATGAACATGACCGACGGAATCCCCTCCCGCATGTAGACCACGTGGTCGCTGGCTCCGTAGTGCTTGTCCACGAGGATGTAGAACGGGTCGTGACTGCCGTTGGGCGAAACGACTGGCAGCGTGAAACCGTACCCGCCGGCGCGGTATCGGACACGCTCGCGGTTGAGATCGGCGATCGTCTCGAGCACGTTGGCCGAGAGGTCGTTGAGGAACGACGGGAAGCTGTCGGGAGTGCGGTGCATCACCCACATGCTGCCGTGGGCGCCGAGTCCGAGGCCCTCCATGTCGAAGTTCAGATCGGCAATCAGCTTCCTGGCGATGTCCTTGTGCGCTTGGAGCCACGCCGCGGTGCCGCTGATCTCGGGCACCCACAAGAAGTGGATCGTCCGCTTCGGCTTCGGCAGTTGGCCGTCGGCGACGAGCCGCAGCAGCGCGCGGCCCATCTCGAGCGTCATTGCGCACCCGGAGGCGTCGTCGTTCGCGCCCTGCTTGAGGTAGCCCTCGTAGAGGTGTCCCGAGACGGCCAGTTCCTGCGGGGAGGTGCCGTCGCCGGGAATGACCGCGTGCACCACTTCCATTCGCCCGGGATACGAATCGGCCTTCACGATCGAGCGCAGCGTGAGTTTCTCGCCCTGGCCGAGCATGCCCGCGAGTTCGCGGCCGACGCGCGGCGAGACCGACCAGCCGAAGCCCGGGGTCTTGCCCTGCGGTGCGGTGCCAGACACGCTCTGCGAACCGATCTGATCGGCATCGGCCTCGGGATGGATGGGATCGTAGCTGACGACACCAACGGCGCCTCGCTCGAAGACAGCCAGGCGCTGGAGTTGACTGCTCGAGGCGAAGCCCAGCACGACCTTGCCCTTGACATCCTTGCCGGCGTAGTCCTCCGCGCGTCCGCCGAAGCCCACGTCGACGAGGTCCGCCGTGACATCGCCGTTCTCGCTGCCGGAGGCGATCGAGACGGCGACGTCCCGGAAGTCGTACAGCTTCCGGCGCACCGGCTTCACCAGCCAGAGTTCGGCCTGCGTCGCTTGCCAGAGCTTCTGGCCCGACGGGAACGTCTCGATCTCGACGTTGCTGAAGCCGTACTCGCGGGCGAGGCGTGCCATCACCTCGCTTTCACGGAAGTGGCCCTCGTATTCGGCGCGAGGTCGCACGCGGGGATACGGGACCATCTCGAGGACCGTCTGCTGCGCCCGCTCACCCGAGACCTCGTTGATGATCGCCCTCATCTGGTCCCACGAGAGGAGCGTCCGGTCTTCCCGCTCCTGGGCGCCAGCCGGAACCGCGCACGCCATCACCAGTGTCAGGACCAACCACGCCACACGTTTCATCGGATTTCCTGCCTTTGGGGACCCTCGAAGCACCCGTGACGTCCACACATCACTCCGGGACCGACCTCTCTCGAAGACCGCTCCCGTAGTGGTTTCCAGGCCGCAAGCGTAGGGCAAGATGGGCAAGAAGGGCAAGTCGGGCGCTCGAAGACGCTGCCCGAACTGCTGCGACTTCACGGGGCGGCGCCGGCTGAGCCGATTGCCGATGACGACTTCGGGAACGTGTTCATCGTCGTCCCGAAGTCCACGGGTGGTCCCGTACTGGTCAGGCTCCGCTCCTGACATCAGGGAGTGGCAGCCCGAGTCGCTCACTCGGGGCGCGAGTGGGCTATAATCGGCCGTCTCCGCCCCCTCGCAATCGTGCAGTTCCTGGATGACGTTTTTGAGGTTCTCATGTCAGATCAACCCGAAGATCAGTCGAACCGCGGCACGGGCTTCACGAGGCGCGGCTTCCTGGCGACGATCGGTACCGGAGCGGTCGCTGCGGCCGCGGGCGGCGGCGTCGATCAGGTCGAGGCCGCTCCCGGCACCGAGATCGCTGATGGTCCGGACATGGTGCGCGTGACGCTGTCGGTCAACGGGCGCACGCATCGCCTGCTCGTCGAGCCCCGCTGGTCATTGCTGTACGTGTTGCGCGAGCGGCTCGGCCTCACCGCGACCAAACTCGGCTGCGAGCGCGGCGAATGCGGAGTCTGCACGGTCCTCGTGGACGACAAGCCGCGCTACTCCTGCATGATGCTGGCGGTCGAGTCCGAGGGGAGGACGATCACCACGCTCGAGGGGCTGATGCACGGCGAGGACCTCGGTCCCGTGCAGCGCGCCTTCGTCGAAGAAGATGCCTTCCAGTGCGGATATTGCACGCCCGGTCAAGTCATGGCGGTCGAGGGTTTGCTGCGGGCGAACGCGAGCCCGTCGATTGACGAGATCCGGCAGGGTGTCAGCGGCAACCTCTGCCGGTGCGGCGCGTACGCCCACATCTTCAAAGCCGGACAGCGTGCGGCCGAACTGAAGAAGCAGGAAGGGGCCCGGGGATGAGTACCGAGGATCGCTACTACATCACCGAGGTCCCTCCCGAGACGCCGGAGCCCGCGGCGCCCCTTGCACCGGAGCCCTGGACGTCGACGGCGGTGGTGGGCAAGCGTCTCCCGCGGATCGACGCGTACGAGCGGGTCAGCGGCACCGCCACCTACACCGCCGACGTGCTGCTGCCCGACATGCTCTACGCCGTGGTGTTGCGGTGCCCGCACGCCCACGCGACCGTCAAGCGGATCGACACCGCGAAGGCCGAGAAGATGCCGGGTGTGGCGGCCATCCTCACCGACAAATCGCCAGGGACGGACATCCCCTGGTTCAACAGTCGCGCGGGTTCGCTGTCCCGCCTGTTCGATTCCCACTGCCGGTACGAGGGCGAGGAAGTCGCCGCGGTGGCGGCGGCGACACCGTACCAGGCGTGGGACGGCGCCCGGGCGATTGCCGTGGACTACGAGGTCCTGCCGTACGTCTCCCGTCCGGCCGACGCGCTCGGGCCGAACGCGCCAGCCATCCACCAGGCAGGCAACCGATCGGGCGACGTCGTGCGCTATCAGCGCGGGGATGTGGCCGCCGGCTTCGCGGCCGCGGACCTCGTCCTCGAGCAGACATACAGCACGTCGTGCCAGATCCACGTGCCCACCGAGACCCACGCCTCGGTCGCGCGGTGGGACGGCAACCGCCTCGTGGTCTGGGATTCCACGCAGGGCGTCTATCCGATCCAGGCCGGCCTCGCTCAGACGCTGAAACTCCCGCTGTCCAGCGTGCGCGTCATCGGGAACTACATGGGCGGCGGTTTTGGCGCCAAGCTGAGCGTGAGCAAGCACACGGTCATCGCCGCGCTGCTCGCCAGGAAGACGGCGCGCCCGGTCAAGCTGCACCTGACGCGGGAGGAGAGCTTCCTTGCGGTCGGCAACCGGCCGCCCGTGACGATGACGATCAAGGCGGGCGTGAAGAAGGACGGAACACTGACGGCGCTGCAGATGACGGCGCTCGGCACAGGGGGTGCGTATCCGGGTGGCGGCGTGGGCGGCGTGGACTGGCTGGTGAAGGACCTCTACGCGTGCCCGAACGTGAAGACGGAGATGACCGACGTATTCACGAACGCGGGGCCGGGCCGGGCGTTTCGCGCCCCCGGGCACCCCCAGGGCGCGTGGTCCCTCGAGCAGATGATGGATCAGTTGGCGGAGAAGATCGGCATGGATCCGGTTGAATTCCGCTTGAAGAATGCGCCGATCGTGAGCCAGGCGCGCGAGGGCAATCCGCCTTACACGACCACCGGCCTGAAGGCCTGTCTGGCCGAGGGCGCCGCCCGCTTCGGCTGGAGCGCCGGCCGCACGCGCGGAAGAGGCGAGGGCGTGATCAGGCGCGGTGTCGGCGTCGCCGCGGGGTTGTGGCAAGGCGGCAGCGGCGGTCCGCCGGCCACCATTATCGTGAAGCTCTTCTCCGACGGCAGCGCGAACATCAACATGGGGGCGAGCGATCTCGGCACCGGGACCAAGACGATCATGGCGATGGTCGTCTCCGAGGAACTCGGCGTGCCGCTCGACAGGATCCAGGTCGAGTGGGCCGACACGGCGACGACGCAGTTCGCGACGGCCAGCGGCGGCAGCAAGACCGTGCCGACCGAGTCACCGGCCGCCCGCGCGGCGGCGCTCGACGTGAAGCAGCAGGTGCTGGCGATGGCCGCCGAACAGCTGAAGTTGCCAGCGCAGGATCTGGTGCTGCGAGGCGCGGAGGTGGTGTCGACGACCGATCCGTCGAAGAAGGTGGCCCTCACGGCGATCAACGCGTTTCGGCGGCGCGGCCTCATCGTCGGCGTGGGGTATCGCGGGCCGAATCCGGAAGGGAAGGCGATCTGCCCGTTTGCCGCGCACTTTGCGGAGGTCGAAGTCAACACCCGAACGGGCGAGGTGAAGGTGCTGCGGCTCCTGGCGGCACAGGACAGCGGCCGAATCATGAACGAGCTGACCTGCGAGAACCAGGTGCAGGGCGGTCTCACGATGGGCCTCGGCCTGGCGCTCACCGAGGGCCGCATCCTCGATACGAACCAGAGCGGCAAGATGGTCAACCGCAACTGGCACGACTACAAGATCCCGACGGCGCTCGACGTCCCGGCCGAGCAGGTGATGCTGCCAATCGACTTGCACGACTACGAGGCGAACAGCACCGCAGCCAAGGGCATCGGCGAACCGGCCACCGTTCCGACGGCGCCGGCGATCGCCAACGCGATCTACAATGCGTGCGGCGTCCGCACGCCCGACACGCCGGTCAACCCGCCGCGGCTGCTCGACTTGCTGGCGGCCGCGAAGCAGAGAGGATGAGCCATGTTGCCGAACTTCAACTACGTTCGTGCGAAATCGGTCGCCGACGCGGTGCGACAACTGGCCGTCCCCGGGGCGAAGCTGCACGCGGGGGGAACCGATGTGCTCGGCTGCCTGCGTGACGGCGTCTTCAAGGCCGACACCGTCATCAGCATCAGCGGACTGAAGGAGCTTCGCGGCATCGGCGCCGTGCCGGCCGGGGGACTGCGCATCGGTGCGCTGACGTCCAACGCGGAGGTGGCGGCGGACAAGACGGTGAACGCGCAGTACCACGCGCTCGCACAGGCCGCGGCTGCGGTCGCGAGCCCGCAGTTGCGGAACCAGGGTACGATCGGCGGGAACCTGTGCCAGCGTCCCCGCTGCTGGTACTTCAGAGGTGAGTTCCACTGCCTGCGCAAGGGCGGCGATACGTGCTACGCCATCGGGGGAGAGAATCAGTACCACGCCGTGTTCGGCGGTGACAAGTGCTACATCGTCCATCCCTCGGACATCGCGCCGGCGCTGATGGCCCTTGGCGCGAGGGTGCGGATTGCCGGGCCTGGCGGCAGCCGCGTCGTGCCGATTGCGACCTTCTTCGCCGGTCCAGCAACACAGGTGACGAAAGAGACGATCCTCGAGAAGCACGAAGTCGTGACCGAAATCCTCCTGCCTCCGCCCGAGCCCGGCTTGAAGAGTTCGTACCGCAAGGTGCGCGGGCGCGGGGCCTGGGACTTCGCGCTTGCCGGCGTTGCGCTGGCCATCGTCTTGAAAGGCACGACCGTCGCCCGCGCGCGGGTGGTGTTGTCCGGTGTTGCGCCGGTGCCCTGGCGAGCGGAGGGCGCTGAACAGGCCATCATCGGCAAGGTCCTCACGCCGGATGTCGCGGCTGCTGCCGGCGAGGCCGCCGTCAAGGGCGCCGAGCCGCTCGAGAAGAATGGATACAAAGTGCCTCTCATCAAGGGTGTCGTCATCGAAGCCCTGCTCGGGCTCGCGTGACGGATTCGAATCTCCATCTGGAATCCTGACCATGATATCGATCTCTCCGGAACTCCTCTCCGCCTCCGCCATCGCCATCCGCGACTGTCTGGGCGCCCGCGCTGGCGACAAAGTGCTCATCGTCACCGACGAGCCAATGAGGAAGATAGGGTACGCCCTGCATCGGGCCGCGAAGGACCTGGAGACAGAGGTGCTCCTGGTGGACATGCTGCCGAGGAAGTCGAACGGCGAGGAGCCGCCGCCCGACGTGGCCGAGCTGATGCTGAAGGCCGACATCGTGCTGTGCCCCACGTCGAAATCGCTGACGCACACCGACTCGCGGCGCGCCGCGAGCGCGCACGGCGCGCGCGTGGCGACGCTGCCCGGTGTCACCGAAGAGATCATGATCCGGTGCATGAACGCCGACTATCACCAGATTGCGGCGCGCACGTACCGTCTGTGCGAGAGGCTGGGAAAGACACGTGTGGTCCGCGTGACCGCCCCAGCGGGGACCGACATCACGATGCCGATCGCAGGTCGCCCCGCCCACGCCAGTTCGGGCCTGTTCCGCGACAAGGGGCAGTGGGGGAATCTTCCGACCGGCGAGGCGTATCTGGCTCCGCTCGAGGGACAGTCGAACGGCGTGGTGGTCGTCGATGGCTCGATGGCGGGTGTGGGAATGGTGACGCAGCCGTTGCGGATCGTGGTGGAGCATGGCTTCGCCACCGAGATCACGGGCGGGCCGGAGGCCGCGAAGCTCATCGCGCTGCTCGAACCGCACGGGAAAGACGCCCGTACGGTCGCCGAGTTTGGCATCGGTACCAACGACAAGGCCATGCTGACGGGCGTCATCCTCGAGGACGAGAAGGTGATGGGCACGATCCACATCGCCTTCGGCGACAACAAGTCGATGGGCGGGACCGTTCGCGTGGCGAGCCATCTCGACGGGTTGGTCAAACAGCCGACCGTGTGGTTCGATGGCGCGAAGGTCATGGAGGACGGCCGGCTGCTGCTCGATTGACGCGGGCGCCTCGCGTTCGACATACTCAATTCGTTCTCCCGGAGATCCCCCAGTCCCCGCGCGTCTCTCCGTGGTCCGTGGCGACCCGGACAGGTCCATCACGAGGAGCCCGAGTGCAAGACGGCCGCAGCCTTCCCCCTGAATCGACGGGGCCGTCCCTGGACGAGCTCGACGCCCTGCTGGCGGATCCCGACCGGTGGCCGACGCTCGATCCCGACCTGATGCGGCACCTGCTGTTCTTCCAGTGCCTGTCCTACGGCATCAACCCCGAAGACGAGACGATTCCGCGCCTGATGGCGCTCTACAAGGTCGGCGTCGAACGGCTTCCCGCCGAGGTGCGCCTGCAGGTCGTGCGCCACGTGGCCCGTGCAATCGAGCGGGTCCATCGCGAGCGCGACATCCGCGATGGCGCGGGCTGCACCAACGGCCTCCTGCCGTTCCTCCTCGAAGACCCCGACCCCGGCGTGGTTGGCGTCGCCGCCCTCGAGATGGCGGTCCTGATGCCGATTGAGGATGGCGATCAGCTGACAGGCCCGCGCTACGTCCAGTCGCTGGTCGGTCAGGTCGCGAGCGACGATGCGAAGGCGGGCATCCTGTCAGGCCTGTTGCAGTTGGGTGATCCGCGCGTGGCCCCCCTCGTTGAGAACGGGTGGACACCGCTCAGCGAGGACGGCCGCCAGACACTGGCGCTGCTCATCCAGGGATTCCGGGGCCTGTCCCTGCTCACGGCCGACTTCCTGTTGGCATGGTTGGAGGCCGAGTCGAACCAACCCGCTTCCGCGACATTCGGTGTGGTGGCGGCAACGATGGCGCGGGCGGGCGGCCACGCGGCCGAACACGGCCTGCTCGAGTTGACGCGTGCGCTGCCGGTGATCGACGCGCCTGAGACTCAGCCGTTCACGGTCGCACGCAGGTGGACGCTCGACGAGTACGGGCCGACCATCGCCAAGCGACTGTCGCGGGCCGCGCGGGCCGAGCGCCCTCCCCAGCTCATGCCGCACGTGCTTCGCTACTGGGGCTTCGGCGAGGTGGCCTACGACCTGGCATTGCGGGCGGCGGCTCCGGCCGCACGTGCCGCGACCATGCCCGATGAGCCGCTTCTGTGCGAGCCGACTCCGCTCGAGATCACGCCCGAATGGGACAGCGAGGAAGGTAAGCTGCTGGAGTGGGGTGTGCTGGGCGCCAGCGGCCCGACGATCCAGACGCTTCGGGTCGCGCCACTCGTCGACGAAGGCGTCTCCCTGCTCGTTCACACGATCTACCACCCGAGCCGAAACGTATCGCAGGTTCGGGCGGCGATTCCCCTGTCGGAATCACCCGCGCGGTTGGGTGACGTGTTGCTGGCGGCGTTTCGCGCCAACGGGCGCGGTGGCGTCTGGTTGATGCGCGGACTGCCGGCATACGTCTTCGCGTCCGAGTCTCTGGCGATGACGCTCGATCTTTTGACCGACCTGGTCGTCAACGCCCAGATTGCGGCTGCGCGCGTGCTCGAGGAGGACGAGACGCTGTCAGATCCCGATATCCACCTACAGTTCCTCGAACGGCTGCGGCATCCGTCACCGACACCGGCCGTGGTTCCGGAGGAGCCCGACGGCGTCGGCCTGCGAGCGCCTGCTGATCGGGCAGCGTATCGACGATGGCTCTCGGTGGCGGCCGACGCCGGGCACGTGGCCTCGCTCCGTGAGCAGATTCCTGAAGCGTGGGAGCGATGGTCCGCCTCCTGAAACCGGTGCTCGTCGTCCTCGCAATTCCCGTCCTCGCGGGCGTCCTCTCGCTGATGGCCAGGACCGAGTGGGAGGCGCGATGGGACGCCAACCTCGTCCGGCAGGTCGTCCGCCAGGGACAACGTCCGAACGGACGACTGATTGCGCGCTTCTCCCTGGCCACGCTGTGCCACGACGGGCGCACGGCCAGCCAGATCCCGCCCTGCGGTCCCTACAGTCTATTCGGGAGGATTGTTCCGGTCGCCGCCATCGTGGCCGGTGTGGGATTGCTGCTCCTGGGCGGCATCGCGGCCGCCGGGTACGCGTGCCGGGCCAATCCCCGTCGACTTTCCGCCGTGTTTCGCCCAGTGCGGCTCATCTCCGCGTGGGCGATCGTCCTTCTCATCCTGCTGCACACCGCGCTGGCTGTTGCCGCGTGGCTTGTGATCAGAGTGGTGTTCGAAAGGTGGGCCCGTTCGTCGGTCATTGTCGCGGCGCTCGGGGCGCTGCTCGCGGCCGTCGCCATGATTTGGCTCGTGATCGGCGTGAGTCGGCGGTCGACCGCGGTCGTGCTGGGGCGCCAGCTCGTTCAGTCGGCGCATCCGAGGTTGATGGAAGCGCTCAGGGCGCTGATGCCAGACGCGGTCGCCCGGACTCCCGATCACGTGGTGGTCGGTCTCACGCCGGGGATCTTCCTCTCCGAGGCGGACGTGGTCTCGCTCGATGGTCGGTTGCGGGGGCGGACGCTCTATCTGTCGCTAGCGTCGTGCCGCCTCCTCTCGGTTGAGGAGTGGCGGTCGTTCGTCTCGCACGAACTCGCGCACTTCGACGGCCGCGACGGCGAACTGGCTGCCGGCTTCTACCCGCTGTACACGGGCGGCCGCCGGGCCGTGGACGGGTTGCGGAACCGAGTGCGTGGTCTGATGTCGATCGTTGCGTGGCCTGTGCTGAGCCTGGTGTCGTTCGTCTACGACGCGTTTGCCGCCGGTGAGCGACAAGTCGGGCGGGCGCGTGAGTTCGAGGCGGATCGGGCGGCGGCTGCCGTGACATCTCCAGCTACCCTGGCGACGGCCCTGGTCAAGCTGACCGCCTTTGGCCCGGCCTGGGAAACCGCACTCGACGCCATGGACGCGGCAGCGGCGGCGGGCACGCAGTACGTCAATGCCGCGGAGTTGTTCGCGGAGATTTCTGCGCTCAACGCGGGATCGGATCGCCTGCGGGGCCAGGGCGTGCTCGGTCTGGCCCATCCGACGGATACCCACCCGGCGCTCGTCGACCGGCTCGCGGCGCTCGGTGTGACCCTGGCCGATGTGGCGCGCGAGAGCCTCGACACACGGCCGCCGACTTCAGGTGTCTCACTGATCGATGGCTACGTGGAACTCGAACGGGCGCTGACGACCGCGCAGCATCGGGCGCTGGCAGGGCACTGAGTCCCCAAGTGCAGCATGCGGGAGGTCGAACGCGGATCGCGAGGGAGTGCAGGCAGCTGTCGATCGGCTACGATGGCCACTCGAAGACGTTGCGGGTCCAATCGATCGCTTCGAGGTAGGAACTCGGCAGCGCACCCTCACTGAAACCGGCGGTGGAGGCCAGCGCGCACGCCTCATCCCAGCGGCCCCGCTCGTACGCCGTGACGCAATCGAGAACCGCCCGCAACGGATTCTGTTGTCCGAGCAGCGCCTGCTTGATCTCGGGCGACAGGGGCAGCATCGACACGATCTTGTCCATCGGCTGCTCGAGGATGACGTCGAGCAGCGAAAACATGCCGACCAGAAAAAGATCGCTGCCCTGCGCGGCCAGTCCCGCAGGTGCGGCCAGCATCTCGCACAACCGGGCCCGCAGCGTCGAGACAATCACGAGCTCGAAGGGCTGATCGCGGGCCATTTCGGCCATCGCCCACACGGTCGCACACGTTTTGATTTCGCGCTCACCGAGCAGCACGAGCGCGTGCCGAATCGACGAGGTTTCCACTCGGAAGCCGTACGCGGCCGAGTTGACGCGGCGCAGCAGCCGGAAGGTAATGGACGCTTCCTGCTTGATGACGTCCTCCAGCCGGGACAGGTCGATCTCGGCCTGGTTCAGTTCCTGGAGCAGCCGCAGATAATTCAGACGGAACCCGGGGATGGCCTTCGACGCCATGACGACCGGACGAGCGAAGAAGTAGCCCTGGAAGTACTGGAACCCGAGTGCCGCGGCTTCGTTCAAGGCCGCGCGCGTCTCAACCTTCTCGGCCAGTACGTGGCAGCGTTCCGTCCGGTACTTCCGCGCCAGCGAGCCGCGCGAATCGGCGGGCGTCTGCAGCACGTCGACCTTGATGAAATCGGCGAACTCGACGAACGCCATCCGTTCGGGCTCCTCGACATAGTCGTCGAGGGCGATGCGGTAACCGGCGACCTTGAGCCGGCGGCAGGCGGCGAGCGCCGCCTCGTCAGCGGCGACCGATTCGAGGATCTCGATGACGACATCGCGGGGTGAGAGGGCGAACGCGAAATCGTCGACGAGTGCGGAATGGGTGAAGTTCACGAAGGCAGGCTTCTGGTCCGTCAAGGTCCCGAGCCCCACCGACATTCCGTTGCTGATGACGCGCGAGGTCGGGATCTCTGAATCGAAGCCTGTGGCGAAGTAGTTTTCCGGGCCGGACCGGAACAGCAACTCGTACGCATAGACGCGCTGCCGCTCGTCGAAAATCGGCTGACGGGCGACGAAGACATCGGTGGCGGCGGTGAGGTTGGCACCCATCCGACGACGAGACTCCTCTCGGCCGTACTAATCGGCACCCCGGGAAGCGAACTTGAAGCGAAACAGCTACTTGTTGTAAATCGCGTCGCCCACACGCCGCATCCACGCCAGTTCCGACTCGTCCATCGGGCCGAGTTCCGACGCCCGGACGGCATCCTCGACGTGTGCCCCTGTGGCCGGTCCAGTCATGCAGACGTCAACGACCGGGTTGGTCAACACGAAGCGATAACAGTCGGCCGCGGTCGGGACGCGTTCGCCTCTTGGGACACGCCGAGGGTCGAGCAGTTGGCGCCAACTCGTGGCGGTGAACGACACGATGCCAGGACGATGATCGGCGGGCAGCGAGGGGAAGACATCCCGCTCGGCGCCCCGGTGCACGGCGTTGTAGCGGACGTGTACGATGTCGATGCCGGTTCCGTTCGTCAGAGCCGGGACAACCGGGCGGGCGTGGGTGGAGGCCGCGATGAACCGGACGAGGCCGCGCGCGCGCAGCCGTTGGCAGGCGTCGAGGACTCTTTGTGGCGGCTGGCGATTCCACATCCCGAGAAGAAGCACATCGGCATGGTCCCGTCCGAGCGTGCGCAGTGCGCCCTCGAGACTGCGTTCGATGGCCCACCCGAACGGCGCGTACGACTGGATGACCAGCACGTGCGGATGCGACCGCGATGCAGCCCGCCGCAGTGCTTCGGCAAACGCGCCGCGGCGGCGGCTGCCCCAATAGACATACGTCATGCCGGCGTCGATGGCCCGCTCGACGGCAGTCGCCGGTACACCGTAGCTGGCGCTGATGCCAAGGGCACCGACCGACAGGCTGGTGCGTCCGAGTGTTCGTGGCTGAAACATCGCGCCTCCATGTGACGCAGCACCAGGACCGGGGAACAAGGGGCAGCCCGTGGGACGGTGAGTATTCTACAGCGGGGCAGGCCCGCCTGCTCGTCGCGCACCCGGCGACCGAATCGCGCCCGGTCTACTTACCCGATGGGCGGCGCGGCTGCTTCGCGGCGGACGCGCTGAACCGCCTCGGAGGGCGTCAGGTGAGCGGCAATCGGCGGCGCACGCTATACTGGTGGGATGCCTTTATCGCGAAAGCCGTCGTTGCCCATCGCCAACCCGCTCCTTCGAAACGTTGCCATCATCGCGCACGTCGACCACGGCAAGACCACGCTCGTGGACGGGCTTCTCCGTCAGAGTGGGGTGTTCCGGGCGAACGAGCGAATCGCCGAACGCGTGATGGACAACACCGATCTCGAGCGCGAGCGCGGGATCACGATCCTGGCGAAGAACACGGCCGTCAGGTACCACGACTACCTCATCAATATCGTCGATACGCCGGGCCACGCCGATTTCGGCGGCGAGGTCGAGCGCACGCTGTCGATGGTGGACGGCGTGCTGCTGCTCGTCGACGCGTCGGAGGGCCCGCTGCCGCAGACGAGGTTCGTCCTCCGCAAGGCGCTCGAGCGCAGGCTGCCGCCGATCGTCGTCATCAACAAGATCGATCGACAGGACGCGCGTGCCCAGGCGGTGCTCAACGAGGTGTACGACCTGTTCATCGACCTCGACGCCAACGAGGAACTCCTGGGATTCCCGGTTCTCTACACGAACGCGCGTGAAGGCACCTCCAGCCTCGACGCCGAGACCCAGGGGCCGGATCTCCGGCCCCTGTTCGACGCGATTGTCAAACACGTGCCGCCGCCGCGGGGGGATGCCGACGCGCCGCTGCAACTCCTCGTCGCGAACCTCGATTCGAGCGACTACCTGGGACGGATTGCGATCGGCCGCGTGTTCAACGGCCGGGTGCGCATCGGGGACCAGGTGGCTGTCTGCAAGCTGGACGCACGGGTCCAGGAGACCAGGGTTACCAAGCTCTACGCCTTCGACGGGCTGAAGCGCGTGGATATCACCGAGGCGGCCGCGGGCGACATCGTCTGCCTGGCCGGGATCGATGACATCACGATCGGGGAGACGATTGCCGACGCCGAGCACCGGGTGGCCATCCCGCCCATCGCGGTGGACGAGCCCACGGTCTCGATGGTGTTCGGCGTGAACACGTCCCCGATGGCCGGCCGCGATGGCCAGTACGTCACGTCACGCAACCTGCGCGACCGCCTGATGAAGGAGTTGCTGGGAAACGTGTCGATCCGCGTCGAGAACACCGACTCCCCGGAGCAGGTCAAGGTGGTCGGCCGGGGCGAACTGCAGCTGTCGATCCTCATCGAGATGATGCGGCGCGAGGGCTACGAACTGCAGGTGTCGCGACCGGAGATTGTCACCCGGGAGGTGGACGGTCGGGTGATGGAGCCGATCGAGGAGCTCGTGATCGACGTGCCCGAGGACTACCAGGGCGTGGTCATCGCACAGGTCGGGTCGCGCCGGGGCACGATGACCCGGATGGTGAATCACGGGAGCGGCCGTGTCCGCCTCGAGTTCCGGATTCCGACACGCGGCCTGATCGGACTGCGATCGCAGTTCATGACCGACACGAAGGGCACCGGGATCATGAACCACCTGTTCGCGGGGTGGGAAGCGTGGCACGGACCGATCCCGGCGCGGGCGACTGGAGCCCTGGTCGCCGACCGGTTGGGCGGCGCGACCGCCTACGCGATCTGGAACCTGCAGGAACGAGGGGAGATCTTCATCGCGCCCGGCACAGCGGTGTACGAGGGAATGATCATCGGCGAGAACGCCCGCAGCAACGACATGGACGTCAACGTCACCAAGGAGAAGAAGCAGACCAACATGCGCGCCTCGACGGCCGACGAGGCGATCCGCCTGGTCCCGCCACGCGTGCTGGGTCTCGAGAAGGCGATCGAGTTCATCAAAGACGATGAACTCGTCGAGGTGACTCCGAAGACGATCCGATTGCGGAAGAAGATCCTGCAGGCGAACATGCGGCCGAAGCACTGGGAGGGCCAGTAGCCTCGCTACCTGGCAACGATGACCGTGTCGTTCGACTCGGTCGGCACGAATGGCGCGTCACCAACCGTGCCGAATACGGTCCGGTTGGAGAAGCCGCCGGCGGCGAGGATCTCCTCCAGTTCGGCCCGCCGCCAGCCGTGCAGGTACACGCTCCTCGTGGATACGACTTCCAGGGGCGGTTCCGCGTCCGGTCGATATCGTAGCGTGGAGGGCGTGAAGACAACCGTGCCGTCTGCGCGCGGCGTCATCAGACGCAGGAACACGGTCTCGGCGCCGCGCTCCGCGTCATCTTCCCGAAAGTTCAGCGGCAGGAAGCGCTGCCCCTTCTCGAACACCCTGTCGTAGTTCAGAACCTGCAGCAACCAGGCCGCGCCCGGGCGGAGCCGACGACGCAGGCCGGACACGAGTTGTTCGATCGTGCCGCGCTCCGTGAGGTGCGGCAGCGTGTTCCCGAGGCAGATGGCCCCGTCGAATGTGCCGTCCACCAGGCTCCCGACATCGGCGATGTCGCCTTCGATGAACCGGAGGTTCGCCGGCAACGGCGTGTCCATCGCCTTTTCGATCATCGTCGGCGACGAGTCGATGCCGATGACGTCGAATCCCTTTGAGGCGAGGAACCGGCTATGTTCGCCGGTGCCGCTCCCGAGGTCGAGGACACGACCCCCGGTTCCCAGCACCCGCTGGAGGAACGGCCACTCCCGGTCGATGCGCTGTGGCCAGGCGACCAGTCGGCGGTAGTCCACGCGCGAGTAGCGATCCTCCACGGCCTCCTCCAACGCCCGGCGAGCGTGCTGCGGGGCGACTTCCTGTCACTGTAGCCCGTGAACGAGGGCATCGCAAGCCGACGAGTCAGTGACCTGCGCTGACGTGCGCTGCCGGCCCCCCCGGACCTCCGCCTGGCCACCGCGGGTCCGGGGAAGCCGGGATTGAAACGGGGATGGACGATTCGGCGGAGGCTTGATAGTCTCTGATAGGCAGAGCGCCCCCTTTCCCTGGCTCGGCGTGGTCTTCAGCCATGAGTGAATCGGACCGTCGGAAGTCGACACGCATCACGTACTTTTGTGAGGCCGAGCTGGAAGGCATTGACGTCAGTCGGCTCCAGGTGCGGATTGCCGACTTGAGTGTTGAGGGTGCGTTCGTGGATGCCCGCACGGTCCTGCCAAGTGGATCGGTGGCCCGCCTTCGTTTCACCGTGCTGGGGAAGGAGATCACCGTCCAGGCCGAGGTGCGGTACAGCATGCCGTCGTTCGGCATGGGCATGCGCTTTCTCGGCCTGTCCCCGGAGAGTCTGGCGTTGATCGAGCGGCTGATCGCAGAACACCGGTGAGGTGCCGGTCCCCGCCTGGCGGCGGGGACCGGTGTGCCGCTAGACGATTCCGAGCAATTCCACTTCGAAGATCAACTCGGCGTTGGGCGGAATCAAGCCTCCCCCGGCTCCGCGGGCGCCGTACCCGAGCGCGGGCGGGATGATCAGCTTTCGTTTTCCACCGACCTTCATCCCGGCGACACCCTGGTCCCATCCAGCGATGACCTGTCCGCCACCGAGATTGAACTCGAACGGCTGTTTGCGATCAACCGAGGAATCGAACTTCTTGCCGTCGGTCAGCCAACCCGTGTAGTGCACCCGCACGGTCTGCCCCTTCTTCGCCTCGGCACCGGTGCCGACCATGAGGTCGACGTATTTCAGGCCCGTCGGGGTCGTGATCACCTTCTCGTCCATGGCGCCTCCCGCCTTCGTCGCCTGGCTGGCATTGAGGCCGGCGACGGCCACCACCACGGCGAGGATCGTCAACGATCGCTTCATCGGCTACTCCCTTCACAACGCTTCATGGTATCGGTAGCGCAGGTGCGCTGTCGATCGGTTTCGCAGGCTCCCGTGTCGCCCATTCGAGCAGGTACAGGTACGAATGGTACACGTGTCCGGTGGCCCGAGTGAGGCCGATCTCACACGTGCGGCTGCTCGAGTAGTGGCCATCGGCGACGACCTGGCGAACCTCGTCCGCCTCGCGGCGAGTCGCGCTGGCGGTCAACTCGGGCACGAGCCATCCACGGTCGCCGGCGAAGGCGCAGCACCCGGCGTCGAGCGGAACCACGACGTCATCGGCGCAGGTCCTGGCGATCTTCTCGAGCGCCGGCGAGAGTCCCATCTTCACGACCGAGCACACGGGATGCAGGACGACGCGCGAGCGCGTTCGGTGTGTCTCCAGCCGAGGCAACAGCGTGTCGGCGGTGAATTCGATGCTGTCCAGGATGGTCAGCCGGTCGAAGCACCGCTGGTTTTCCTCGGTGAGAGCCGGCCGACAGGTGCGAAGGCCCAACGTGCACGGGCTCGTGTCCACCACGACCGGCAGGCGGCCCCCGTCCGTCCAGCGCCACATCGCGTTGACCGTTCGATTCACGGTTGTCCGGTGAGCGCGCACGTAGCCCTTCGACGAGAACGGGACGCCGCAGCAGTGCCCCTCAGCGTCATCCGGGATCCAGATGGGCGCCTGGGCGCGTGCCGCGAGTCGGGTCATCACCTCGATCAGGCTCATCTCGGCCCGCTCGCCCGGCAGCGGCCCCATGGTCCTCGAGACGCAGGACGGGAGATAGACGGCCGCCGCCGTTGCACGATCGTTCGCTCCCGGGTTGTGTCGTTGCCCGTGCGCAGGGCCAGGCATGGGCGCCAGCCAGAGCGGCGTGGTTCGACGCAGGAGCAAACGCGGCAGCCGGCTGAGCAGGGTGAGTGTGCGCGTGCCGGCGACACGCTCCACGAGTGTGCCCGCCCGCAGGCCGAACCGGACAAGCGTCTCGACGGTGGAGAAGTGCGCGGCGGCCCAGACAGCCGCGCGGTGGCCGAACGGCACGTGGTGCGCCGTCCGAAGCTGCTTGGTGAGCGAGCCGGTGTCGATCCCGACGGGACATTCCGTCGCGCACAGGCCGTCGGCCGCGCAGGTGTCGAGCGAGTCGTACGGGACATCAATGGCGATGGCGGCAAGGGTCTCGGCGCCGGCCTCATCGTCTTTCAGTCGTTCCAGCTCGCGCAGCACGACGATGCGCTGCCGTGGCGTCAGCGTGAGGTCACGGCTCGGGCACCTCCACTCGCAGTAGCCGCACTCGATGCACTTGTCCACGCTCTCGTCGACGTCCGGAAGCGACTTCAGGTGGAGAAGATGCGCGTCCGACGACGCGGCGATGATGACCCCGGGATTGAGCACGTTGTCGGGATCGACGAGCGCCTTGAGCCGGCGCATGATCCCGAAGGCCTCGGGGCCCCACTCGGTCTCGACGAAGGGCGCGATGTTGCGCCCCGTACCGTGCTCGGCCTTGAGCGCACCATCGTACCGTCGGACCACCAGCGTGACGACGTCCTCCATCAAGCGGGCGTATTGATCGATCGCCGGCTGGTCGTTGAACGACTGCGTCAACACGAAGTGCAGGTTGCCGTCGCGTGCGTGGCCGAAGATGATGGCGTCATCGTACCCGTGGCGGCGCAAAAGCGCCTGCAGATCGACGACCGCGTCTGCCAGGCGGTCCACTGGGAACGCGACATCTTCGATGATGACGGCCGTCCCACGCCTCCGCGTCGCGCCGACTGACGGGAACATGCCCTGGCGCACCTTCCAGAGCGCTGCCTGCTCGACGGCATCGTGCGTGAAGGTTGCGCGCTCGAGCAGCACGAGGATCCGTGTTGCATCCGCCGCCGCGGATTCGAGTTGCCCGCGCGCCGACTCGTGCTCGGCCTGGAACTCCACGAGGAGGCCGGCTGCCTCTGCGGGAAGGCCGGGTATGCCCGGCGGAACGCCCGGCTGCCGCTCGATCGACCGCAGCGCGGCGCGATCCATGACCTCGATCGCGGCCGCACCGGCGTCGCGAAGCGGCACGATCGCCGCGCAGGCGTCCCGGATCGTGGGAAACAGCAGGAGCCCGGTGTATTTCACGGGACGATCGACAACGGTGCGGAGCACCGCGCTTGCGATGAACGCGAGCGTGCCCTCGGAGCCGACGAGAAGATGCCTGAGGATCTCGACCGGCCGCTCGAAGTCGAGGAACGCGTTGAGCGAATACCCGGTCGTGTTCTTCGTCAGGTACTTGTGCCGGATGCGGTCCGTGAGTGCGGGGTCTGAGGCGATTGTCTGCCTCAGGTCCAGGAGGCCCTGTGCGAGGGCCGGCTCGAACTCCCGAAGTCGGTCATCCGCTGCCGGATCCGCGGTGTCAACGACCGTTCCCGACGGCAGCACGAAGACGAGCGATTCGAGCGTGTGATACGCGTTCTGAACGACGCCGCAGCACATCCCGCTCGAGTTGTTCGCCAGGATGCCGCCCATCATGCAGGCGCGGATCGAGGCGGGGTCTGGGCCGATCTTCGCCCCGAACGGTCGCAGGCGCGCGTTCACGGCGGCACCAATGACACCCGGCTGGACCCGTACGCGGCGACCTCCGTCGAGAACCTCGACACTGCGCCAGTCGCGTGAGAGGTCGGCGAGCACACCTTCGGTGACGGCCTGACCGGACAGGCTGGTGCCGGCGGCGCGAAACGTGACCGGGACGCGGTGACTCCGACACACCTCGAACAGCGCGCGGATCTGGTCGATCGACTCGGGACGGATCACGGCCTTCGGGACCAGTCGATACACGCTGGCGTCGGAGGCGAAGGCAGTGAGATCGATCGGCCGAGTGAGGACGCGTGAGGGGCCGAGGAGGGCGATCAGGTCCTGATGAAGCCGGGATTCGGAAGTCGACACGCAGGCAGTATAGCGCCCGATGACCGGGTCCTCGTCACTCAAGAACAGTCTGCTGTGCCGGAAGCAGGCGCCGACGGGGCAGCCACGGGAGCCAACAGCTCACGGATGGCCGCAGCCAGATCGGCACATTCAAAGGGTTTCGCCAGCGTGGCGTCAGCGCCCAGGGCCGCGGCCATGGCCAGGTAGGGTTCAGGCGCGTGGCGTCCGCCGCCCGAGATCGCGAGGATCTTCACGTCCGGCCAGCGACGCTTGACGATGGCGGTTGTCTCGATGCCCTCGCTCTCCGGCATGATCAGGTCCATGATGACGAGGTCCACGGGCATCGCCTCGAGCTGCTGGAGGGCGTGCTTGCCGTTGGTGGCCGTCACGGCGTTGTGTCCCAGTTTTCCGACCATCTGGACCAGAACACTGCGCACCTGGGGTTCGTCATCGACAACGAGAACTCTAGCCATAGTCTATTCACGGGCCGCGTACGCGGCGTCGGGGCCCCACCGTCTCCGGGCGCGGTCTCGCCGGTGATTGAGGCCGGGATTGTGGGGCACCACAGGAGGATCGACCCCGACCCAGACCGGTAATCGGCACGCCGGGCCGGCTCATGAGAGCCGTGCCGACTACTTGGCGAACACCTCCGCCACCGGTGTGATCCGGACGTGGGCCAGGTCGATGCCGAGCTTGCGACTCCCGATCACCTTGTCCTCTTCGAGAAGAGACGCGGGCCGCTGGCCGTCGTACTGGATCGGCGAGAACTCATCGGTGACAAGGCGCCGCTCGAGGCCGGCCGCGTCCTTCGTGACGATCACGACCGACAGATCTTTCGACGACCAGTGCTTCCGAATCGCTGCGTTGACTTGCTCCAGCGTCATGCCGGCCAGCGCCTTCCGCATGCTCTCGGTGAACTCGCCAGTGCCGTACCACAGTGAGTCGAGCGCGTAGCCGAGTTGCTCATCCTGGCGCGCGGTCATGACGAAGACGCTCTTCATCAAGTAGTCCCGCGCCTCCTCGAAGTCGGCCTGCGTCAGTCCCTTCGTCAGGAGTTCATCGAGCTCGTGGATGGCGATGCGCAGCGCCAGATGGCCGTTCTCGGGCACGACCGGGCGGATCCAGAGTTCGAAGATCTGAGCCTGCCGAGCGAGGTTGGGGTCGGGGACGAACTGGAACATCCCGCGCGGGAACACCTCGATGTAGGCGTAGTCGCCATAGTTCATCCCGCGGATCTCGCGGATCCGCTGATAGAGGCGGCCGTTCGACGCGCGGTGCTCTCCAAGCCACACGCGGGCCACCGACAACGCGGCAAAATCGGGATGCGCGCGCGTCACCGCGATGGGCAGACCGAACGAGATGGACGTGCTGCGCGTGTCCTTTTCGATGATCTCCACCTCGATGCCGGATGGCCGCGCGCCGGCGACGGCCACCCGCGGCCGCGCATGGCCCGCCGGGAGCCGTCCGAGCTGTTGTTTCAGGAGATCGACCAGTTCGTCGGGCAGGTTGCCGCTCATCCCCACGGTGAGGTTCGCCTGGGTGTAGGCGGTCCTCACGAACGTCTTCACGTCATCGATCGTGATGGCCCTGATGCCTTCGAGCGTGCCGACCGCCGGGTGACCATACGGGGTACCTCGGAAGATATTGGCCTGGAGCCGTTCCTTGCCCAGTTCTTCCTCATTGTTCGATCGGAGGTCCTCGGTCAGCGCGTTCAGCTGGGTCTCCTTGATCCGCCTGAAGTCCTCGTCGCGGAACCCCGGCTCGAGCAGCTGCGGCAGCACCGTGCTGACGAACTTTCGCCAGTTGTCACGGTGAATGACGCCCGTGAACGTCGTCATCTCCTTGTCCACCTGCCGGACGAACGACCCGGCCATCGGGTAGAGGACCGCGTTGATCTGATCGGTGGTGAGGGCCTTCGAACCGGCGTCGGCGATCATGCTGGCCGCAAGTGCCGACAGCCCTTCCTTGCCAGCCGGGTCGTGGGCAGATCCGACCGCGAAGAGGAGCTTGATGTCGAGTTGCGGCGTGACCGATTTCTGCAGGACGAGTTTCCTGTCGGCGATCGGCGCGACGCCGGTCGGGACAGCCAGCGATCGGGGGCTGATGATCGGCGTGGTTGGCGGGGCCGAGTGACCGGCCGCCGGAGAGAGCGACGCCAGTTGGGGCAGTGCGGCCATTTGCGTGGGGAGGGCCTCGTTCGACAGCGTCGTCACGATCAGGCCGGCATCGGTGAAGTACTTCTGCGCGGCGTTCTGCAGGTCTGACGGCGTGAGCGTCTCGTAGACGCGGTACAGGTTGTTGATCGTGGTGTACGAGCGCTTGTAGGCGACGAAACTGGACAGAAGGCCGGCAATCCGTTCGGTGCTGTCGAGGCCTCGGGTGACGCCATAGCGATTCGCCGACTTCGCCTCGTCGAGGCGACGCGCGGTAACCGGTACCGTGCGGGCACGCGCGATGGTCTTGAGAACCTCGTCGCGCACGTAGACTGCATCCTCCGTCTTCTTCACGCGCGCGATGACGGTGAACAGCCCGGGATCCACGTTGCCCGGGTTGTTGGCGCCGAATTCATCCACTTTCTGCTCGGCGACGACCAGCTTCTTGTAGAGATCGGACGTGCTGCCAAAGTAGAGCGCCGCGATCATGTCCATCGCCGCGTAGTCCTTGTCCGCGTCGGAGAACGCAGGGGCGCGGAAGCCGACGCTGACCCAGGGCACCGTCGGTGTGGCCCACGGTACGTGCGCGTAGATCGGTCCCTTCGACGCGGGTTCCTGGGGAATGGGCACCGGCGTGGCGGAGCCGCCCTTCCACTTGCCCCAGTACTTCTCGACCATTGGCACCACCGCCTTGGGATCCACGTCGCCGGCCACGACGAGCGTGGTGAACTGTGGGCGGTACCAACGGTTGAAGAAGACCTTCGAGTACTCGTACAGCGTGGGCATCGCCTCGATGTCCTTGAGAAAGCCCATCGTCGTGTGTTTGTAGGGGTGGACGGAGTAGGCCTTGTCGCGCTGGACCTCGAAGAGTTGCGCGAGCGGATTCGCGTTGTTCTTGTTGTACTCGCCCAGAATCGCGCGCGACTCGGTCTTGAAGTCGGCTTCCGAGTAGGCCAGGTTCTGGAACATGTCCGCGTACACCTTGAGCATGGTCTCGAGGTCGCCCTTCGAGAACGTGCAGTAGTACGACGTCACGTCGTCGCCCGTGCCCGCGTTCTCGCGCGCACCCGCCCTGGTCATGATCTGCTGGTACGTCTCCGGCGGATAGGTCGGCGTGCCGCGGAACATCAGGTGCTCGAAGAAATGGGCAAAGCCCGACTTCCCGGGCTCAACCTCGTTGCGCGAGCCGGTCTGGACCGGAATCTGCACCGAAACGATGTTGGGGAAGCCCGTCGGGACGACGATGATCTTCAAGCCGTTGGCGAGCGTGGTCTCGGTCGCCTTGAAGGGAAGGATGTCGGGCGCCGCCTTTGGCGCCACCGCCACCGGCGGCTGGGCCTGTGCGAACAACGAGGTGGCCACACAGACCAGGAGCAACGCAAGAAACAGGTGGAATCGCCGCATTGAACCTCCTGCCCGCGCGGCTATCGTGCGCGATTCATGATGAGACCAAGGCCACCGAGAGCGAGGAAGATGAGGGCCTGGATCGATGTCCGGTTGGCGAACATCAGGAAGAGCAGCGATTCGCCGCTCTTGGCCTGCTGCGCCAGCGCCGAGCCGTACGCCGCATAGAGGAAGTAGAGTCCGAGCAGCCCGATCGCGACGTACACGACCCTCATCGCGATCAATGCGCCCCGTCGCGATGCCGGGGTGTCCTCGCCGAACTTGCGGGAGAACACGACCAGGCCTGCGGCCGCGACGATGTCCAATGCCGCGAAGAGAAGCCAGAACAGGCGGGCCCGCGCCGGTGCCATCGCCGAGTTGATCACGGGCGTCATCAGCCGCGCATACAGGAACGACCCGATGTTGGCGCCGAGCAGCGATCCGAACACGCCGTACAGGAAGGCGTAGCCCATGTAGACGGCCTTGCGGTCCGGAGGAGCGACCAGGCCGACGAAGCTGTAGTACTTCGGGTGGGCGGTCATCTCGCCGACCGAGAACACGGCGATGCCGAGGATGAACACCCACGGGTTCTGCGAGGCCGCCAGGCACACGAACCCGAGCGCGCCAATCAGCATCCCCGTGACCATGGTGCCGAGCGCCGGCCGGTTCTTGACGATGCGGCTGACGACGACCTGGAGCAGGATGATCGTGCCGGCGTTGATGACCGTGACGTGCTCGGCGTCGAAACTGAACGTCCAGGACAACCCGATCGACCGGAAGAAGGAGGTGAGGGCCGCGCTGACCGGCCCTCTGTCCACGAAATCGCGCAGGTAGTAGAGCACCGTCCCGAAGTTCTGGAAGTAGAGAATCCAGAAGCCCGAATACACGACGATCATCAACATGAAGCGCGCGTCGCGCAGCACCTCGACGGCGCCAACGAGCACGTCCCTCAGTTTCTTGCTGTTCTCCGGCCGCGGCGGGTCCTTGTAGACGAACAGCGTCGGGAGCAACATCAGGCCGGTGTAGAGCGACGACGCCATGAAGACGTACCGCCACGAGAATCCGCGCAGCACCGAGACGATCAAGGGCGCGAGGAACGCGCCCACGTTGATCATCCAGTAGTAGATGCCGAATCCGAACGCCGAGTTGGTTTCGTCGGTCGTTCGGGCGATGGTGCCGGAGATGATGGGCTTGAACAGGCCGGAGCCCGTGGCCATGACGAGCAGCGCCAGGAACACCATCGCGTAGCTCGACATGTTGCCGGCGGCAAAGTACCCCGTGGCGAGCAGCGAGAACGCGACGAGCAACATCCGCCGGTAGCCGTAGCGGTCGGCGAGTGCGCCGCCCAGGATGGGCAGCACGTAGGTCGCCGCGTAGACGATGCCCTGCAGGAAGCCGACTGCCTCAACCGAGGCCCCCAACCCTCCGCTCGCGACGCTGCTCGTCAGGTAGATCGCCAGGACGGAGTTCAGGCCGTAGTACGCGGCCCGCTCGAACAACTCCATGACGTTCGCCGTCCAGAACGTGGACGGGAAGCCGCTGCGGGCCGGGGCGTGCGTGTCAACAACGCCGGACATATCACTCCTTGGGAACGGGCGAGGTCGCTCGCCTGTAGCGGGATTCGGTAGCGCGGGGATCATACCGCGTTACCACGGCAAGGATGAAGGAGGAAGGGGGAAGAAGGAAGGATGAAGGATGAAGGAGGAAGGAGGAAGACGGAAGAAGGAAGGATGAAGACGGAAGGAGGAAGGAGGAAGGATGAAGGAGGAAGGATGAAGGAGGAAAGGGGGGCGGGGCCGCCTCGGCGGCCCCCTACCGGACGACGATTCGGCGGCTGTCGTAGGCTGGCGTAATCGTCCCCTTCTGCCGGACGTACTCGATCAGCGTGTCCACGCGCGGCTTGCCGGTGTCCTGAACGGTGATTCCCTTCAGCGCGACGCTTGCGAAGTAGGAATTCGTCACGCCCGTGTACGTCCGGTCGTCCTCGAGCGGGCGGCCGCCAATGGTCACTTCGGCCAGCGTCCGGTTCTGGAGCCTGTAGCGGATGCCGGACACCGCGGGTGCGTGGCGCTCGAGCAACTGCCGAAGTTCACGTCCCGTCGCCTTGAAGAGCACCACGGTGTTGTTGAACGGATCGAGCGTGATCAAGTCGCCCCGGGTGACCGCGCCGCGCAGGAGAGGCGCCCTGACGCCGCCCAGGTTCTCCACGGCAAAGTCGGTCTTGAACATCTCGCGGATCGCGTCGGCCATCAGGTTGTACTCGGCCATGTCGTCACCGCGGCCGCTGAATTCTCCGTCAGCCTGGCCGACGACCTCGCCGTAGCGCGGCGCGATGGGCTGCCAGAACTGGTTCACCACCGCGGCGACGCCGGCGTCCTCCTTGATGTTGGAGGTCACCGGGATGAGCCGGGCCCGGTACCGCTCCACCTGCCAGACGCCCTTCCCATCCTTCTGGAACAGCAGGTCGAGGCGTCCGAGTTCGCCGCCCCATTGATGCGCCTGCACGATGACGGTGCCGCCCACCGAGGTCGCCTTCAGGTCCTCCGAGTGCCACACCATCTCTCCGGACGCGAGACGGGAGTGGGAATGTCCGCCGACGATCACGTCGATCTCCGGAACGGCCTCGGCCAGGCGCTGGTCCACGTCTTCGCCCGAGTGGGAGAACAGCACGATGATGTCCGCCTGCGGACGAAGCGCGGCAACCGTCTTGCGCGCACTTTCGATCTCGTCGGCGACGTCGAACGCCTCCTTCCCGGCAGGGTAGGTTGCAGCTTCGCGCGTCATCAGACCGAAGACGCCAATCCGTACGGGGCCAACGTTCCTGATCACGTACGGGGTCATGGCGGGCTTCCCGGTGGTCCGATCGGTCACGTTGGCGCAGACCAGCTGATACTTCGCCATGCCGATCAGCTTGCGGACCTGCGCAACCGGGTTGTTGAACTCGTGGTTCCCCAGCGTACCGAAGTCGTAGCCAGTCGCATTCATGGCCGCCACATCCGCCTCCCCGTGATACTCGATGGAGAACGGCGTGCCGTCCGAGTAGTCCCCGACGTCCACCAGCCACGCCTCGCTCTTCTGACCGGCGAGTCCGGACCGGATTGCCTTCACGATGCTCGCGCGGCGGGCGATGCCACCGATGTCCTTGTAGAGACGGAGGCCCTGTAGTTCGCGCCCGGACGCTGCGGCATCAGGGTAGCTGAACGGCTGGAGATGCCCGTGGGTGTCATTGGTGTGGAGAATCGTCAACGTCACCGGCTGTGCGACGGCGGTGCCGGCGGCCAGTAACAGGCTGGCGGCGAGAAGACAGAGACGACGGGTCGGTATTTTCACGAAACCATCCTCGGCGTGTTGGGCTTGGACCGGGCTCGACGTGAGCCGACCCTCATCCTAACGCAGCCCGCCCGATTCGCGAAGGTGCAAAGTGCGGAACAGATGAGGTAGCGACAGCCTCGTGAAATGCGCATGGTGGCGCACGCGTCGTGGGCCTGCCTGTTTCCACGGCCCGGCGATCCTCACCACGGCCTGCGCCGGTCCGATGCGGCCGTCCGCCACGCCTTCGCCATGTGTTCGCCGTCCGCGTCGGTCTCACCGTTCAATGAGGTACAATTGACGGCTTTGTCGGGCCGTCGGCGTGGCGCCGAGACGATGGGCGGGACCGCACCCGTCATCACCTTGATACCTACAGAGGTCCTCATGTCCGCAGACTTCCAGCGCGTCGCCATTGTCAATCGAGGCGAACCGGCGATGCGCGTCATCCACGCGATCCGCGAGTTCAACCTGGAACGGGGCACGGGCATCAGCACCATCGCCCTGTTCACCGAACCCGACCGACGCGCGCGTTTCGTCCGCGAGGCGGACGAGTCGTTCGACCTGGGGCCCGCCACGTTCGTGGACGAGGCCGACGGCCAGCGCAAGCCGACCTACCTCGACTACGCCCGGCTCGAGCAGGCCCTCGTGTCGGTGCAGGCCGACGCGGTATGGGCCGGCTGGGGATTCGTGGCCGAGCGCGCCGATTTCGTGGAGCTCTGCGATCGGCTCGGCATCACGTTCATCGGCCCGACGGCCCTGGCCATCAGGCGGGTGGGCGACAAGATCTCCGGGAAACGGCTGGCCGAGCAGGCGGGTCTTCGTGTGACGCCGTGGGGTGGGGAAGCCGCGTCCACGCTCGATGTGGCCTGGGTGCACGCGCAACGGCTCGGGTACCCGGTGGTGGTGAAGGCGTCGGCGGGTGCCGGCGGCCGGGGAATCAGGCGCGCCTGGAGCGAGGCGGGACTGGCGGCGGCATTCGACAGCGCGCGGCGGGAGGCCGGTCGCACCTTTGGCGACTCGACGGTATTCGTCGAGCGGTGGCTGGAGGGCGTCCGGCACGTCGAAGTCCAGATCCAGGCCGACCAATACGGTGCCATCTGGGCGGTGGGCGTGCGGGACTGCACCATCCAGCGGCGATTCCAGAAACTGATGGCCGAGGCCCCCTCGCCGGCGCTGCTGCCCGGCGAGGACGAGGCGATCAAGGAAGCGGCCATCCGCTTCTGCCGTGCCGCCGACTACCAGGACGCCGCGACTGTCGAATTCCTCTTCGATCCGTCCACCCGACAGTTCTTCATGATGGAGGTCAACCCGCGGCTCCAGGTCGAGCATCCGGTGACCGAGCACACGACCGGCGTGGATCTGGTGAAGCTGTCGCTGCACGTGGCGCGCGGCGGCCATCTCGAAGGCCAGGCCCCGGTGACGACAGGGCACGCGATCGAGGTGCGTCTGAACGCCGAGAACGTGGACTCCGGCTTTGCGGCGGCGCCGGGCGAAATCGAGCTGTTCCGCCTGCCGACCGGCCCTGGTCTCCGCGTCGATTCGGGCGTCGCCGAAGGCGATGTCATTCCGGCCGAGTTCGGTTCGATGTTCGCCAAGCTCTCGGCCGTCGGCCATACACGCGAGGAAGCGCTGGGCCGGTTGAAGCGCGCACTGGCCGAGAGCGCCATTGCCATCAAGGGCGGGACGACGAACCGCACGTTCATGCTGCAACTGCTGGACAGGGAGGAAGTGCGGGCGGGACGGGTGGACGTGGGATGGCTCGATCGTGCGAGCGCGCGCCCCGACTTCGAACCGGGGGAGAACGCCGGGATCGCGCTGCTGCAGGCTGCCATCGAGGTCTACGACACCGAGGCGAGTGGCGAGTTGGAGGAGTTCTTCTCCGGTGCCGCGAAGATGCGTCCGAGCTGCCGGCCGGACGTTGGCCGCCAGGTGGAGGTCGGGTATCTCGGGCACCGCTACCAGTTCAAGGTGTACCGGCAGGGCGTGCAGGAGTATCGGATCGACGTGGCGGGCACCCGCATCGACCTGAACGTCGAACGCCTCGGTCCGTGTGAGCGCTGGATCACGCACGGCGAACATCGCTACCGCGTGCTGTCGGTGGCGCAGGGTTACACGCACCTGGTCGAGGTGGATGGTGTGCCGCACCGGATCTCACGTGCTGACGCCGGGATCGTGCGGGCGCCGGGGCCGGCGATGGTCGTGTCCGTCAGCGTGCAGCCGGGGGACCACGTGTCGGCCGGCGATCGGCTCGCCGTGCTCGAGTCGATGAAGATGGAGTTGGCGGTCACCGCACCGTTTTCGGGCGTGGTCCGACAGGTGCTCGTAATGGCCAACGCGCAGGTGGGCGCAGGCGGGCCGCTCGTCCACGTGGATGCGGCGACTGCCGCCAAGACGGGGGATGGGGCCGGTGCACGGGTGACGTTTGAAGGCGTGGCGCTGTCGCGCGACCGGCAGGAGCGCCGCGTGTCCCGGACCCGCGCCATCCTGCGGGGAGTGAAGGCGGGCCTCGGCGAGTTGAAGCGCGGACCCGCTCACCGGGCCCCAATCGCGCTGCAGAACCTGCGCCGCCTGATGCTGGGCTTCGACGTGGATCCGGCCGAATCCAAGCGACTGGTCAGCGAGTACGTCCGCGCGTGTCAGGCACTCGACGACATCGAGCCGGGGCGCCGGCGGGCCGAGGACGATCTGCTGCGGATCTTCGTGGACATCTCGGCCGTGTTCGCGCGGCACACCGCTCCCGAACGTAACGAGTCCGGCGGCTCGCTGAGCGCCGAGGAGTATCTGTTCACCTACTTGCGGACGCTCGAGACGCGCGGGGGGGACCTGCCGAAGTCCTTCCTCGAGAAGCTCCAGCGAGCGCTGGCGCACTACGGGATCGATTCGCTCGATCCCACACCTGCGCTTCGCGAGAGTCTGCTGTGGATGTTCAAGTCGCACCGGCGTGTCGACCTGCAGGTCGACGCCGTCGTCGCGCTGCTGGAGCAGCGCCTCGCGCGCAGTGACGCGTCAGATGTGCCGGGGTTCCTCGGATTGCTCGATCGACTGATTGCCGTGTCGCGTCAGCGGTACCCGAGCGTCAGCGATATCGCGCGCGATGTCCGCTACCGGGCGTTCGACCGCCCCGGCTTCGAGGAGTCGCGCCGTTCGATCTACGCGACGATGGAAGCGCACCTGGCGACGATGGCGCGGGATCCGTTCGGAGCCGATCGGCGCGCGCGGATTGCGGCGCTCGTCGAGTGTCCGCAGCCGCTGAAGGAGTTGTTTGCCGTGCGGTTCGAGGCAGCCCCGCCGGTCGTGCGCGAGGTCATGCTCGAGGTGCTGACGCGGCGCTTCTACCGCATCCGCGAATTCACCAGCTTCACGGCGCTCGAGACGGGCGAGCGGAGCGTGGCGGTCGCGGAGTATGCGCACGAGCACAAGCAGGTCCACGTCATCGCGACCCACGCGGTGGACCCGGACGCCCGGAGGGCGCTCGAGACCGTGCAGCGCGTCGCGCTGTCGTTCCCGCGCGATCACGACGTGGTGGTGGATCTGCATGTCTGGACCCGCGGTGCTCTCGACAATCCGGACGCGGCGTCCGAAGAACTGCGTGGGCTGCTCGACCAGGCCCGGTTCGACCGCCCGGTACGTCGCGTGGTCGTCATGGTGTCCGGCCCCGGCGTCCAGGCGGCCACGGGCCAGACGCAGTACTTCACGTTCCGCCCGGGCCCCGCGGGCTTCCGCGAGCAGAAGCTCTACCGCGGCATGCACCCGATGATGGCCAAGCGCCTCGAGCTCTGGAGACTCCGCAACTTCTTCGTCGATCGGCTGCCGTCGGTCGAGGACGTGTACCTCTTCCACGGCGTCGCACGCGACAATCCGAAGGACGAGCGACTCTTCGCCCTTGCCGAAGTGCGTGATGTCACGGCCATCCGGGATGGCAACGGCGGGCTGGTGCAGGTGCCGCACCTCGAGCGGATGATGATGGAGGCGTTGAACGCGCTTCGTCGCGTGCAGTTGCGGCGCGCGCCGGGTGACCGCCTGCAGTGGAACCGCGTGCTGCTGTACGTTCGTCCGACATTGCAGCTGAAGAAGGAGGAACTCGAGGCGGTCGTGCGTCGGATGGGATCCGAGGCCGAGGGGTTGGGGTTGCAGAAGGTCGTGGTACGCGCCCAGATTCCGGACGAGGGCGGGACGCCGCACGACACCGTGCTGCGGGTGTCGGTCTCGGCGGGCCAGGCCATGGCGCTGCAGTTCAACGAGCCGTCGGCAGAACCGATTCGACCGCTCACCGAGTACGCCCAGAAGGTCGTGAGGATGCGTCAGCGCGGCCTGACGTATCCGTACGAGTTGATCCGCATGCTGACGCCGTCGCGCGAGGCGATGCAGGCGGACCTGCCACCGGGTGAGTTCGTCGAACACGACCTCGACGCCACCGGCCAGCTCGTCCCGGTCGACCGGCCGTACGGCAAGAACACCGCGAACGTCGTCGTCGGACTGATCGAGAACGTGACCGAAAAGTACCCGGATGGGATGACCCGCGTCATCATCCTGGGCGACCCGAGCAAGGAAGTCGGGTCGCTGGCCGAACCCGAGTGCGCGCGCATCCTGGCGGCCCTCGACATGGCGGAGCGGATGCGCGTGCCGCTCGAATGGTTCGCCCTGTCGGCCGGCGCGAAGATCTCGATGGAGAGCGGCACCGAGAACATGGATTGGATCGCCATGGTCCTGCGGCGCCTGATCGAGTTCACGCAGGCCGGCCACGAGATCAACATCATCGTGATTGGCATCAACGTCGGCGGCCAGCCCTACTGGAACGCCGAGGCGACGATGCTGCTGCACACGCGCGGGATCCTCATCATGACGCCCGAGGGGGCGATGGTGCTGACGGGCAAGACCGCGCTCGACTATTCGGGGTCGGTGTCGGCCGAGGACAACCAGGGCATCGGCGGCTACGAGCACATCATGGGCCCGAACGGACAGGCGCAGTACTGGGCCCGCGATCTCGGCGAGGCGTGCCAGATCCTGCTGCGACACTACGACCACACCTACGTCGCACCGGGCGAGCGCTTTCCGCGCCGGGCCGTGACGCGCGATCCAATTGCCCGCGATGTCCGAAGCTATCCGCACGGTGACGTGCAGGGCACCGGGTTCGAGACGGTGGGCGACATCTTCTCGGACGAGAAGAACCGGGGCCGCAAGAAGCCGTTCGACATCCGCAAGGTGATGCGGGCGGCGAGCGATCAGGACCACGAACCGCTCGAGCGCTGGCCACACATGCGCGACGCCGAGAACGCCGTGACATGGGACGCGCACATCGGGGGGTACCCGGTCGCCCTGCTCGGGTTCGAGTCGCGCGCGGTGCCGCGCGTCGGCATCGTTCCGCCGGATGGTCCGGAGCAATTCACGTCCGGTACGCTGTTCCCGATGGCCTCGAAGAAGGTCGCGCGGTTCGTCAACACCGCGAGCGGAGTCCGACCGCTGGTCATCCTCGCGAATCTCTCCGGCTTCGACGGGTCGCCCGAGTCGATGCGGCGACGCCAGCTCGAATGGGGTGCCGAGATCGGCCGCGCGGTGGTCAACTTCAAGGGGCCGATCATCTTCTGCGTCATCTCGCGCTATCACGGCGGGGCGTTCGTCGTCTTCTCGAAGACCCTGAACGAGAACATGGAAGTGGTGGCGCTGGAGGGCACGTACGCGTCTGTCATCGGGGGCGCGCCGGCTGCGGCCGTCGTGTTCGCGCGTGAGGTCGATGCGCGGACGCGGAAGGACCCCCGCGTGCAGGGGCTGCAGCGCGAACTGGAGCAGGCGTCGGATTCGGCCAAGGCTGCCATCCGATCGAAGCTGTCCGAAGTGACCCGCTCGGTGCGGTCGGAAAAGCTGGGACAGGTGGCCGACGAGTTCGACGCCGTCCACTCCGTACACCGCGCGCTGCAGGTCGGCTCGCTCGACCGGATTATCCGGGCCGCAGATCTTCGACCTTACCTCATCGACGCAATTGAGCGCGGCATGGCCAAGGAGCTCGAAAGAAAGTAGTTCCGACCCGGACCGCCCACTTCTAGTCGCGCGGCGGTTCGCGCGCGGCGTCGGTTTCCACCTGTCTCCGCCTCACCGTCTCCGCCAGGAGCCGATCGGTCAACTGGCCGACGGTGAGGTCTCCCGCCAGAATCGACGCCACGGCGTGGCCCTCGTCGTCGAGGCGGCCGAGCGTCCCTTGGATGCGACGCGTCGCCTCTTCGAGGACAGCATCCCGAACGTCCTGCGCAACCGTGTCCAGGCGGTGTTGCTGCCAGGCCGGGGAGTGTTCGGCGGCGAGGCGCTCCAGCCCATCGACCAGTTCCTCGACGCCTCGACCGACCTCCGCGCTGACCAGGAACGTCGGCGGATCGGTCCCCAGGCCGGGGCGCCGGGTGAGCCGTGGAGAAGCGGTGTCCTGCACGATGCGCAGCGTGGCCAGGAGTTCCGTGTGCAGGCGGTGCGCGTCCGGTCGGTCCGCCTTGTTCACCACGAACACGTCGCCGATTTCCATCAGCCCGGCCTTGAGGAGTTGGATGCTGTCGCCCTGGCCCGGGGCGAGCACGATCATGACGACATCGGCCACGCCCGCGACCTCGACCTCGCTCTGGCCCACGCCGACCGTCTCGATGATCACGACGTCGCATCCGAGGAGCGCCATGATTCTGACGACGCCCTTGACGCCGAGCGCCAGACCGCCCAGGTGGCCTCGGGAGGCCATCGAGCGGACGAATACCATCGGGTCGATGGCATGGCGCATCATGCGAACGCGGTCACCCAGCACGGCTCCCCCGGTGAACGGTGACGACGGGTCCACGGCGACCACGCCAATGCGCCGGTCGGGCAGGCGGGAACGGTACTCACGGATCAGGGCATCGGTCAGGGTGCTCTTGCCGGCCCCTGGGGCTCCGGTGATGCCGACGAGCAGGCGGGGGAGGAGTCCGACGCTGGCGGCCTCGCCGCCGTCGAGGCCGGCCGTGGCCTGGTACACCTCCGGCAGGCGCTGCGGCTGATCGGCCACAACCGACATCAGGCGCGCGGCGGCGCGGACCGAACCGGGGCCGCCGGAGAGCGCCAGGCGGACGAGCGAAGCCAGTGAGGTGGGCATGCCACCGTGAAGTGTACAGGAACGAGGACGCGCCGCATCCCGGAGGTCGGTCGCCGGGATGCAGCGGCAATCGATGCGGGGGCTCCGGGCTCCGGACCGGAGGGACTAGCTGACGACCGCCGGAGGTGCCGCGGGTTCCGCGACGACGGCTGCCGGTTCGGGTGCCGGGGCCGGCGCGGGTGCTGCCACCTCGACGACCGGAGCCGGGGGAACGGGACTCGGAGCGGCCTTGCGCTGGACCTTCTTCTTCGGCGCCGGCTTCTTCGCGACCGGCTTCTTCGGCGCCGGCTTCTTCACGGCCGGCTTCTTCGCGACCGCCTTCTTCACGGCCTTCTTGGCCGCCTTCTTGGGAGATGCCTTCTTGGCCACCCTCTTGACGGCCGGCTTCTTCGTGACCTTCTTGGGAGCCGCCTTCTTGGGGGCCGCCTTCTTCTTGGGGGCTCGCCGTTTCGGGGTCCCGGATGACTTCCCTGTCGCCTTCTTCGCCATCTGTGCCTCCTTCAACGCCGAAGATGTGTCATGGCCGCGTGGCCGGCGCGATTATAGCGCAAAACCGATGCGAATCGACTTCAACACCGACACTGGCCGGCTGTGCTATGCTGCGGGGCCGATGCCAGCGTCCCTTCGCCGAGATCCCATCTGCATTCTCTCCGTCGCGTGCTTCCTGTGCATTGCGGGTGTGTACCTGATCGCGTCGTCGTCGGACCCGCTGAAGGCGTTTCTCGCGACCTGGTCCGACGTTCCCACAATGGGCCTCGCGCTCTACGCCGCCTGGCGGGCGGTCGGGCGAGAGTCCACGGTAGCTGGGCGCCGCTTTCGCACGCTCATCGCCGCCGGCCTCTCGTCCTGGGGCGCGGTCGTGCTGCTCAACGTGTCGGTCCCCGAATCCAGTTGGAGCGGGGGCCTCGTTCTGGTCACCGACTGCGCATTCCTGCTCTTCTATCTCGCCTTCATTCTCGCAAGCGACCTGAGGGCTCATGCGGCGGCAGAAACCGAGCCCGTGTCGTGGCGGGTGGCGGTCGAGTGGGCGGGCGCGGCGGTGTTTGCGTTTGGTCTCCTCGCGTATTTCATCCTGATTCCGGCCCGTGTGATTCCGAGCGTCTACGCGACGTCGGTGCCGTCGCTGGCCCTGTTCGTGACGCTCGACGTCGTGCTGCTGGCGAGATTTGGCTGGCTCGTTCGCACGGCCGGGCGCGGACCCTGGCGCGTGATCTACGCGACGGTCGTCGCGTCGTTCGCCATCACGCTCGTGTCCGACGGGATCGAGTGGTTCTCGTACTTCCGCGGCGTCAAGCCGCAGTCCGGAGACATCTCGGACATCGTCTGGGCGGCGCAGTTCGTGCTGTATGTGATTGTCGCACGGCTGCCCGGCGGCCCGCCCGACGAGGTCGGCTCTCGTCACAATCTCCACCTGTCCGGCGACGATTCCGACCGCCTTCGGGGTCGAAATATTCTCGCATCACTGCTGCCGTACGCGTTTGCACTGCCGGTGCTGCACCTGGCGGGCCGTCTGGCTGGTCTGCTGGACCCGGCGGCGGATCGCTACCGCGAAGCGGTTGTGCTCGGATCGATGCTGGTGCTGGGTGCGCTCGCGATTGGGCACCACCTGCTCCTGGACCGCCGGTACCGCGAAGTGCGAACGGACCTGAACGTCGCCCGGGACCAGCTCCAGCAGTCACGCAAGATGGAAGCGCTCGGCCGGCTGGCCGGCGGAGTGGCGCACGACTTCAACAATCTGCTGTCGGTGATCCTCGGCTACGCGGAGTTGCTGATGGGGCAGCGAACGCTGGACGAGGGTGTCTCGGACGCCGTGGAGCAGATCCGGCAGGCCGGCGAGCGTGCGGCGGCCGTGACGCGTCAGCTCACCATATTCAGTCAACGGCAGGCGAACCGGGGTCGCTTGCTCGATCTCGACCGCGCGATCGCCGGCAGCGAACCGCTGCTGCGGCGCCTGGCCGGAAGCCACGTCACGGTGAAGGTGGTGCCCGGCGCGCCAGACGCGTGGCTGATGGCCGACCCGAACCAGTTGGAGCGCGCCCTCATCAATCTCGCGGCCAACGCGAAGGAGGCGATGCCCGAGGGTGGCGTCCTCACGATCATGACTCGCGCGGTGGAGATCGGTGCCGGTGGATCCGAGCGGATCGGGACCGCGCCTCCTGGGTCGTACGTCGAGATCCGAGTGGCCGATACTGGCACTGGGATGGACGACGAGGTGCAGGCGCATCTGTTCGAGCCGTTCTTCACGACCCGCTCGCGCGACCAGCATCGCGGTCTCGGACTCTCGCTGGTGTACGGGATTGCCATGCGGTCTGAGGGTCATGTGCACGTGGAGAGTGAGAAGGGGAGAGGCACGACCGTTCACCTGTTGTTCCCACGCCGGGACGCGCCGACTGCCGTCGAGCCCCTGCGTCCGGCGGCAGCGGTGGAGCGGAGCGCGACCGTGCTCCTTGCGGAAGACGAGCGCGGACTGCGGCGACTCATCAAGTCGTGCCTGGAACGGGACGGTTTCGTCGTCCTCGAGGCAGCCGACGGGCGCGCGGCGTTGGACATGGCTGCCCGGCACGATGGGCGGATTGATGTGCTCCTGACCGACGTCGTCATGCCGGGCCTCAATGGCCGTGAACTGGCCATCCGGCTCCTGCCCGAGCGTCCGGAGATGCGCGTGCTCTTCATCTCGGGCTACGCGCCGGATACGCTGGGCGACTTGAAGGTCGCGGACGCCGACCCGGTCCTGCTGCAGAAGCCGTTTGCGATGCGCGACCTGGTCGAGGTCGTGCGACAGCTCGTGTCGGCCCCCGGCGCAGGATTCGGCGGCCCGGAACCCGACGACGGGGCTGCGCAGGTCGAGGCCGTGACGGGTGCGGAGTGATGGGCTACGAAACGGCGGACGTGATCGACAAGGCGGTCGTCCTCGCGCGCGGGCTGGGCACCCGCATGCGCCGCGCGGCGCAGGACGCCGTGATCGACGAGAACCAGGCCGTGGCCGCGGACGCCGGCATGAAAGCGATGATTCCGGTCGGTCGGCCGTTTCTCGACTATGTGTTGAGCGCGTTGGCGGACGCGGGATTCACGGATGCATGCCTCGTGATCGGTCCCGAGCACGACACCGTTCGGGACTACTACACCCGCCAGGTCACGCCGACGCGCATCCGCGTGCACTTCGCCATCCAGGAACTGCCGCTTGGGACGGCGAATGCCGTGGCGGCGGCCGAATCGTTTGCTGCGCGCGATCAGTTCCTCGTCATCAACTCGGACAACTACTATCCGGTGTCCGTCTTCGACGCCGTGCGCCGACTGGGACACACCGGGCTTGCCGGCTTCAACCGCGCGGCGCTCGTGCGCGATGGCAATGTCGATGACGCACGGGTGGCGAAGTATGCGGTCCTCGACGTGGACGCGGGCGGGATGCTCTGCGGCATCATCGAGAAGCCGGACGCCGACACCTGGTCGCGCGTCGGCCCGGACGCGCTCATCAGCATGAACTGCTGGCGCTTCGGCCCGGTCATCTTCGAGGCGGCGCGACGCATCGAGCGATCACCGCGGGGCGAGTTCGAGCTGGCCGACGCCGTGAAATACGCGATGACGCGTCTGGGGGCGGCGTTTCGTGTCGTGCCTGTCAGGGCAGGCGTGCTCGACCTGTCGACGCGCGGCGACATTTTGTCGGTGGCCAGCCGGCTCGAGCGGGTGGAGGTGCGGTTGTGACGAGGGCATTCCGTCTGGCCCCTGGCCGTCTGCAGGCGGCACACGGCCGGGTGGTCGACGGCCAGGCGCGGCTGGTGCGGGCAGCACTCGTGGACGCTGGCGCGGGCAAGCCGGCGGCGGCCTTCTGGGTGCCCGGGCGGATCGAGGTGCTCGGGAAGCACACGGACTACGCGGGAGGACGCAGCCTGGTCTGCGCGGTGGAGCAGGGCTTCGTCGTCGCGGCGGCGCCGCGCCGCGACAGTGGCGTGCGAGTGTTCGACGTGGCGCGCGGACGGGAGGCGCGTCTGAGCCTGGATGAACAGCTGGGCCAGCCCGCCGAGTCGTGGGCGCGCTACCCGTGGACGGTGCTGCGCCGGCTGTCCCGAAATTTTCCGGACGCCCGCCAGGGCGCGGACATCGCGTTTCTCAGCAACCTCCCGCTCGCGTCCGGCATGAGCAGTTCGAGTGCCTTCATGGTGGCGATGTTCCTGGCGATCGCCGAGATCAACGACCTCTGGTCGGCGGACTCCTTTGTCCGCGAGGTGCACGGCGCCGAGGCCCTGTCTGGCTATCTGGCTACTGTGGAAAACGGTCAGAGCTTCGGGGCGTTGACCGGAGATCGCGGTGTGGGCACGTTCGGTGGGAGTGAGGATCACACCGCGATGCTCTGCTGCCGTGCCGACCAACTGAGCGTCTACGCATTCTGTCCCGTTCGGCACGAACGCCAGATTGAGTGGCCTGCGAGGCATCGATTCGTCGTGGCGATGAGTGGCGTGATGGCGGAGAAGACCGGGGGCGCGCGCGACGCGTACAACCGTGCGTCACTCGCTGTCCGCGCCGTTCTCGATGTGTGGCGCTCGGCATCCGGCCGCCAGGATGCATCGCTGGCGGACGCGGTCAGGGTGGCCGGGGCCGAGGCGGTGCGTGACGTGCTTCGACGGACCTCCGTGGACGGCTTCTCGACCGACGCGCTGGTCGATCGCCTCGATCAGTTCGTCGCGGAGAGCGAACAGATCATCCCTGCCGCCACCGAAGCGCTCGACGCCGGCGACCTCGACCGTTTCGGTGCGCTCGTCGATCGGTCCCAGGATCTGGCCGAGCGTGCGCTGCGCAACCAGGTACCGGAGACCATCGCGCTGGCGCGGTCGGCGCGCGAGTTGGGCGCCGTGGCGGCCTCGGCATTCGGCGCCGGGTTTGGCGGGAGCGTCTGGGCGCTCGTCGCCGAGGGCCTGGTTGCCGACTTCGCCCGTCGATGGGAGAGCGGCCACCGTGCCGCGTTCCCCGAGTCATCCGCACGGGCTGCGTTCCTGACGACTCGCCCTGGTCCCGCAGCCATGCCGTTGTCGCATTGAGATGGGCCCGTGGGCAGGCGAATGTCTCCCTGTTCGCTTCGCCATCCCGGTCGACCCGGTTGCAGTAGAATGGTCGCGGGTCGTTAACCCGGTTCACCGATCACCCGAAAGGAGGGCACCGTGCGTACCCAGTCGCATGTGGTGCTAGTCGGAATCGTTGCTGCGTTGCTGCTCCTGGCCATCAGTCCGCTCGTCTCGGCGCAACGGTCTGAGCAGGCGCGGGTGGAAGACGCGGCGACGGTGTTCACCGAGATCATGCAGGCTCCCGATGGCGGCATTCCGCAAGGCGTGCTCCAGAAGGCGGAAGCGGTCGTCATTTTCCCCGGCGTGCTCAGGGCGAGCTTCGCCGTCGGCGGGCAGTGGGGCCGCGGGGTCATCTCGGCCCGCGACCGCAAGACCAACACTTGGTCGGCGCCGGCCTTCATCACGATTGCAGGAGGGAGCTTCGGCGCGCAGGTCGGTGCGCAGTCGATCGACCTCGTGCTCATCGTCATCGACCGTGTCGGACTGCAGCGACTGCTGAGCAACGAGTTCAAGATTGGTGGCGAGGCGTCGGTGGCGGCCGGCCCGGTAGGGCGGTCACTGGAGGCGGCAACCGACATCCAGATGCGCGCGAAGATTCTCAGCTATTCGCGCAGCCGCGGCCTGTTCGCGGGCGTGGCGATCAATGGTTCGAACCTCGGGGCCGACCGCGACGCCAACGAACGGTTCTACGGCGAGCGGCTCGGGAGCCGGGAAGTCATCGACCAGTTGTCGTCGAAGCCCGACCTCCCCGCGTCGGTGGCCCGTCTGCGCAAGGTGCTCGCCGACTACGGCGGATAGCAGCAGGGTGATGAAGCCACTCAAGATAGGCGTCAGCGGCGTGCGCGGCGTCGTCGGCGAGACGCTCACCCCCGATCTCGTCGTCGGATTCGCGCAGGCCTTCGGTACCTACCTCGGCCCGGGCCGCATCCTCGTCTGCCGCGATACCCGGCCGTCCGGCCCGATGGTGGCGTCGGCCGTGATGGCCGGCCTGCTGGCCACCGGCTGCGACGTAATCGATCTCGGTGTGTGTCCGACGCCAAGCCTCCAGTTGGCGATCACGTGGCTCGAGGCGCAGGGCGGGATCTCGATCACCGCCGGCCACAACCCCGCCCAATGGAACGCGCTCAAGTTCGTCCGCCGCGACGGGCTCTACCTCATGCCCGGCCAGGCGGAGGAGTTGCTCGACATCTACCATCAGGGCCGCTTCGAGAAGGCCACGTGGGACCAGATCCGGACGCGTGTCGAGTCCGGCGAAGCGGTCCAGCATCATCTGGACGTGTTAACGGCGAGCTTCAACCTGGCAACACTCCGAGCGCGACGGCTCAGGGTGGCCGTCGATTGCTGCAACGGCTCGTGCTCGCTGCTCGCGCCGAGGTGGCTGGCCGACATGGGTTGCGAGGTGCTGGCGATCAACGATGATCCCGCCAGTCCGTTCCCGCACACGCCGGAACCGCGGCCGGATACGATGGGGCAGGTGCGTGCGCTGGTGAAGGCGGGGCACGCCGACCTGGGGCTCGTGTACGACGCCGACGGAGAACGGCTCGGCCTGGTGGACGAGACCGGGCGCGCACTGTCCGAGGAACTGACGCTGGTGCTGGCGACCGACATCGCCCTACGACAGCGCGTCGGGCCGGTCGTGACGAACGTCTCGACCACCATGGCGGTCGACCGGATTGCCGCGCGCTACCGGGCGCAGGTCATCCGCACTCCGGTCGGGCAGGCGCACATCTCCGAGGCGATCGTCGAACACGGTGCGGTGATCGGCGGCGAAGGAAACGGCGCCGTGGCAGTGCCCCGCGTGCAGGCGTCGCACGACAGTGCGGCGGCGACAGGCCTCATCCTGTCGTATCTCGCCGAGTCGTCCTCGCCACTGTCGGCGCTGATGGCCGACCTCCCGCAGTTGGCGATGATCAAGGAGCACGTCGCGATCGAGCCGAGCGTGATCTACACGGCCCTGCAGGAGTTCCGCGACAGTGTCCAGGACGAACCCGGCACCGAGATCGATCTGTCGGATGGCGTGAAGGTCTGTTTCCCGGACGGGTGGGTGCACGTGCGCGCATCGAACACCGAGTCGATGATCCGCGTGATCGTGGAGGCCGACGCGGCCGGCCGGGCCGGCGACCTGATGGACTGGGCGAGGGACCGCCTGAGGCGGTAGCACGCGAGAAACCCGCTATGCGAGCGATTCCAACGCTGAAGATCAGCATTTCTGGCGTGCGGGGCGTGATCGGCGACTCACTGACGCCGGACCTGCTCACGCGGTTTGCCCAGGCGTTCGGCACCTACATGGGATCCGGCCGCGTGGTTGTTGGCCGCGACACGCGGACGTCGGGAGAAATGGTTCGGCAGGCCGTCGTGTCCGGACTGTTGTCCTCCGGGTGCCGGATCGTGGATGCCGGCGTCTGTCCGACGCCGACCGTGCAGTTGCTGGTGCGCCGGCTCCGCGCGCAGGGCGGCATCGCGATCACGGCCAGCCACAACCCGCCCGAGTGGAACGCGCTGAAGTTCATCGGGCCGGATGCGCTGTTCCTCAGCGGGGCCCGCGGCCGCGAGTTGCTGGGCATCTACCATCAGGGTGAGTACACGAAGGCTCGCGCGATGAGACTGCGTGCGGTGGAGCCCATGCCCGGGGCCCTGGACGTGCACATCGAGGCCGTGATGGACGCGGTTGGGCCGCTGCCGCAGACGGGCCGTCGCCTGCGGGTGGTGCTGGACTCGTGCAATGGCGCCGGGTCGCTCGTCGGGCCTCGCCTGCTGGAGGCGCTGGGCGTCGATGTCATCGGCATCAACGTGACGCCGGATGGACGGTTCCCGAGGCCTGCCGAACCGACCCCCGAGAACCTGGAGGCGCTTTGCGCGGCGGTCCGGGAGCATCGGGCGGACATCGGCTTCGCCCAGGATATGGACGCCGACCGCCTCGCGATCGTCTCCGAACGCGGTGAGCCGATCGGCGAGGAACGAACGCTGGTGCTGGCCGTCGAGCATGTGTTGGGGCGAACGCCTGGTCCGGTCGTCGCGAATCTTGCGACCACGCATGCGCTCGAGCCGGTGGCGCAGCGCTTCGGCTGTTCCGTGTTTCGCACGCCGGTCGGCGAAGCCAATGTCACCGAAGGCATGCAACGGCATCGCGCCGTCGTTGGCGGCGAAGGTAACGGCGGCGTCATCTATCCGCGGATCAACTTCGCGCGCGACAGCCTGGTCGGCATGGGCCTGATCCTGCACAGGCTCACCGACTCCGGGCGGACCGTATCGGACCTCGTGGCCAGCCTCCCGGCGTTCGAGATCGCCAAGATCCAGTTTCCGTTCCCGTCGCAACGCCTCGGTGAGATCCTCCGGAAGGCGCGTCGCGAGTTCGGCGACCGCCCGATGGATCTGCGCGACGGTGTCAAGGTGATGCTTCCTGACGCCTGGTTCCTGCTGCGCGGCTCGAATACCGAGCCCGTGATGCGGGTGGTGGCCGAGTCGACGAGTGAAACCGCGGCCCGCGAACTGGCGGAAACGATCCGTGACAAGATTTCGGGGTGGCTCTAGACTCTGGGCTCCTGACTCCTGGCTCCTGACTCATCAACTCCCCGTCCCCCCGGAGGCGACACATGGCCTGGCGATCGGTGCGTGCACTCATCCTCGTCATCTCGGTCCTCCTCGTCGCCACGTCGCTGACCGCACAAGCCGTTTCGCCCCACAACCTGATGCCCGTGCCGTCGAGCGTGTCGCTGCAGCCCGGCGGCCTGGCGCTCGACGCGCGATTCGGTGTGGCGCTCAAGGGGCACAGGGACCCGCGGATCGACGCGGCCGTCGAACGCACGCTGCAGCGCATCACGACCATGACGGGCGTCCTCCTGGTCAGGACCGGTGCCACGCCACGGCTGGTTGTCGCCTGCGATCACGGGGTGAACCGCATCCAGGGAGCGGTGGAGGACGAGAGCTACGCGCTGAGGGTCGCGCCTGATGGCGCCACGCTGAATGCCCCGACGCCGTACGGCATCCTGCGCGGTCTCGAGACGTTTCTCCAACTCGTCGAGCAGTCGCCTTCGGGGTTCGTCGTGCGTGCGGCGACGATCGAGGACCGCCCGCGATTCCCCTGGCGCGGCCTGATGATCGACGTCTGCCGCCACTGGATTCCTGCCGAAGTCGTCAAGCGCAACCTCGACGCCATGGCGGCGATGAAACTGAACGTCTTCCATTGGCACCTGTCGGAGGATCAGGGGTTCCGCGTCGAGAGCCGGCTCTTTCCGCGTCTTCAGGGGATGGGCTCGGACGGCTTGTTCTTCACTCAGGCAGAGATCCGGGACATTGTCCGCTACGCGGCGGCACGCGGAATCCGTGTCATCCCCGAGTTCGACGTGCCCGGGCATTCCTCGTCGTGGCTCGTCGGGTATCCGGAACTGGCGGCGGGGCCTGGTCCCTTCGAAATCCAGCGGAAATGGGGCGTGTTCGACCCCGTGATGGATCCGACCAACGAGCAGGTCTACAGGTTCCTGGACAAGTTCTTCGGCGAGATGGCGGCGCTGTTCCCCGACGAGTACTTCCACATCGGCGGCGACGAAGTGAACGGGGTGCAGTGGAAGGCCAACCCGAAGATCCAGGCGTTCATGCAGCGGCACGGCTTGAAGACGCCCGAAGATCTGCAGGCGCACTTCAACACCCGCGTCGTGGCGATCCTCAAGAAGCACGGCAAGCGGGTGATCGGCTGGGACGAGATTCTTCACGGGAACCTGCCGAACAGTGCGGTGATCCACTCATGGCGCGGGCCTGACTCGCTCGCGCAGGCAGCGCTCGGCGGGTACAGCGGCATCCTGTCGAATGGCTACTACCTCGACCTGATCTGGCCGGCCTCGCGGCACTATCTCGTGGACCCGATGGGCAAGAGGGCGGCGGATTTGCCGTCCGAGGCGAAGGCTCGAATCCTGGGCGGCGAAGCGTGCATCTGGGCCGAGTGGGTGACGCCAGAGACCGTCGATTCACGCATCTGGCCGCGCATGGCCGCCATCGCGGAGCGCCTCTGGTCGCCCGCCACCGTGACGGACGTGCCGGACATGTACCGGCGGCTGGCGGTCATCAGCCGCTGGCTGGAGCCGACCGGGGTCAGACATCGCGCCAACTACGGCCCCATGCTCGACCGGCTGGCCGATCATCGGCCCACCGGGGCGCTCGAGGGCGTGGTGGACATCCTGGAGCCCGTCCGCGACTACAATCGCGGTCGCGCGGTCGCCTATACGAGCCTCTCGCCGCTGAACCGCCTGGTGGACGCGGCCAGACCCGAGAGTGACAAGGCGCGGGACTTCGCCCAACTGGTGACCGGGCTACTGGCAGATCCGGCGAGGCAGTCGAATCGTGAGGTGATTGCGACGTGGCTGCAGGTGTGGCGACAGCAGGCACAGGGCGCCCAGGCCGTTCTCGATAGCGCGCTGCTGCAGGACGCCGGGCCCGTCGTGAAGAACATCGAGGCCGTGTGCGCCCTCGGCCTGCGGGCGCTCGACGCCCTCGACAAGAAGGCGCCGCTCGCCTACGGCGCAGATGACCGCGAGGCGCTGGAGCGGAGTCTCAAGCCGACCGCCGAGGTGCATCTGATGATTGCGCCGCCGATCAAGAAACTGGTGGACGCCGCGGCCGGCCAGGCCGGCCGCTGACGCCGCCCGGCCCGAGTGCGGCACGTTGAATTGGCCGTCGGGGCCTACTGGATGATCACCAGCCAGCCCTTTCCGGGTTCCACGGGGATCGGGTCGCCGGGCTTGAACGCCCGCGCCTCCTGGAACCCTTCGATCGCCGGTGCGGTCAGTCGCGCTCTCGTCGGGTCGAGGCCGAGCGCCTTCCAGTCGATCGTCAGCTCGACTGCCGCCCGCTCCCTGGCCCAGCTCGCCAGTGCCACCATCGTCTTTCCGTCCTTCACGTAGCTCGTCGAGAGCACGTCGGCGCGATCCGTCTTCACCGGTCGATTGTCCACCCAGAAACCCACCATCCGGCTGTCCGCGATGCCAAAACCGTCCCAGACCTTCCACAAGGGACGCGGGTCTCCGGCCCACGGGAGCCGCCCCGTCATGCCGAAGACCATGCCGCGCCAGGGATTGCCGTTGTCCTGGAGCATCTCGCCCATCAGGCCGAACGGAATGCCCGAGATTTCCACGAGCCAGTAGTCGGGCGACGAGTTGTAGTCGAAGTACTCCCCGAACCACAGGCGGTTCAGGAACGGGAAGTGCTCGAGGTAGAGGTTCGCGCTGCTCGCGAATCCGTCGCGCACGTTGAACTGATTTGCGGAGTGGAGGTCGATCAACGCGCCGGGACGCCCCCGGTCGAGCACCTTCCGCACGCGCTTCATCGTCGTCCGGTCGAACGCCACGTCGTCGATATAGAGACCGTCGATGTCGATATTGCGCGCCAGCCAGTTGAGGCCTTCGACATAGTAGTTGTGCCACCTGGAGACACCGGTGTTGATGACGGCGGCATCCTTCAGTTCGGGGACGAACCAGGCGGCGATGTAGTCCGACCCGAGGTGCTCCTGCAGCCACGAAAAGCCGCCGCCTGGCCCGTTCGACAGGACCTCGTCTCCGAGGCTGCGCAGCGCGAAGAGCTCAGGCGCACGGTTCGTCAGTTCGCGGACGGTGTAGTAGATCTTCACCTTCAGGTTCCTGGCGTGTGCCTCGTCGATGTACGCCTTCATCTGCGCCGGCCGCAGGAACGGGTAGTTGATGTACGGGTTGATGTCGTTCGCGTGGTGGATGTTCAGCGTGTTCGCGCCGGTCGCGGCCGCTTCCGCCACCGGCTTGTAGGCGTGGAAGAACCGGGTCGTGAACTGCGCCTTGGTGTCAATCGGGTGGAAAGGCGTCAGCAGCAGCCGGAAGTCGTATCGCTGCGCTTCGCCCTGATGCATCACGCGCGGCCCGCTGTAGCAGCCGACGAGGAACGTGGGGCCGGACTCGGAGAAGCGGCAGCCGCCGCGGCCGCCGTTCGACCACGACGCCGGCATGACGAGCGGCTTCGAGTGATAGAAGTTGGTGTTGAGCGGCCGCGAGTACTTGTCGTCCTTGAGGGTGAACTGCAGGCCGGCGTTGACGTCGCCGATCCACGCCGAATCCTGGTTGTGCTCGACGTTCCACTCCCACTGATACGCTGGCGGCCTGGTGCCGCCCTTCACGCCCATTCCCATCATGTATCGGGCGACGTCGCGGGCAAATGGGATCTCGAGCCTCACGTCGTTCAGCACCGCGTCAGCCGCTGCGCGCAGCTCGACCTCGAACTCGATTGTGCCGTCGAACTCCATCCGGGCCCGCGTCTTCATGGTCAGCGGGCCGGACGTGCTCGTCGCCTCCCACGCGGCCGCGCCCGCGGCCTGCATGGTGAACCGTGGACCCTGGCCGCTCCATCGACCGACCGAGGCATCCGGACTTTCGACGACGAGACTGACTGGTCGGGTGAAGAGGTCGCGCGGCCGGTCGGAGAGTCCGGTCATCTCGGGCGAGAAGCGGCTTCGGATCTGTTCGGGAAAGCCGGTGGCGCCGATCGAGACGCTGCGGCCGAGGATGCTGATGGTGCGGTCCTTGACCTCGACCGGCGTGTAGGGCGAGACGATCTCGTCATCGAACGCCAGCGTCGAATCGAGCCAGCGAAGCCGCGAGTGCCGCCACGGTTCGTCGTCGCCGGATGCCGGAATGGTGGCCGACGTGACGACGAGTGTCACCGAGACGCCGGTCGGCGGCGCGTTGGCCGGTGCGATGGTCACGGTGCCCTGGTATTCGCCCGGCGCTGCGTCTTCGGGCACTTGGACCCCGAACCACAGCGCCTGCACCCTGCCTTGTTCCACTGTCACGCGCTTGGTGAAGGTCCTGCTCGTCCAGTCACGCCCGCCAAGATTGAAGCAGCGGATCGCGGACGCGGGGATGAGGTGTCCTGCCGACTTCAGGTCGCCCAAGCGGACGTCGAGGCCGTCGATTGCCGAGCGTGCAGCGAAGAGTCCGACCTGGAACGCGTAGAACTCGCCGCGAGCGGCCTCGCCGCGGAACGGCCGGTTCGCGCCCGCGGCAATCCACCGGTGCGGTAGATCGGCCGTCATCCGGATCGGGAAGCGCCGGTCTTCCGGGAACACGAGATATCCGCTGCTCGCATGCTGCCCGACGAGCGCGCTCGTCTCGGCGGCGGTGGCGATGACCTCCATCGGGTAGAAGGAGTTCAGTTCATCGATCGCCTGGAACTCGACGACGGCCACCTGCGGCAGTGACTTCCAGCCGTTGCCTGGGAGATCCTGCGGCGCCAGGTGGTTTGCCGCCAGCCACGCGCCCTGCGCGGTGTCCTCCGGGGCCGGGTAGACGACCTTCGGGTAGTTCGATCGGCCTGAGCCGATGTTCGGGAGGTGGTAGAGGAAATACCGGCCCGCGCCGGATGTCGGTTGGAACGCGATGTCCCCCGCCTCGCGTCCGACGGCGATACGGACGACGTTCAGGACGCGGGCGCCGGTCTGCCCATCCACGACGAGGAGGTGCTTGGCCTCGGGATTCGTGTCACGCCGTCTCCACGGCACGTGTGCCCAGACGGCCCCCGCCTGGGCGCGGACCTCGAGCACCACTCGGTGGTTGCCCAGCGTGTCGGCATCCCAGGAGCCGGTCGTGTACGGGATTTCCTCGGCCGGTGCGGCAAGCGGCAGGAGGAGCAGCAGCGACAGGGCGGCGGGCAGCGAGCGATGTGGCCTCATGCTGCCGCATGTTATCGCAGGATTCACCGCGCCCGCACGTGGGGAGTTCCGCCCGCGACATGAACGAGCTGCGCCAGCGTGGTGCGCCCCTGGCGGCCGCCTGTGCTACGATCAGAAGTTCCCGCGTCTCATCAGGAGTCACCGATGGCATATCCGTACCACCCGCCCGTCGCCGGTCGCAAGGACATCCCCGCCGGTCCGGGAAGACTGTGGAAGCGCATCCCTCAAGAACGCCGCATCGAGGCGGCAACCGCGTTCTGGCAGGACGAAGAGGAGTCGATGGAGCAGCAGGCCGAAGCTCTGCTCGCCATCGCCGCGCACTACCGCTTTCGCGTCAAGACCGTGCGATCGCTACCGCTCGAAAAGAGGGTGCACTACCTGGCGGCGCTGCCCGGTGTATCCGACACCATCGCGGGCCGCGTGCTCGTGGCCTATCACCTCGCCCACCAGCGTCCGATGCTCGGGGCCTTCCTCGACGCCGTCGGGATTGCGCACGACAACGGCGTGCTGACCGTCGAGGAGTTGAAGGCACCCGAGCCGAAGGCGCTCGCCGCGGCTGCGGAGACGCTTCGGAAGGCCTATCCGAAGGAAGACGTCGAGCTGTACTTCCAGACGTTGATCGTGCAGGATTCCGACACCTGGGGTGGCCTGGTCGATCTCCTCGAGCCGGCCGCCGAGGTGCCGACCGGGGACATGCGATGAGCGAGCCACACGGACAGCGTCCGGTGCCGGTCTCGCCCGGCGCAGCCGGGGCCACGCGGCGCGGACCGGAACCGCCGGATATCAGCGAGACGGGCGGTCTGAAGGGTGGCCAGCCCCAGCGGTCCGACGAGCGGCTGTTCGTGCAGTTGCTGGCGTTCGGCGGCTGCTTCGATACGGCGCCTCTCGTTGCCCACCTGGCCGCATCGGGTGTCACGGGTGTCCTCTACGAGGATCTCAACGACCCGCGGGGAGTGGCCGTCCTGTCGCTCAGCAAGGACCCTTCGTTCTTCGTGGACACGCTGCGGCCGGCGCTCAACGCCGGGCCGTTTGCGCCGCTCGTGCGGAAGCCCGAGTTCACGATGATCGGGCGCACGTACGCGCTCGGCTACGAGCCCGATCTCGCGGACGTCCTCTTTCACCGGCCGACGCGCACCGTGCTGAATCCCGCCTGGCGCTGGGCCGTCTGGTACCCGCTGCGCCGCAATGGCCGGTTCGCGCAACTGCCGCCCGAGGAGCAGCGAGTGATCCTCGCGGAACACGGCGCCATCGGCATGTCGTTCGGCGCCGCGGACCTCGCGCACGACGTCCGGCTGGCGTGTCACGGCCTCGACACGAACGACAACGACTTCGTGGTGGGGTTGGTCGGGAAGGACCTGCACCCGCTCTCGGCCGTCGTCCAGGCGATGCGCAAGACGCAGCAGACCGCGCTCTACCTGGATCGGCTCGGGCCGTTCTTGGTCGGCCGTGCGATCTGGCAGAGCCAGATCGGCTGATTCCGGCCCTATTTCGAGGCGCGATACATCAGCACCTCGGCCCGTTCCAGCGTGACGAGCCCTTCGTGCACCATGCGGTCGAGCACCGGTAGGAACGCCTCGATCTGCTTGGCTGCGTCCACGATCTCAACTTGGAACGGAATCGCACTCCGGAATGCTCCGCGACTCGTCGCGGTGTACCATCAGGTCTGAATGCGGGAGAAGGACGGGGGCTTTGTCGTCGGCGTCAACCTGCCCTGGCTGCAGTACGGCTGCGACTTTGGTGCGAATGCGTGGCAGGCCGACGGGGGAGTGGCGCAGCCCGAACGGCGCAGGCGCCTCACCGAGGTCTTTGCGCGGCTTGCCGACCGCGGCCTGACCGCGGTGCGCTGGTTCATGCTGTGCGACGGCCGGGCGGGGGTGCGGTTTGCCGGCGATGGTACCGCCGTCGGGCTCGACGACTGTTTCTGGCGCGACCTCGAGGTCGGTGTCGAGGAAGCGGGCCGCCACGGCCTTTCCGTCGTGTTCGTCCTGTTCGACTTCACGTGGTGGAAGCGCCGGAGATGGGTCGAGGGCGTGGCCTGCGGTGGACATCGGCGCGCCACCACCAGCGCCGCGCGACGCGAGGCGCTCCTCGAGGGTGTGGTCACGCCGATCCTCGAGCGCTGCCGACGGGAGCCTGCCATCTCGGCGTGGGACGTGGTCAACGAGCCGGAGTGGGTCACCCTCGGCGTCAGCGGCTGGAACCCGTGCACGTCGGTCAGCCGCCGCTCCATGCGTGCCTTCATCGAGCGATGTGCGGCACGCGTCCATGCCGAGACGAATCATCTCGCCACGGTTGGACTGGCCTCGACCCGCGGCTTGATCCTGGTCGAGGGGCTCGGGCTCGACGTCTACCAGGTACACTGGTACGACCGCCGCGAGCGACGTGCGCCGCTCGATGCGCCGATTGCCGCGACGCTCGACCGTCCACTGTGGCTCGGCGAGTTTCCGACGGCCGGTTCCGCTCGGACGGTTCCAGAGATCCTCGAGACGGCTCAGAGCGCGGGCTATGCGTGCGCGCTGGGGTGGTCGGCGGAGGCCGGGGACCAGTGGTCGGATGGTGACAGAATGCGGGGGGCAGGGGGCAGGATTCGGGATTCGGAGAATTGGGGTCAGGGGCCACTGGACGGAGCCGAGAAGTGAGAACCTAATCACTCTCCTCAAGGCCACTCCAGCAGAGTCCGCAGGTATCGAGTTGTGCCGAGATCGCCACGCCGCCGCACCCCTTGGGCCGTGCTACTTGCCCGGCCTCACCGGCCGCACCCGCACCATCGTCAGCACCGCCCCGTCGCGCAGGCCGCCTTCCTCGATCCTCTCCACCCGGTACTGACCCTCCTCGAGGTACTTCACGTGAGCCATAAGGAAGGAGAAGCCCGCCTTGGTCACGAGGCTCAGCCATTCACCTTGCGCGGTCTCGTCGGGCGCCTCGGTCATGCCGCTCATGAAGGTCACCTGCGGCCAGGCGCTGATGGCGGCCCGTCGGCCGGCGGCCCCTGTTGGCGGCGGGCTGGCCCGCCGGCTGCCGCGCGGCTCCCCGGTTTCGGGATCCGAGTAGTAGATCATCGTGTCCTTGTAGATCTCGACGCCGTAGATGTGCGGGCCAAAGCCCGATGCCCAGCGGCGATACCGCTCCTGGTGCCGCGTGCTCATCGCGTGCACGTCCGGGTTCCGGTTGATTTCCCGCACGATCGCCTCCCGCAGCGCGGCCACGGCCACCGGATGGTCCGGGTACCGCGGGTCCCGCAGGCCGCTCAGCATCGTGTACCAACCGCGCGAACTCAAGTAGGCACGGAAACCGGGCGCGACGTACCCGGAGAACGGCTGCACCCACTCGTGTGACGGATAGCCGTGGGGATTCAGGTAGATGTCCGGCAGCCACTGCCGCCACAACTTGCCCTCGACCTCCGCTTCCGGCAGCAGGCCGATCGCGCGCGAGGTGATGTCCATCCCCAGCGCGCTGTAGCGCCCGGCGTGAAGCATGTAGGTGGGCGTGAGCTTCTGCAGCTCGTAGGCCATCTGCGCGCCGTCCGGATTCATCACCGGGCAGAGGACCAGGTTCACCTTCTCGAGGATCTTCTTGTATGCCGGGTCGGTCGCCACCAGTTCCGCGAGTCGCAGAATGTGGCTGGTCGAGGACACCTCGTTCGCGTGCTGACGGCCCATCATCAGCATCGTCGGCTTGAGTGCCGTGTACTTCGCCAGCGAGATCAGCTCGCTCGACGTCGGCAGCGTCAGCTCCATCGCGGAGATCGGGCGCCCCCGGTACGACTCGCCGACCTTGTAGCTGTGGACCTCGGGGAAAGCGGCGAGCTTCGTGACGATCTGCTCGGCTTCATCGGGGCCGATGATGTGATCCCACGTCACGATCGGGCCCTTCGGACGATCGGCCGCCAGTCGCACGGCCGAAGGCCGCGCCACGCCCGTGTTCGGCACGACGCGCCTCGTCCGCGCGTCCTTGAGGCCGACGGTCAGCGCGACGCGATCGACATGGTCGAAGACGAGGGCCGTTCTGAAGAGCCCAGCGGCCTGCAGCGCCACTAGGCCGTCCACCGCGTCCACGGCCCGCGTCGCCTCCTTGTCATCCTTCGCGTCGACCTGCAGTTCGATCTCGCTCACGCGATCGTCGCGAACGACGGCCCGCACGACGCTGGGCGCGGTGGTGTCGATGCGCGGCAGATCGCGCGACACCTGCGTCGGCTTGTCGCTGCCCTTCTCCTTGTAGGTGACGTCGAGGCGCGCCTTGGTGGACGCATTGCCGGCGTAGAGGATGCGTGCCTGTCCGGGTTTCCCGGGGCGGCTCGGATGGATGATGGGAAAGACCTTGCCGGGCGCGTTCAGCCGGTTCTTCGTCAGCGTGCGCCCCATGGCCGAGAAGAAGTCGAGCGTGACGAAGTACAGGTCCTCGTGCAGGGCCTCGAGCGACGACACCAGTTCCTCGTCGATGCCAATTCGCTGGTCGGGCTCGCTCATCCACACCTCGATGTCGAGGTCGCGATGGAATGGCTGCTTGTCGGCCGTCGGCTTCCCGCCGGTCACTTTCATCACGTTGTCGTAGATCCGCGGAAGCACCTTGCTCTGGTAGTAGTCCCAAAAGCGTTCGGGATCCGTTTGGATCCGCAGGTCGGCGACCGTCTCGCCGTTGACCCGCGCGCTCAGCCAGCCGGTCGTCACCTCGACCCGCGACCAGCCGGGGAACTTGTCGAGATACTCGCGCTCGGTGAACTTCGGGCTGAACGTGCCGTGATACACGACGCGGCCTGCGGCATCGAGCGCGTCGAGCGCGTAGATGTCCTTCGCATCGTCGGTCAGCTCCATCTTGAAGGCGCTCGTCGGAATGCCCAGGTCGCGCTGGAAGATCTCGTCAACCGGATAGAGTTCGTGCAGCCACCGAGTCGGAACGGAGTAGAACTTGAACTTCTTCGACAGATCCGGCTTGTGCGTGGCCACGCGGATCCGGACGGCGCGAGCGTTCTTGCCGCGGAGCGCGGGGATGACCTCGTCGGTCAGCCACGAGTAGCCCTGCTTGTAGGCGCAGAGCACTCGCACCCGAACGGTCGCAGCGCCCGCCTTCGTCAACTCCGCGCGTGCCTGCTCGACGAGGCCCGTCCTGACCTCGTCTGGCTCACTGAGGCGCGCCTCGACTTCGACCGCCGATCCCGGTTTGACCTTCGGGATGACGTCCGACCGGAGCTTCGCCCAGAACTCGTCGACCTCCCACGGCACGTCTATCTTGTCTTCGAACACCGTGGCGGGATCCGTGATTCCCTGGCTGGAGACGGTGACGGTCGCGGCCTGTCCGACTGCCGCTCGGATCTGCGAGCCCACGTGCGCGTCGAGCGCCTTGTCGCCGTGCTCGATGAACAACTTGGCGTCGAACGACTCGATCGTCTTGTCCTTGAGATCGTCCAGCACGCTCTTGAGTTCCTGGACGGCTTGCCCGGCTTGGCCGGCGCTGCTCTTGGCTGCGAGGAAACGCGTCACTTCTGTGGAAACGTCTTCCATCGACGCGGCGCCGCGGGCGACATCCCAGACGTACGGTGCGCGGCGTGCCAGATAGAGGCTCGCCGCCATCGTGCCAGCCGGATCCGCCCCGGCCACGACGGTCGCGGTGGCGTTGCCGAACGCGCGCGGGACGATCTGCACGGCACCTTCGCCAGGGTGAAGGTCGTCCAGACGTGTCTTGCCGATCTTGATCAATTGGAGGACGAGCGCGTTCGTGCGGCCGACGAGGATGGGGCTGGCCTCGTTGCCGGGCTCCTTGACCTTGTCGTCGCGCTTGGTGATCGGCAGGCTGATGCCGGTCGTCTCGAGTCCGAGACGGGCCGCAATGTGCGCTGCGCCAAGTGAATCGTCCGCGCTCCCGACCACGACGGCCGTCTCGGTACGGTCCGGGATCAGGTCCTGGTAGGCGTCGCCGAACCAGCCTTCGATGGAATACGCGTTGGTGAGATCGAACGGTTTGGCCGGGGCGAGTCGCGGCTCGATCACACCGCTCGCATTCGGCTCCGGCGCGAACTCGTCTGGATCGACGGGCGGCGTGAGGGTTCGGCCGTTCATGCCGCCCCTGTGGACCACGGCCGTGGTCTGCGGTCCCCCGTCGGTGAGCATCTCCACGCGCGTTGCCGCGGCCTCGGCGAAGTTCAGCGTCCGTTCCTCGAGGCCATGGCGATGGGCGGCGTCGACTTGTTCGAGCGCCGCCGCCGCGCGAGTGGCGTCCTGTCTGGCGAGGTGCGTCCGAACGCCGACGACGGCGATGCCGCGCCGTTCGGCATCGACCAGGAGGGACGTCACGTGGGTGTCCGAGGCGGTCATGCCCTTGTCCGCCAGGCAGCGGGTCACCTGCTGCTCGATCCCGCCCAGCGTGATGCCGGTCATGTTCCACAACCGCGGCACCCGGGCTGCGAGTTCCACCCCGGCGGCCAGCGTTCCCGCATCGTCTCCGCCGACCACGACGACACCGTCGGGGCCTCCGAGCGGCGAGCGGACGAGCGTCAGGAGGCCCTGTCCGGCCTGCACGGACCGGACGTCGAGCGCGCCCCGATCGATCAGTTGCTTGACGAAGGCGTTGGTTCTGCCGACGAGGATGGGCAGGCCGATGTCTGCCGGCGCGCGGACCTCGTTGTCGCGCAGCACCAGGGGCATCGACAGTGCCGTCGTCTCGTACCCGAGGCGACCGGCGATGTTGGTCGCCGCCTCGATGTCATCGGCCGTCGGGCTCGCCGGCACGATGATGCGCGCGACGACGGCATCGGGGAGATTGTCCCCGTTGGTGTCGCGCACGGCGGCCGCACTGCCGCTGAAGACGCCGGCCAACGACTCGAGCCGGGGCGCGGCGGGCGCTCGCTGTCCGAGCGAAGTCTCACCGGCCATCGTAACGGTCAACACGACGATGCTGGCGAAGAGAAGGTAAGTGCGCATGTTGAGATTGTCCGATCCTGCCAGGGAGCGGGATAGATTCGATGGCAGAGATATCCCAGGACGACGGCGCTGTCAACGACTCCCGATCACGGGCAGGGGCAGTTCCCTCAGGCGCGAGAGGAGGACCTGGCGTTCCCCGTCCTCGAACCCGATGAACACGACCGCCATCGTGCGGCCCACCGCCGCCGTCTGGGAGCGGGGCGGCGGCGTGCCCTTCTCGATCGCGCGGAGGAACTCTTCGCGCTCTTTGGCCGAGTCCCACACGGTGATCCACACCCCTTGAAGATCCGCGAGACGGTGGGCGGCCTCTTCCTGCGTTGCCCCGGATGCGAGGAGGTAGAAGCGATCGCCGCCCCACCCGATTGCGCCGGGATTGGTCCAGGCGGCCGCCGACTGGAACTTGGCCATGTCCTTCGGAGCCTCGTGCGGCTCGGTGAACACGGCCGTCAGCATCTCACCGAGCGTGTCGCGGTGGACAATCCATCGGCCGTCGTGCGCCAGCCACCGTTCGATCGCCCGGTCATCGATGAGGATCGGTTCATCGGGCCGCTGGGCGTTCCAGTACTTCTCGGGGTGGAGTACCTGTTCACCGGACCGCGGCGGCGCCTTCGCCGCAGCCAGGAGGTTCTCCCCAATCGGCCGGTCGTCGGGCATGCTGAACACGGTGCTGAGGTCTCCCTTGGCCAGAAACGCGGCGCCGACGATGTACGAGCCGAACATCGCCGAGAAGTAGCGCGGGAGTTGCTCGAGCTTCCTGGCCCGCGCCAGCTCCTGCTGCAGGTACGGTCCCAGGTCGGCGAGATCCAGCCGCCCGGATTTCTGTGCCACCGTCATGTCCTGGAGCATGAGCGCCGTCGCGGAGCCTTCGACGAGCGCGGTGACGACAAAAGCCGAATCCTCGGTCTGCGGGACGCGGTGCGTCAGGCTCGTGATGTCCAGGTATTGGTCGTCGAGTGCGTGGGTGAGCTCGTGCGAGAGAATCATGCGGTCGACGAACGCGGGCGTCGTGCCGGGGCGATCGACCAGATGGAGCACGTGGCTGTCGGTGTCGTAGTAGCCGGCCACCTGCTGTTCGAGAACATCGAGTTGCGCGGCGACCAGGTCGCAGTCGGAGGGAATGAGTCCTGCGGTACGGAGAAAAGCCTGCTTCATCGCGAGACGATCGGGCGGCAACTCCCTTCGGATCGATCGCTCCAGGTCGGATCTCGCCTCGGGGAGCGACGTGTGCATCTTGTCGACCCGCCGTTTGAACGTCCAGCCACGCAGCTGCTCGACCTCGCGAGCCACTTCGTCGGCCAGGCGGCCGAGCGAATCCTCCTTTGCGAGGCCGGACGCCAGTTGACCGGCCGCCGGCTGTCCCCTGAGGGCGGGGACGCCGATCGCGCAGGCAGCAGCGAGACCGACGATGAGCGCGCGGAGCCGGAGGCTGTTCATTCAGGTCCGGCGCGGTGAGGGTGTGAACAAATCTTCGAGGCGCTTCAGGCTGGAGGGACGCCAGGCGCTGCCGAGTTCGCGGCGGACGAAGCCGGCGACGGTCTCGAACGGCAGTTGACTGGCGACCGAGAGAAACGCCGCGGCCTCCGCACCCAGGCGCGATTTCTCCTTGGCATTCGCGTCCATGCGCCACATCCGCAGCGCGCCCTCCGGCGTCCCGTGCTCCGACACGAAGTCCTCGTGGAGATATCCGCTGAAGAACGACTCGAGCGTCGGGTAGGCCGCAGCGCGGAGCTCGGGCGCGGGGCCGCTCTGTGTCGGGCGGGATGTCATCGGCGTGCCTCCGGGTACGAGGTGAGCACGTAGTAGTCGCGACGACGTTCGTCCCAGCGGAGCACGACGACTGCGTCGTGACACGGCTGCGGCGCGCGTGTTCCGCGTTCGAGCGAGCGACCGATGGGGCGATCGCGCGGACCGCGGTAGTGGAGGGCGAGGTTCGGGCGATTGCCGCTGCGTGCCAGCCAGGAATCCAGGCGGCCCTTCGACTGCGCCAGTGCGTCGGACACGACCCGCTCTGCGGTGGCCCGGTCTTCGTACGTGGACGCCGCCGAAATCTGACGTTCGCGCTGGAGACGGTCCTGCAGTTGGGTGTCGGTTCGCCCGACGTGCCGGGCGAGCGTGTGGCCGCCCATTGATTCGTCGCGGCTCAGATCGCGAGCGGCGCCGAGCCAGGTCAAGGCACAGAGCCAGCAGACGAGCAGGGCAAAGGCTTGTCGCATCCGGTCGCCATTCTACCTTGTGGCCCGCCGATCGTCGACACGGACCGAGTGGCACGGGCGAAGTGCCACGGGCGGAGTGCCACGGGCGGAGTGCCACGGGCGGAGTGCCACAGGCAGAGTGCCACAGGCAGAGTGCCACAGGCAGAGTGCCACAGGCAGAGTGCCACAGGCAGAGTGGCACAGGCAGAGTGCCACAGGCAGAGTGCCACAGGCAGAGTGGCACAGGCAGAGTGGCACGGGCGTCCCGCCCGTGGTCCCAGGCAGGCACAAATACCTGCCCCCACTGGACCGGCCTCAGTGACTCGCCGGTGGAGTCCGGCGCACCGCGAGGAGCACGGCCGCGCTGCCGGCTTCCCAGTGATAGCCGAACGAGAAGGTGAGCGGTTTCACGCCGCGCTCCACGGCGTACGCCCTTGCCAGATCGGACTGGTAGCCGTAGTTGAAGTCCTTGACGGGCTTCTGGTAGCGCCCGTACAGCGTGACTTGCCAGTCGGCCGGCTTGAGGAACCGGAGCGGGATGCCCGAGTCGTCCTCGAGGATCAGCGTCGAGTGCGTCAGGAGCAACTGGCGCACGGACGTGAACTGGGTCCCGTGGAGGAGATAGGACGCCGACTTCAGAAACGTTGCGAACGGAGCCTGATTCCGCAGGAAGGGGACGACCCCGGGGCGCTGTGAGATCGCGCGGTCTTCGGCCTGCGCGCGGAAGTAGACCAGCGACTGGGGCTGATGTCCCGGGCGAACGAATGCCACCTCGACGGCCGGTGCGGCCTTGTGTTCGCGAACGGCTGCCGAGCGGTCTCGAAGCTGACCATCCTCCGCGATTTCGACGTCGCGCACGCTGACGATGCGGGCATCGAGCCGTACCAGGAAGATGGCCATGAGCGGAAGCGTGCCGTGCAGTTCGGGGGCGGCCGTATCCTTCAGCATGTGGCGGGTGATGAAATAGTTCCTCGCAAGCAGGTCGTTCATCGCGTGGCGTGTTTCGTCGAGCAGTGTGGCCGAGCGCTCGGCGGTCAGGCGGTCGAGGGGCGGCAGCGAGCCCGGCTGCTCGAGGCCGAACAGCACGTAGCGCTGGCAGTCGGGGAAGAGGAGCCAGGCGTTCAGGATGTCCGGGCCGCTGAATGGGTACATCAACGTGGCGCACGCGCGGGTCTGCGCGGCGTTCAGTTCGCGGTTGCGCCACTCGGTCATCTGGACGAATCGCTCGCGCGTCGCCTTTGTCCATTCAGCGTCGAACTCGCTCTGCCAGGCCTGCCACTCAGGCCGCGCGGCGACCGGGGCCAGTCGGCCAGCGGCGTCGGGCGCGAGTCCAGCCAGCAGCCGCGCCGTGTCGGTCAGGCCGCGGTCGTGTGCCGGCTCGGACTGGGCGGGCACGGCGGTCGACGCCGTGGCCGCCTGGGGCTGCTGGCGGCATGCGGCGGACGCGATGGACGAGGACGTGACCAGCAGAACCAGCAACAGACGAAACGCCAGACTGGGCATGGGGATTCGAGCCTTTCAACAGAGGATGAGTCATCCTAGCCGGGACCTCGATCGAAGTCCAGCGGGCGGTTGTCGTCTTGCGCTGGCGAGCGGCACGGCTGGGTCGTTCGATGCACAAATGGCGTAGTGGCGAGTCGAAGCCCTGAGCGATAATCGGTCGGTGACATCTGGGCATTCATGCGGCGTCTGACTTGCACGGCCACCGACGGCGAAGCCGGTACACGTCTGGACGATCTGATCGGTCACTGGCTTCCTGCTGCCGTGGGGCACTCACTGTCGAAGTCCGCTGTACGCCGGCTCATCATGGCGGGGGCGGTGTGCGTGGACGCTCGCGTCGCCCGACGGCCCGGGCTGCGACTGACCCGCGGCATGCGGCTGGACGTGCAGGTCGATGTCGAGCGTCTCAGGCCCCAGGCCGCCGCACGCTCCGGCCCGCTGGCACCGGTGATCCACGTCTTGTACCGCGACGAATGGTTGGTGTCGGTGGCAAAGCCCGCCGGGCTCCAGACACACGCCGCCGCCGACACGCGTCTCGACGACCTCGTCTCCGCCACCAGGCGCCTGCTGAATGTGCCGTACCTCGGCGTCCATCACCGCCTCGACCGGGATACGTCCGGCGTGGTGCTCTTCAGCCTCGATCCGGCGGCCAATGCAGGACTCGCGGCGGCATTCGCCGACCGCGCGGTCGACAAGGTGTACCACGCGCTGACCACGCCTGGCGCCCGCGTGCCGGGCCGACCCTGGCGGGTCGAGGGCCTGCTGGCGCTGAGCGGAAGTGGCCTGCGGGCACGGATGACGCGCGTGGCAGCCGGAGGGAAGCGGGCCGAGACGTCTTTCGTGGTGCGACAGCGACTGCCGCGCGCCTGCGTGGTCGAGGCGCGACCGCTGACTGGCCGCAAGCACCAGATCCGCGCGCACCTGGCCGAGTGCGGCCTGCCGATTCTCGGCGACCGCCGCTATGGCGGGCCGACCGCAGTCGGTGGGGCGCGCGTCGTCCGGGCGATGTTGCACGCCGTACGGTTGACCCTGCCGCATCCAGTCTCCGGTCGTTCGCTGCGCATCGAGTGTCCATATCCCGAGGATTTCGCGTCGCTGCTTCGACAACTCGGCGGTCGGCTTGACACCACGAAGCCGAGCCGATAGGCTCCCGACCACTCATGAAACTCGCCTTCATCGGAACCCATGGTGTTGGAAAGACCACGCTCTGCTACGACTTGGCTGCCGCGCTGAAGCGCCAGGGCATCAATGTGGACATGGTCAAGGAAGTGGCGAGGCTGTCGCCGCTGCCGATCAACCGCAAGACCTCGCTCGACGCCCAGACGTGGATCCTGACCACTCAGGTGGCCGAGGAGATCCGTTCCGCAGCGCACCACGAAGTGGTGGTGTGCGACCGCAGCGTGCTGGACAATTACGCGTACCTGATGTTTGCCTGCGGCCGACAGAAGGCGATCGAACGCTTCGTGGACTACTGGATGAAGAGCTACACGCTGTTGTTCAAGGTGCCGATCTTCGGGCAGGCAGCCGCCGACGGGGTGCGGGACACCGACGAGTTCTTCATGCGCTCGATCGACCAGCTCGTGGACACGCTGCTCGCCGAGAAGAAGTACCCCTTCGAGCAACTGCCCGAGGGACAGCGTGACACGTGGATCGACGTCGTGAAGAACGTGGTGCTGAAGCACCCGGAACTCAACACCAGGCTCATCTGACTCCTGGCTCCGGACTCCTGGCTCTTGGCTCCTGCTTCAGAACCGTCCGACGGCCATCTGCGCGACGTCGATCCAGTCCGGTGTCCGACCTGCAAGAATCTCCGCCATCAGCTCCCCGACAGCCGCGCTCGTCGTCATACCGAAGCCTCCCAGCCCTGAGAGGTGATACAGCCCGGGCCGTGCCGGGTCGGCGCCGATGAACGGATGCCGGTCGGGCGAGAATGTTCGCAGGCAGGCCCAGGAGCGACGGAGTGGGAGATCGGTGAAGGCCGGAGCGTGCGCAGAGAGCTTCTCGGCAAGGAGTTCTGCCGCGGCCGGATCGGTCGGCGGTTCGCAGGGAACCATCAGCGTCTCATCGCACGGAGACATGAGCAGGCCGTCCCCCTCAGGCCTGAAGTAGAAGCCCGCATCCTGCACCCATGCAAATGGCGAGTCGTGATGGCCACCAGTCGGCGGCCCGAACACGAACAGGTGGCGTCGCAGCGCGCGGAGCGGAAGCGGCGCCGCGCCCCGGCCGAGGCGTCCAGCCCATGCGCCGGACGCGTCGATCACCGCGTCGGCCGCGATGTCGCCCGCGGACGTCCGCACGCCGGTCACCCGGCCCTGGCTGACGATCAAGTCATCGGCCCGGCAGTTCGTGTGCAGCTCGAACCCCGTGGCCCGGGCCTGCTGAATGTAGAAGGTGAGCAGCGCGTGGATGTCGGCGATCGCCTCCTCTTCACACCACAGCGCCTCGTGAAAGCGCACGAGCCTCAGCAGTGGAAAGCGGTCGCGCGCCACTGGGAGAGTCAGGAGTTCGACGTGGAGCCCGCGCTGGTTCAGCTTCGAAGCCAGTTGGTGCAATTCCCCGGCAGCGCCGGCACCCGCCAGCGTCAGCCCCCCGGTTGGGTTCAGCAACGGGCCGCCTGACGACTCCAGCCGGCGGATGTGATCGAGAGACCTGAGGGCGAGCGTGAGAATCGTCGGGTCCTCTTCGGCCACGCGAAAGATCGCGGCGTTTCGTCCCGATGCGTGGTAACCGTAGCTCGATTCCTGCTCGAGGATGACACCCGGGCCGAGACCGATCCGGCCGATCGCCCACGCGGTGGCGGCGCCGGCATAGCCGGCCCCCACGATGACAACGCGGGTATGGGAAGGCGGCGGTTTCATGATGCCGGTGCGCCCTTGTCGGACCACAGCCGTTGGACGACGTAGAGAAGCGCCGCGCTGCTGACGGCGAAGACGCCGAGCAGACCGAGGGCGTATCCCGTCCGGCCGTAGAGGAAGTTGCCGACAGTGAAGAGCGCCGCCCAGATGACCGTGCATCCCGATACCCAGCCGAGCAGCGCGAGCGGAATGTTGTCGCCTGCTTCGTCGCTTCGGCGCGGACCGAGGCCGGCCTCCAGGCGAATCCGGTTCCAGCCCGGTCCGAAGGGCCGGACCTTGGTATAGAACGAGATGAGCGTCGGCCGGTCCGTCTCGGGACCGATGTAGGCCGTCGTCACCCAGCAGATCGTCGTGACCGCGATCGTCAGGAGCAGCGCATGGTGGGTGCTGAGGTGCACGTGGTACTTGGCGAGCACGAGCAGCGTGATGGAGACGGCGAATGAGCTGACCATCGCGACGACCTCGCACCACGCGTTGACACGCCACCAGAACCAGCGGACCAGGTAGAGGAGTCCGGTTCCGGCGCCAACCTGGAGGATCACGTCGAATGCGTCCTTTGCCGTGTCGAGAACGAACACGAGGCCCGACGAGCAGAAGAACAGAATGACGGTGACCACCCTCCCCGCGGCAACGTAGTGCTTCTCGCTGGCGTCCTTGCGAATGAACCGGCGATAGAAGTCGTGGACCAGGTAGGAGGCGCCCCAGTTCAGGTGCGTGAGAATCGTCGAGGAGTTGGCCGCGATGAGGCCACCCACCATCAGGCCGATGAACCCGACGGGCAGGAACTTGAGCATCGCCGGATACGCGATGTCATGACCGATCAGGCTCGGATCGAGGTGTGGGAACGCCTTCTGGATGTCGGACAGTTCCGGGTAGACCAGAATCGAGCAGAGGCCGACCAGAATCCATGGCCACGGGCGCAACACGTAGTGCGCCACGTTGAAGAACAGCACCGCACCGAGCGAATCCCGCTCGGACTTGGATGCGAGCATCCGCTGTGCGATGTAGCTGCCGCCGCCGGGCTCGGCGCCCGGATACCAGACCGCCCACCACTGCACGGCGATCGGCATCACGAAGACCGCGATCGCCATATCCCAGTTGTTGGTGAAGTCGGGCAGGACGTTCAGGTAGTGGATCGTGGAGCCGTCCGGTGCGATGTGCGGCTGAGACAGCTTCTGGACCAGGACGCCGAGGCCGCCGACGTGCGCCACCGCAAAATACGCGGCGGCGATAACGGCCGTCATCTTGATGAAGAATTGAATCATGTCGATGACGAGCACGCCCCACAGGCCGGAGTGCGTGGCGAAGATCACGTTCAGGCCGCCGACGAACGCCAGCGTCTGCCACCGCGGCAGGCCGAAGAGGACCCCCGCGATCTTGCAGGCCGCGAGGTTCACCGTCGCCATGATCATGCAGTTGAACAGCAGGCCGAGGTATACGGACCGGAACCCGCGCACCACGCCGGCCGCGGCTCCCGAGTAACGGATCTCGTAGAACTCGAGGTCGGTCATGACACCGGATCGCCGCCACAGCCGCGCGTAGAAGAAGACCGTTGCGACGCCGGTCAGCACAAACGCCCACCACACCCAGTTGCCCGCGACGCCATTTCGGCGGACTATATCGGTGACGAGGTTGGGCGTATCGCTGCTGAACGTCGTGGCCACCATCGACAGCCCGGCCAGCCACCAGGGGACCGCCCGGCCCGACACGAAGAACTCGGACGTGCTCTTGCCGGCGCGCTTGCCGAAGAACAGCGCAGGCACGAAGCAGATGAGCAGCGAGACGACAACGATCACCCAGTCGATGAGCTGTAGGTGCATGGATGCGGCTCCGGCGCGATCTGGTTTCTGGCCGCCCACGATAGCATAGGAAGGCGGATAGGCGGATAGGCGGATAGGCGGGACACGAATGTCACACAGTCACTCGGACGCTCCCGGAATCTTCAACGACATCCTCGGGCCTGTCATGCGCGGGCCGTCGAGCTCACACACGGCCGGGTCGTTTCACATCGCCACGCTGGTGCGCGCGCTCGCAGGAGGTGCCGTCGCACGGGCGCAGCTGACGTTCGATCCGGATGGTTCCTACGCGCGGGTGTACAGACAGCAGGGTGTGGATCGCGCCTTTGCGATGGGCCTGCTCGGATGGCCGCTCACCGACGGTCGCTTCATGACAGTGCTCGACCAGGCGCCCGACGCCGGGCTCGATCTGTGCTTCACCGTGGCGCCGCTCTCCGGCGCCGACCACCCCAACACAGTCGAGATCGTGGTGGCGACCGGCGACGGACGTGCACTGCGCCTCCGCGCGAAATCGGTTGGAGGCGGAGCGGTCGTCATCACGCGGGTCGGGGATTGGCCAGTTCGACTGACCGGACAGATGCCCTGCACGCTCGTCGAGGTGGAGGTGGGCTCCGCCGAACGCGCCGGCGCGATCCTTGGCGGGGATGGCGTGGCGGTGGAGCGCGTCGAGTCGCAGCCCGCAGCCGAGGCCGCCGCCCGGTCCAGCCGATTCGTCCTCCTCATTCGACACGACGCGTTGCCAGAGGCGATGCGGACCGCCGTGCTTGGGGTCGAAGGCGTCTGCGGTCTTCGGGAGGCGCCGCCAACGGCGTTCGCCAAACGCGGCCGCCCGCTGTTCTCGAGCGCTGCCGAGATGGTCGGTTTGGCCGAGACGCGGGGCTGGTCGCTCGGTCGGACTGCCCTGGCGTACGAGGCGCAGTTGCTCGAGCTGCCCGAGGACCGGCTCGTCGCCGAGATGCGGCAGCGCTTCGAAATCATGCGTGCCGCGGTCAATCAGGGATTGAGCCCAACGGCCGCGCCGATGCAGTTGCTGGCGCCCACCGCGCGCCACGTGATGGAGGCCGACCAGGGCGGCCGGCTGCCCGTTGGGGGACTTCACGCTCGAGCGGCCGCGAGAGCCATGGCCGTGATGCACGTCAACGGGGCGATGGGGGTGGTCTGCGCGGCGCCGACCGGCGGTTCCGCCGGCGTGTTGCCCGGTGTCCTCGTATCACTCGTCGAGGACCGCCGGGTGACGCTCGAGGCGGCCGCGTACGCCTTGTTCGCGGCGTCAGCAGTCGGGCTCATCGTCGCGGCCCGGGCCACGTTCGCGGCGGAGGTGGCGGGCTGCCAGGTTGAAATTGGCGCAGCAGGCGCCATGGCCGCGGCGGCCGTCGTCGAGACAGCCGGCGGCACACCGCGCCAGGCGGCAGATGCCGCCGCGATTGCCTTCCAGAACACGATGGGCTCGGTGTGCGACCTCGTGCAGGGCGTGGTGGAAATCCCCTGCCACACCCGAAACGCGGTTGGCGCCTCATCGGCCTTCGTGTGCGCGGACTTGATCGTGGGTGGGTATCAGAACCCGATCGGCCTGGACGAGACGATCGATGCCGTCTACGACGTCGGTCGGATGATGCCGCCCGAACTCCGCTGCACCGCGCGGGGCGGCCTGGCCATTACGCCGAGCGCCCTGAGCCTGCACCGTCGTCCATGATCCGTTCGCTGTAGAATGGCTGCGCTTCTGACCGTCTGTGACTGCACGGTTGTTTCCTCGAGGATCCTATGACACTCCGTCGTTCCTGGCTTGCCGTCGTCCTGCTCGTGGTCTGCCTCGCCCCGCTCGTGCAGTCTCAGACACTGCCCGTGACCTCGCCCGAGTTGGTGGGCCTGTCTGCCGCCCGCCTCGACCGACTGAAGTCCGTCGTGCGCGACTACGTGGACCGCGGCACGATCGCGGGCGTCACCGTGCTGGTGCTTCGGGCCGGCAAAGTGGCGTACTTCGAGCCCATCGGGCAGATGGATGTCGAGAAGAAGGTCGCCATGCGGAAAGACACGATCTTCCGGATGGCATCGATGAGCAAGGCGGTTACCTCAGTGGCGGCCGTCATCCTCATGGAGGAGGGCCGGTTGCGCCTCTCGGAGCCGGTCTCGAAGTACCTGCCCGCGTTTCGTCAGACGACCGTTGCTGTGGCGGCGCCAGGCCCCGGCAGCCGCTATGGAACCATTCCGGCGAGGCGCGAGATCACCATCCGGGACCTGCTGACGCACACGTCGGGCATCTCCTATGGCGGTGGGCCGGCTGCCGATCAGTACAAAGCGGCCGGGCTGTCGGGCTGGTACCTGGCGGACAAGAAAGAGCCGATCGCGCCGCTGATGGAGCGCCTCGCGTCGCTGCCGTTCGACGGGCAGCCGGGCGAGAAGTATATCTACGGCTACAACACCGACATCCTCGGCGCGGTGATCGAGAAGGCGTCCGGTATGCCGCTCGACCAGTTCTTCCGAACGAAGATCTTCGAGCCGTTGAAGATGGTCGATAGCGGCTTCTTTTTGCCGAAGGAGAAGCGGGATCGGCTGGCGACGGTCTACTCGACGGGCGCCGAGGGGAAGATCGGCCGGTCTGCCGAGGGTGGAACGGGACAGGGCGATTTCGTGGACGGTCCGCGCGCCTGTTTCGGCGGCGGGGCGGGCCTCCTCTCGACCGCCACCGACTATGCGCGGTTCCTGCAGATGCTGCTCAACGGCGGCGAACTGGACGGCGTGCGCGTGCTGGGGCCGAAATCGATCGAGATGATGACGTCGAACCAGATTGGCAAGCTGTACCGTGAAGATGGCACGCTTGGCTTCGGCCTCGGCTTCGAGACGACCGAGGACGTTGGCGGTGCAGGCCGGCCGGACTCGCGCGGCGCCTATGGATGGGGCAGCGCCTACTACTCGAAGTACTGGGTCGATCCGCAGGAGAAGCTCGTGGCGGTCTTCCTGACGCAACTCGCTCCGACAGGTGGACTCGACCTTCAGGACAAGTTCCGCTACCTGGTCTACCAGGCGATCGTCGGCCCGGTGCCGGTGGCGCCGACGGCCGCACCGCGGGCCAGGTAACGGATCGGGCCGACCGCTGACTGGCGAGCGCGCTTTCCGGAATCACTGCCGGAGTGGGATCTCCTTCGTCACCGTGCCGCCCTTCAGGCTCGCGTAGGTCACGGTCAGGCTGCCGCTGCCTTTCACCAGGTACTGCACCGTCTTGGTCGTGTGGCCGCCAATCCCGTTGCGGACGAGGATCCGCTTCAGGTCTCTCTGATCGATCGCCTGCGCGACTGCCGGGCGCCACTTGCTCGGCACCCAGCTGGCTGAGAGGACATCGACCGCCTTGCCGTTCACGCTCAGGATGTCGGGCGGCACGACGTTGTTGGTCGCGGCCTTGGCGAGGACGGTCGGCGCGGCCTTCTCGTTGACGAGATCGATCAGCACGCGATAGACGCCGTCCCCGATCTTCTCGACCTTGGTCTCGCCGACGCGCATCTTCGGCATCTCGTCGGCCTGATACAGCGTCCACGCCATGTTGCGGTGGCACAGTTCCTCGTTCATGAATCGCGGCGGTACCCGGCCGAACGTCTTCTTGAACGCGCCGCCGATTTCTACTTTGCCGAACTGCGGGTGGTCGAATTCCTTCCACTCGGTCAGTTCGTCGCCAAACTCGACGAAGTCGTTGAAGAAGTAGTTGGCGACCCTCGGAGCGATGGGGCTGTTCGGATCCTTCTGCTGATCCTTGAGCTCCGGACTCGTGAAGTACTGGCCGTTGTTCCAGAGTTCGTTCGAGAACGAGACGATGCCCAGGCCGTCGTTGCCCCAGTCGGTGACGCCGCCGTGCACCGTGTAGAGGCCGCTCCAGATGACCATGTACTTGTAGAAGGGCAGGATCCGTTCCGCGTTGCGGCCGAGTTCGTCGTAGGCGCGGACGTCGCTCGCCGGGTACTCGCCGGTCCACTCGGCACCGGGGCTCCTGAGGATCATGCCGCCGTTGTTGTGGTAGGTCTGGAGGCCTGCGATGTTCGGGTGCGCGAGGAGGAAGTCGTTGACGGCCTTCGCCTCCGGCAACTCGAACGGGTAGTCCATCGCGCCGCTCTGGATGTAGTTCGGCTGCCAGTCGGCGGCGAAGTTGCGGTTCGGGTCGTAGCTGCCAGGGCCGTCCTCACCCACGCGGCCGTCGCCATCGTGGTCGATGCCTTCCATGCCGAGCAGCACGTAATCGCCAACCTCGCCCGGCTTGACGGGTTCGAGGATCCGCGGATCGAGAGCGCTCTTCTTGTGCGTGCCCTGCCCGGGCACATACTTGCGAATCTGCTCGATGACGCCGTTGCCGTTCAGATCCTCCGGGCCGTCCTCGTCGAACTGGTAATCGTTGTCGTCGTCCACCGGCATGTGGCCGGTGCGGGCGCCCTGACCGGTGCCGTGCATGAAGTAGTCGCGGCCGTCGGGATTCACCGTGGGGACGATGTAGAAGGCGCGCTCGTTGACGAGCCTCGTGATGCGGTCGATCTTGCCGTAGTTCTCCATCAAGTACCACAGGGTGTAGATGCAGATCTCACCGCCCTGGATTTCGTTGCCGTGGATGTTGGCTTCGATGTACATCGCCGGCTTGGAGGTGTCTGTGCCCGTGTCCGGGTTGTTGACGATCATCGCCGCGATGTCGCGGCCGCCGTAGCTCTTGCCGAGCGAGATGTACTTCAGGAACTTCGGATAGGCCTTCTCGAGTGCACGCATGTCGGCCTGGAGTTCGGCGACGTCGTGCCAGCGATCGAAATCGAGGCGAAGGGTGAAGGTCCGTTCCGCGCCCGCCGTTGGTGTCGGTGCGGTTGCGGCCGTCTTCGCCGGCTTGGTCGGCGAAGTGGTTCGGGTCTGGCCCGACCATGCGGGCAATGCCGCCGCCACCACCAGGAGGGCAGCGGTCGTCATGAGTCTGTGCATCGTGTTCATGATGATCCTCCTGCCTACTGAAGCGTCAGCGTGGCGGTGTCCGAGCCGCTCTTCTGCGACACGGCCTTGAGCGCAATCGTGGACCCGGGCTTTCCCTTGATCACCCACTCGAACGCCTGCCTGGTTCCGGATCCGGCAAGCGCCGCAATGTGATTGGTCTTCTCGTTGCCCGCGATGATCGTGTCGGGCGCCACGCCGAGCTGCACCATGACGGGCTTCACCGCGCGCGCGGCCGCGCCCTGGGCGAGAGCCGTTGGCAGGTAGCCGCTGTTCTCGACCTCCGCCTTGACGCGGTAGACCCCGGCGCCCAGGCTCGTGACCTCGGCCTTCGCGATGCGGACCTTCGAGAACAACGAGGAGAGGTAGAGGGCGAACTTCGCGTGCGACGCGCCGAGTTCCGCGATCTTGGCCGCAGGCGGGTTGGTCGTCGCATATGGCTTGAAGCCGCCGATCTCCACCTGGCCGAGGGTCGGGTGGGTGAACGGCGTCCACTGCACGAACCCGTCGATCTTCTCCGCGTCCATCCACTGCAGCAGGCGACGGTCGATGCCCTCTGCACTCGCGTCTCCACCCGGTTGGGCGTCGTCTCCAGTCTGTCCCTGCACGCCGCGACCGCGCTGGCCCATGGCCGCGCCGATCGCCGCGCCCGCTCCGCGCGGGGCGTCGGCGGGAGGGCCGGCTGTTGGGTTGCTACTACGCGCGGGGCCCGGGAGGCCCCAGCCCGGAGTCGAGAAGGAGGGCACACCGTACTGGTAGTAGCCGTACTCGAAGAAGGCGCCGGCCGGCGTGCGGGTCACGCCAGCGCTCCGAAGGCCGGTCACCTCGTGGTACTTGTCGCTGATTGCGCGGAAGTAGTCGATGTCGCCCGGCTGAACCGTTGTATTGGGCCGCCTCGCAGGCATGGCCGCGCGGCCGGTGAGGGGTTGCGCCGACGCGCCGCCGGGGCGTCCCATTGGCCCGCCCTCGTCGTCCATCATGAAGGGACGCCCTCCGCCGAAACCGCGTCCGGTCGGGACGAGATCCGCGAAGATGCCGGCCTTGCGGGCATCGGCCAGGCCTTTGCCCGCGAATTCCAGGAGATTGACCGGGTTCGCGGCGGCGATCTCGCCGCGCCGGTTCGGCGGAACGATGAGGTTGTCGCTCTCGCCGAAGGTGAGGATGGCAGCGATGTTCCGGTGCTTCACCACGTATTCGAGCACCGCCCGGGTCTCTGCCTCGCTGGCCATGTATCGCCCCGCGTCGGGCTCGAAATACGGATACTGGTGCATGAAGTTGCGGTTGATGTCGACGCCGCCGGGACCATCTTCAGCGATGAACCCGTCCTGGTCCTTGTCGAGGCCCTCCCAGTACAACGCGTAGGTGCCCGACTCGCCCCTGGCCGGATCGGCTCTCCTCATCAGCCGCGGGTCGTCCGGGCTGACGATGAACCCACCACTCGGATCCTTCGCCCGCATCACGGTGATGAATCCGTCCTTGTTCAGATCCTCCGGTCCGTCTTCATCCACACGACCGTCGTTGTCGGAGTCGAATGGCGTGGCGTTGGTACGCCGCCCGGTCTTCACGGCCGCGAACATGTCCTCGGCGCCATCGGGATTCACGCGCGGAATCACGTAGATGACGTGCTGGTCGAGGCGCTGCCTGATGGCCGCATCCGTCGGATAGCCGTTCAGCAGGAAGTCCACCAGGTAGAGGGCCAACTCGCTGCCGATGACGTGATCGCCCTCGAGGTTGGCGGCCACGAGCAGCGCCGGCCGCTGATCCACCGACACGCCGGCCGGGTTGGCAATCTCAATCGCCCAGAGGTCTCGTCCGTCGTGCGTCTTGCCGATCGAGACGATCTTCGCGATCGCCGGGTGCGCGGCCACGAGCGCCTTCAACTCGGCGGTGAGCCGCTGATAGTCGTGGTACCTCGAGAAGTCGGTGGCGGCTGCGGCTGGCACGGCCAGCCAGCCGAGGATGGCGGTCAACGCGGCGGCGCACGTCCATCGCGCGCGCACCCGCCTGATTGGAATCGACACGGCTCCTCCTCTGATTCGAACTGGGGGGTGCGGGCAGTCCGGTGGCGACGGGCGCTTCGTTGGAGAAAGGCGCGGCGGGAGCGGCCGGCCGAGCGACCTGAGCGTCCGGTGATCGGCTGAGGCTATCACAGGCACGAGGTCGGGCGCTCTACGATCAGGCCGCGGCACCTTCCTGCTAGAGATACTCGTCGATCGTCGTCGAGATCTGCCTTGCCGGAAGTGGTCGGCTGAGGTGATCTCAGGCACTGGCGCGGTCGGCGGGACGAATCGAGGCGGTTGGCGGTATCGGACGGCGGACGTTGTAGTATATCGACAAACGGTATAGTATGACGTCATGCGATCGAAACGACGCGATCCCGAGACCCTGCTGCCCCTCACGCCGGCGATGTTCCACGTGCTGATTGCGCTGGCCGACGGTGAGATGCACGGATACGCGGTCATCAAGGACATCAGCCGTCGAACCGACGGGCGTCTCCGCTTGAGCGCGGGCACGCTCTACGCCCTGATCAGGCGCTTCGTCGCCGAGGGCGTGGTCGAGGAGTCGGACATTCGGCCCGCGCCCTCGCTGGACGATGAGCGCCGGCGGTACTACCGCCTGACGGACTTCGGTCGAGACGTGGCTCGCGCGGAGGCCGATCGGCTCGAGCAGTTGATCGGCATGGCCAGAGCCAAGCAACTCGTGCCGTCGCCGCGGCGCGCATAGGAACAGGAAGGAGAGAGCGTCGTGCCGAGGGGATCTCGTACAAGGGCAGCGATCCGTATTCTCGTCCGTCTGTTGCCGTCCGACTTCAGACTGGACTACGGCGCCGAGATGGAGCGGACGTTCGAGGAGCAGCGCCGCGCGGCGCGCGGCGAGGAGGGACGCCTGGGTGTCGTTCGCCTCTGGACACAGCTCATCGGTGACATCGCGCGCACCGCGCCGCGTGAACACCTCGCACAGTTGCGACAGGATCTCGCCTATGCGTGGCGAGGCATGCGAGCCAACGCGGGCCTGACGTCGGTCATCGTCGTCACCCTCGCTCTGGGCATCGGCGCCAACACGGCGATCTTCAGTGTCGTCGACAGCGTGCTGCTTCGCCCATCGCCGATCGCGGGCCTCGACCGGCTCGTGATGATCTGGGAAACCGACCGCACCAGCAAGACGACGCGCGAACCGGCGTCCGTCCCCGACTACCTCGATTTTGCGGAACGGACCGGCTCGCTGGGGAGAATGGCCGCCTTCATGGGGAGTGCGGGTAGCCTGACGCCGCCAGGCGGCGAGGCCACGCGGTTGACGATCCTCAGCGTGACGCACACGCTCTTCCCGGTCTTGTCCGTGAGACCGGTGATGGGGCGGGCGTTCCTCCCGGAGGACGACGGACCGGCCGGGACGCCCGTCGCGCTCATCAGCGAGTCGCTGTGGAGACGCGCCTTTGGCGGCCGGCCGGATATCGTCGGCGCCACCCTGCCGATCGATTCCGTGCCGTACGGGATTGTCGGCGTCGTGCCGGACGTAGCGGACTTCGGCGTGCAGCAGATTCTGGCGGGCGCCGCGTACGGGCGGACGTTCGTCGATCGAGAGGCGGCGGCGCGTGTTGACGTGTGGTTGCCGTTGCGGCCCGACCCTCGACGATTCGCGCGCTCGACGCATCCCATCCTCGTGCTCGGTCGTCTCGAGCCGGGCGTCGCACCCGCGCGTGCTCAAGAGGTACTGTCGGCGGTCGCCTCCCGGTTGGAGCGAACCTATCCGGTGAACTCCGGTCGAGGGGTGTTCGTCGAGCCGATGACCGACGTCGTGTTCGGACGGATTCGGCCGACGTTGTACGGGCTCATGGGCGGCGTCGGCCTGTTGTTGCTCGTCGCGTGCGTCAATGTGGCGAATCTCCTGCTCGCCCGGGGCGCGACGCGGGTGCACGAAGTCGCGGTTCGGACCTCGCTCGGGGCGTCATGGAGCCGGCTGGCGCGGCAATTCCTGAGTGAGAGCCTGATGCTGTCGCTGGGGGCGGCGGCGGTTGGCGTCGGCGTCGCGTATCTGACCCTGCGCGGCCTGATGGCGATTGCTCCCGGCGGTGTGCCCCGGATGGACGCCGCATCGCTCGATCTCAGGGTGCTGCTGTTGACGCTCGTCGTCGCGACGTTGGTCGGTGTCGTCTTCGGCACCCTGCCGACGCTGCAGGCCTGGCGTGTGAACCTGCAGGACGCCCTGCGGACAGACGGGAAGCGACAGGGGTCGGGGACCCGCGACGGCTCGCGTCTTCGGGCGACGCTGGTGGTCGTCGAAGTTGCCGCGGCCGTTGTCCTCGTCACGGCCGCTGGACTCCTGGCCAAGAGCTACTGGCGTCTCGAAGCCGTGGACGCGGGCTTCCAGACGCCCGGCGTCACGAAAGCGGAATTCCAGCTGCCGGGCGCTCGCTATCCCGCCAGCCTGGCGAACTGGCCGCACTTCGGCGAAATCCACCGGTTCAACCAGCGCCTCCTCGATCGCGCCGCGAGCCTGCCCGGCGTCGTGGCTGCGGCCGTGGCGGGAAGCCATCCAGTGGACCCTGGCTTCACGACCTCGTTCTCGATCGTGGGGCGTGAAGCGGAGGCCAGGACCTGGCCGGAGATCTCAATCCGAATGGTCTCACCCGGCTACTTCCGGACGGTGGGTCTTCCCGTGGTGTCGGGGCGCGTGATCCGCGAGACGGACACGACCGATGGTCCGCCAGTGCTCCTGATGAACGAGGCGGCGGCGAGACGGTTCTTCGACCGGCGGGAACCACTTGGCGCGCATGTCGCGTTCTGGGGTGTGAAGCGTACGATCGTTGGCATCGTGGCGAACGAGCGCTTCCAGGGTCTGGCGGAGAACCCGCCGCTGGCGGTGTACTTGCCGATTGCGCAGGCTCCACCCATCGGAGGGGCGGAAGTGTTGCTGGTGCGGACGGCTGGCTCGGCGTCCCGCGAGGGCACGAACGAGTTGGCGGCCGCCATCCGGATGGCCGTCCGCGAGCAGGACTCCGCTCTTGCCGTGTTCGGCCTCGAGACGCTCCAGCAGACCGTTCGTCGGACGACGTCCGACCGGCGGTTCGCCACGGTATTGATCGGTCTGTTTGCCTTCGTCGCGCTTGGGCTGGCGACGATAGGAGTGCACGGGGTTCTGAGCTACTCGGTGGTGCAGCGGACCCGCGAGATCGGCATCCGCATGGCACTCGGCGCGCCGGCGGACACCGTTCGCCGGACCGTGATGCGGCAGGGCGTGAGACTGGCGTTGCTGGGTCTTGGAGTCGGCCTGCCCCTCGCGGTCGGAGCGACATCATTGCTCGGTCGGCTGCTGTTCCAGACGACCGCCGTTGATCCGGCCACCTACGCGGCCGTCGCAGTGACCCTGCTGGTCGTCGCGGCGGCCGCAAGCTATCTGCCCGCGAGACGGGCGACCAGCGTCGATCCGCTGACGGCCTTGCGGGCAGAATGAGCAGCCCACAGCGGGCTACTGCCGGGGCGCGGGTCCGGCCAACTCGTCCACCTGCCGCAGCAGTGTCTCCACCGCGGAGAGAACGGCCGCGGTGGGCGGGGCGTCCACCTCCTGGATGGTGCCGTAGATCTCGAGCAGACGATCGTGCAGTCCGCGGAGACGCGCGGCCGGCGTCGTGGGGCGCCCGTCGGGCCGCTCCGGGTCCTCGTTGCCGCGGACGTGGGCCGGTGCGGAAGGTTCGAGCGTCACGATGGCGTCGTGCACCCGGGCGATCGCGTCGTAGAGCCGCATCGACAGCGTGAACTGTCGGTCGAGGTCTTCCTGAGGAGTCTTCACCCGAGGATCCATCCTGACCACCAGCGGCTGTGAGAGCGCGGCGGCGCCAGCCGTCAGCTTCACCGTGTACCGGCCCGGAAGCACCCACGGCCCCTTCGGTTCGGGCGCCGTGTCATGAGGCGTCGCGGCGATTGGGTAGCCGAACTCGAAGGCCTTCGGCGGCGCGAGGCGCAGGTCCCACACGAACCGGTGCATCCCTGCCGTTGCCGGTGGTACCTGCGGCGGTCGCAGCCAGTACGCCGGCCAGTTGCCGATGTCCTTCACGGGTTCGACCCGTTCCGCGCTCGAGAAGCGGCGAATACGGCGCCCGGCCCCGTCGAGTACCTCGATCAGAACGGGCCCTGGCGGCGCGGTCTTCAGCCAGTAGTTGATGATCGCGCCGTCGGGCGGATTCTGGCCGGCAGGCTCATCGGGCGGCAACGGCGTGTCGGTGTTCTTGTTCCACTGGACGCGCCACGTGTCCTGCGGCTTGTAGAGAAAGGCGTCTGCGGCAACGGCCTGCGCATCAGCCTGACGGAGCGGTGTGATGTCGTCGAGAATCCAGAACGCGCGGCCGTGCGTTGCGACGACGAGGTCGTCGTCCTTCACGACGAGGTCGCGGATCGACGAGGCCGGCATGTTCAGGCGCAGCGACCGCCAGTGATCGCCATCGTCGAACGACACGTAGACCTCCTGCTCCGTGCCGGCGAACAGGAGGCCGCGCCGCTTCGGATCCTCGCGTACCGCATTCACCGTCGTACCGCTTCGGATGCCGGTTGTGACAGGAGCCCACGTGCGGCCGTCGTCGCGCGTGCGGAAGATGTGAGGACGGAGGTCGTCCAAACGAATGGTGTTGACCGCCGCGTAGGCGGTGTGCGCGTCGAAGTGCGACGCGTCGATGAGCGACACCTTGGCCCAGGCCGTCACGTCGGGCGGCGTGACGTTGTTCCACGTCTTGCCGCCATCGGTCGTGAGATGAATCAGCCCGTCGTCGGTGCCGGCCCACATCGTGTTGATGTCGAGTGGTGACGGCGCAAGGGTGTACACGACGCCTCGACCAGTCGGCGTCGCGCCGGGCGTTCCGCGGTACTTGCCCACGACGGTCGGGACGTCCCACGAGGGGCGTGTCAGATCGGGGCTCATCGCCGACCAGTGCCGTCCGCCGTCGGCGGTCTTCCAGACCGTGTTCGACGCGAAGTACAGCGTCTTTGGATCGATGGGCGAGAACAGCGTCGGTGCCGTCCGCAGCACCCGATAGCCCGCGCCTTCGCCACGCAGGACGACTGGGGCCACGTTTTGCACCTCGCCGTTGCGGCGATCGTAGCGGCTCACGCGGCCGCCGTACACGACGTCCGGGTCGAGTGGATCCGGCGCCACGTATCCGTACTCGTCCACGCCCACCGGATGCCAGTCGCGGAACGTGATCCGCCCATCGTCGCCCCGGCTGGCCACGCAGGCGGAGCCGCTCTCCTGCTGGCCGCCGCAGACGCGGTAGGGGAATGAGTTGTCCGTGCTGACGTGGTAGAACTGCGCCGTGGGCTGGTTGTACCACGAACTCCACGTCTGGCCGCCGTTGACGGTGATGACGGCTCCCTGGTCAGAGGCGAGGAGTATGATCTCGGGGTGGAGGGGGTTGATCCAGAGCCGATGGTAGTCGTCGCCGCCTGGCGCACCTCGTAGCGCGGTGAACGTCTTGCCGCCGTCCATGGATTTCCATGTGACCACGCTGGCGGAGTAGACGATGTCGGGATTGCGCGGATCGACTTTCACCTCCGCGAAATCGTCGCCGCGTTCGGTTACGAACTCGTTCGCGTTGATGCGCCCCCAGGTTTCGCCCCCGTCCTCGGAGCGATACAGGCCGCCGTTGCGGTCCGCCTGGATCGTGGCGAAGAGGCGCGCCGGCTTGCTTGGTGCCACGGCGATGCCGATCCGCCCGAGCCCGTCACGCTCGAACGTTGGCAGGCCGGCCGTCACCTGGCGCCACGTGGTCCCTCCGTCGGCGGACTTGTAGAGGCCACTGCCAGGCCCCCTGAAGCTGCCGTTCTCCCAAGGTGCCTGCCGCGCTTCCCACAGCACGGCGTAGACGATCTCCGGATTCGTCGGGTCGATGGCGACGTCGATTCCTCCGGTGTTCTCGTCCTTGTAGAGAACCCTCTGGAACGTCACTCCGCCGTCGACCGACCGGAAGATTCCGCGTTCGTCGTTCGGCCCGTACGGGTGCCCGAGCACGGCCACCCAGAGCCGGCTTGGATTCCTGGGATCCACGACGATCTGCGGGATCTGCTGGCCGTCACGCAGGCCCAGGTGTCGCCACGTGCGCCCGGCGTCCGTGGACTTGTAGATGCCGTCGCCAACCGACAGGTCGGGGCGCTGCAGCCCTTCACCGCTCCCGACGTAGACGATGTTCGCATCGGACGGCGCCACGGCAATGGCGCCGATGGAGCCGGTTGGCTGGTCGTCGAAGATTGGCGCCCATGTCCGGCCATAGTCAGTCGTCTTCCACACGCCTCCATTGCAGACGCCGATGTAGAACACGTTCGGCTCGTCGGGGACACCCGCTGCCGCCTTCGTGCGGCCGCCGCGGAACGGCCCAATCATCCGGTACCGCAGGGCACCGCAGCAGGCGGTCAGAACGTCCTGCCCCGGCTCGCTCGTCGGTTCGGTGGGGCGTTGAGCTATCGGCTGGACCTGGGACAGGGCGGTGAGAGCGGCAGTCAACGCGAGCAGGTGACGTAGCGACATGAACACCTCGTACTCTCGAAGTGTATGTCATTTCAGCGGCTGACACCCGCCACCGCCGAGCCGCCTTTTTCTTTCCGTGCAGACCGCACTTCCGGCAGAATGTCCCCAATCAGGTTGCCGGGTTTCGCCCGGCCGGATGGCGCCACTCGTCGGGTACCACATCGAGGAGACTTCGCATGCTCTGTCGGAGATCGCCGCTGCTCCTTTTCGCGAGCGCCATCATGGCTGTCGTCTGGCAGGCCGCGGCTGCGTCCGTCGCGGCTGGCGGGCCGGCGGCGCCGGCCTTCCGGCCGCCTGCCGTTCCCCTCGTCGCGCACGATCCGTACTTCTCAATCTGGTCACCGGCCGACCGCCTCACCGACGCAGCCACCGTCCACTGGACCGGCCGCGCGCAGCCGTTGACCTCGTTGGTCCGCGTCGATGGTCAGGCGTTTCGCGTGATGGGGGCGACGCCGGCCGACACCGCCGCGCTCCTCCAGCAGGCGCTGACGGTGAAGCCAACCCGCACCGTCTACCGCTTCGCGAACGCCACGGTCGAGGTCACGCTGACATTCCTCACGCCGTCGCTGCCGTCGGATCTCGATCTGTTGTCCCGCCCAGTCACGTATCTCCAGTGGGGCGTCCGGTCGATTGACGGCCACGCTCACCAGGTGCAGGTCTACTTCGATTGCGGCGCGGAGGTCGCGGTCAACACGCCGGACCAGGTCGTCCAACTCGACTACCCGGCTGTGAGCGGTCTCTCAGTGGCGCGGGTGGGCACCGTCACTCAGCCTGTCCTGGGCCGGGCGGGCGATGACGTGCGCATCGACTGGGGCTACGGATATCTTGCGGCTCCGGCGGATCCGCGAACCGTGGTTGCCGGCGGGAACGGCGGTCGGATGCGTCGCACCTTCGTCGCTGAAGGTCGCCTCGCGTCAACCGCTGACGCCACGCGTCCGGCGCCGGTCTCGGAGTCCCGACTGGCGATGGCCGTGGCATGGGAACTCGGCGCCGTCGGTGTCACGCCTGCCGAGCGGTGGGCGATGCTCGCCTATGACGATGTCTCGGCGATTCGGTACTTCTCGCGCGATCTGCGTGCGTACTGGCGGCGCAACGGGACCTCGATCGATGGCGCGCTGATCGCCGCGGCGCGCGATCGAGTCAAACTGGACGCCAAGGCGGCGGCGTTCGATGACGAGTTGATGCACGATCTGACGGGTGCCGGCGGCGAACGCTATGCGCAACTCGGGGCGCTGGCATTCAGGCAAACGCTGGCGGCCACCAAGCTCGTGGCCGACGAGAACGGCCAGCCGCTCCTCTTCCCGAAAGAGAACTTCAGCAACGGATGCATTGCCACAGTGGACGTGATCTACCCGATGGCCCCGCAGTACCTGCTATTCGGCCCGTCACTCGCCAAGGCACTCGTGGTGTCGAACCTCGACTATGCGAGCTCGCCGCGGTGGCGATTCCCGTTCGCGCCGCACGATCTCGGAACGTATCCGCACGCGACCGGGCAGGTGTACGGTGGCGGTGAAAAGACCGAGGAGGATCAGATGCCGGTGGAGGAGACCGGCAACATGCTGATCCTCGTGACGGCCATTGCGCAGATGGAGGGTAACGCGGCCTTTGCCGGCCGGTACTGGCCGGTTCTCACCAAGTGGGCCGAGTACCTGCGCGACCGCGGTTTCGACCCCGAAAACCAGCTCTGCACCGACGACTTCGCCGGTCACCTCGCGCACAACGTCAATCTCTCCGCGAAGGCGATCGTGGCTCTTGGCGCCTTTGCCCGGCTGTGCGAGATGCGTGGCGAGGCGGCGAATGCGACGGCGTATCGAGCGCTGGCCGAGCAGTACGCGGCGCGCTGGGCGAGGGAAGCCGATGATGGCGATCACTTCCGCCTCGCGTTCGACCGTCCGGGTTCGTGGAGCCAGAAGTACAACCTGGTGTGGGACCGCGTCCTCGGCTTGAACCTGTTTCCGGCCGCGATACTGAAGAAGGAGATGTCCTTCTACCGGCGCGTCATCGGACGGTACGGTCTCGCCCTGGACGATCGGCGGCTCTATACGAAACTCGACTGGATCACGTGGACGGCGACCCTGACCGGTGACCGCGCCGACTTCGACGCGCTCATCGATCCGATCTACGAGTTTCTCAACGCCACCCCTCAGCGCGTGCCGATGACCGATTGGTACTGGACGCACGACGCGACGAAGGCCGGCTTCCAGGCTCGGTCGGTGGTCGGAGGCGTCTTCCTCAGGCTTCTCTACGACGCCGCGGTATGGCGGAAATGGAGCGGGCGTCAGTAACCGGCCGCGCGGCCGTGCTTGCGCGGATCGAAGAGTCCTTCCCAGCCGGTTTTCGTGCGCGCGATGGCGGTGAGCGAGCCCGTGGCGCCCGCCTCGGTCTTGTAGCCCATCGCGGTCAGCGCCGCGACCACCTCGGGTGGCACGCCGCCCTTCTCGTACTGCAGCACGTCGGGCAGGGCCTGATGGTGGATGCGCGGGGCACCGACGGCATCGGCCAGCCGCATGTGGTGATCGATGAGATTGACGATGGCCTGAACCACCGCGGTGATGATTCGGGGCCCGCCGCGACCGCCCACGAGCATCAGCACCTGGCCCGCAGGGTCGAGCACGATCGTCGGTGCCATCGCCGACAGCATCCGCCTGCCCGGCGCAATCGCGTTGGCCTCGCCCTGCACCAGGCCGAACTGGTTCGGCGTGCCGGGCTGCACCGCGAAGTCGTCCATCTCGTTGTTGAGGAAGAAGCCGCCGCCAGGTACCCAGACGCCCGAGCCGTAGAGGCTGTTGATGGTCGTGGTGATGACGACCGCATTCCCCACGCGGTCCACGACGCAGTAGTTCGTCGTGTTCGTGCCTTCCTTCGCGGCCGCCGGCAGCTGGCTCGTTGGTGTCGCCCGGCGTGCGCCGATGCCTGCCGCCAGTGACCGGGCGTATGCCTTGCTCACCAGGCGCTCGAGCGGCATCTTCACGAAGTCGGGATCGCCGAGCGTCCCGTTCCGGTCGACGAACGCCCGCTGGAACGCCGCCGCCTGCCGATGGAGAGCGGCTGGGCTGTTCCATGGCGCGATGTCCGGCCACGTTTCCAAGATGTTCAAGGTTTCCACGACCGTGACGCCGCCTGAGGAGGACGGCGGCATCGCGAGCAGGGAGTGACCTCGGTAGCTCCCGACGAGCGGCGTGCGCCAGGCGGGCGCATAGCCGGCGAGATCGGCAGCGGTGATGGTGCCGGAGCCCCGCTTCATCTCGGCGACGACGGCATCCGCCACCGGACCGCTGTAGAAGCCCGAGGCGCCGTCCGAGGCGATGTGTTCCAGCGTACGCGCGAGGTCGGCCTGGACGAACCGCGTGCCGATCGCGGGCGGCTGACCGCCGGGCAGGAACAGCGCGGCACCGGCGTAACGCTTGATGAGGGTGGCGTTCTGCCGGATCGACATGTGGAAGATTTCGTCGACGATGAAGCCGTCGCGGGCCAGGCGAATGGCCGGCGCCAGCGCTTTCGCGCGCGGCAGGCTTCCGTGCTTCTCGAGCAGCGCGAGCAGGCCTGCGACGCTGCCGGGCACGCCCGACGCACGGTGGCCGATCAGACTCTGATCCGTAGGCTTGCCGTTCGCGCCGATGAACATGTCACGCGACGAGGTGGCCGGAGCCGTCTCGCGGTAGTCGAGCGCGCTCATCCGGCCGTCGGCCAAGCGCACGACTGAGTAGCCACCACCCCCGATGTTGCCGGCTTCCGGGTAGGCGACGGCAAGGGCGAAGCCGACCGCGACGGCGGCATCCACCGCGTTGCCGCCCGCCTTCAGAATCTCGACGCCGGCGTCGGTAGCCAGCGCGCAGTTGGACACCACCATCCCGTTCGGCGCGCCGGGCGCCTGAGCGCCGGGCTTGTAGCTCCATGCCGACGGAAAGGTTGCCAGTTCGGCGTTTGCCGGACGCGGTGAAGCGGCTTGGCCCGTCTGGCCTTGCAGGTGGTCTCCGGCAGGCACCAACATCAGGCCGATGAGGAGTACGGTCGCAGAGAGATAGCGCATATGTTCGATCCTGCTGCTTGACGGCCTCGATCCCGACTCACCGCTCGCCGGCGGCTGGCGGCTTGTTGATGACGAGGTTCTCGATGAAGAACTCCATCATCCGGTCGGTGCGCACGCCGGAGTGGCCGGCATCGGGCCCGACCTGCACCTCGAAGCTCTTGTTGGCCTTCTGGAGCGCCGCGATCAGCTGCATGGAATTGGTCGGATGGACATTGTTGTCCGCGGTGCCGTAGTAGATCAGGAGGCGGCCATTCAGCGTGTCCGCGTACGTCATCGCGCTCCCGGCCTCGTAGCCCGCCTTGTTCTCTTCCGGAATCCACATGAACCGTTCGGTATAGATCGTATCGTAGTGGTACCACGCGGTCGGCGGCGACGACGCCGACGCCACGCGGAACACCTCCGGATGCCGCAGGACGCACATCAAGGAGGAGTACCCGCCATACGACGTCCCGTACATGCCGACGCGATCCTTGTCGAAATAGGGCCGGCTCCAGAGCGCCTTCACGCCCTCGGCCATGTCGTCCATCTCGACCTGTCCGAGCTTCAGGTAGACCGTGTCGAGCTGGCGTTTTCCCATGCCGGGCGCCGATCGAGAGTCGAGGTTCAGGATGAGAAACCCGTATTCTGCCGACAAGTTCGGTGCGACGAACGTCTCGCGCGCCGTGCTGCCGGACGAACCTGGCCCGCCGTACACCGAGACGAGGGCGGGGTACTTCTTCGTCGGGTCGAAGTTCGACGGAAAGCTGATGAGGCCGCGCAAAACGGTCTTGCCGTCCGCCGCCTTGAACGTGAACATCTCGGCCTTCCTCAGCCCGAGTTCGGTCAGCTTCGTGACGTCGCTCGCCGCCAGTTCGGCGACGGCCTTGCCGGTCATGTCCATCAGCCGGGTCGTGGGCGGCACGTCGTGGGTCTGCGCGATGTCGATGAAGTACCTTCCGTCGGGAGACAGGCTGCACGCTGGCGCGCCCGGGACGGCGCGCGCGCGACCGCCTGATCTCGGCAGACAACTGCCGATCGCGTGATTGAACGCGGGGTCGGTCAGCCGCACATCGCCCTTGCCATCGAGTCCAACACGGTGCAATTGCACTTTCAAGTAGTTGTCGCCGTCTCGCGCCGTGTAGAACATCAGCTTCGCGTCCTCATCGATTCTGATGATGGCGTCGTTCTCGCAGGTGCTGCTCGTCGTGAGCGGGACCAGCAGCTTGCCGGTGATGTCGTACAGGTAGAAGTTCTTCCAGCCGTTCCGCTCGGATCCCCAGACGAACCGCCTGCCGTCCTTGAGAAACAGCATCGTCGGGCTGTTCTCGATCCAGCTTGTCGGCCATTCCTCGTGGATGACGGTTCGGCAGGTGCCCGTGGTCGGGTTCGCCGCGATCACTTCGAGAGTGTTCTGGCGCCGGTTGGTGCGGTTGAAGAGCAGTTCGGTCCCATCCGGCGACCAGGCGACGTTGTAGACGTAGTGCCCGACCACGTTGTTGTCGAACGGCCTGCCGTCGCGCACGTCCACGCGGACGGACTTCTTCGACGCGACGTCGTAGACGAACAGCTCGACGATCGGATTCGGCTGACCCGCCTTCGGATAGGCCTCCACATCGTCGCGGCTGTAGAGTTTCGTCTGGTCCGTCTGGAGGTGGTAGTCGGGTACTTGCTTCTCGTCGAAACGGTAGTAGGCCACCTTCGTGCTGTCCGGCGACCACCACATCGCCGTCGTCTGCCGCAGTTCCTCACCGTACACCCAACTGGCAGTGCCGTATTTGATGCGGTCCCGCTCGCTGCCGTCGGTTGTGATCCTGGCGTCGTTGCCGCCAGCGGCATCGCTCAGCCACAGGTTGCGATCGCGGTAGAAGGCCTTGAGTTTCCCGTTTGGAGAGGGTGAGGAGGCCACCTGCCGGCCGCGTTCCGGCCCGGACGGCCGTCCGCGTCCGCCACCTTCCTCCGGCGTCGGTTCTGGTCCGACCTCGGAGGTCTGCTTCCTGGCAAGATCGTACCGATAGATCTTGCCGTCCTTCGGATACTCGAGCGCGGCTCCACCGTCCTTCCAGGTCACCGTCACGGCCCCGGATTTGAAGGCTGACGGGATCTCCTTGCTCATCTTCTGGTATCGCTCGTAGCCCGGCATCGACTTCAGACGGTCCTGCGCCGACGCGGTGGCGCCGAGGAGGCCGACCGAGGCAATCACCACCACTGCAAGGCACATCGCCTGGGTCCTGTTCCGCTGCATCATCATCCGAATCTCCTTGGTCGGGGCACGAACGGCCGTCTGGCGGCCTGCGAGTCCGATTGCTTGTACTCGATCTGCGGGCGCGTGGCAATGGCGCGTGACAATGGCGCGTGACACGAACCGCCAGCCGCCACCATCGTCTCGGAGGCCTCGACGATGTTCTGCAACGCGCCGCGGCCCGTGCAGATGATTTGCGCCAGGCGATGGGGCGGGTCGTGAAGGCGCGATGCCCGCCTCGTGCTCCCGGAGCCCTTCAGTGGTCTTACCATCATCTATTCCTGAGTAATCCAACGACAGACCGCGGCCGGCTTCGGCCGGCGCCCGCCGGCTGCTCGTCCCTCGCCGGGCAACTGGCTCGATAGGGGGGCAAAACGGCCGTGTTTCAAGTTGACAGCCGAGGCGATCTGGTGATATCTCTCTTTCTCCAATTGGCCGATCGTCGATTGATTGGTAATACCTGTATGACTGCGAGACCGACGAAAAAGGTGACCGCTGCGGAACTGGTCGTGGGTCGAGTGCGGGGGTCGATCGAGCAGGGAGAGCTCAAGGCCGGTGATCGGCTGCCGCCCGAGCGCGAGCTGGCTCAGCAGCTTGGTGTGAGCCGGCCCAGTGTTCGCTCCGGGCTCAAGAGTCTCGCCGCCATGGGAGTCGTGCAGATTCGGCAGGGCGCGGGCACGTTCATCACCGGCGGGCCGCCGGTGCTGGGTAGCGAGCCGCTCAGCTTTCTCGCCGCCCTCCATGGGTTCAGCCGGTCGCAGATGTTCGAGGCGCGTCTGGTGCTCGAGGTCGCGGTGGCCGGGCTCGCGGCCGAGCGCGCCGCGCCGGACAAGATGATTGCGATGAGCGACGAGACGACCGGGATGTTTGCGTCGATGGACGAACCGGAGACCTTCCTCGAACACGACATCCGTTTTCACCAGGCGGTGGCGGCGGCGTCCGACAACCCGATTCTCGCCTCCGTGGTCGAGATGATTGCGAAGATGTTCTACGAGCTTCGTCGTCAGACGATCGGCCGCGCCCAGGACAAGAAGATCGCCGCCGAGGAACACCGGGCGATCTACCAGGCAATCCGCGCGCGTGATCCCGAGCGGGCCCGCCGGGCGATGGAAGACCATCTGCGGCGCGCGGCGCGCACGCAGGCACTGGAAGAGACGTAACGCCAGAAAGGACGGGAACGTGGCCGGAAAACCGACGCGCGATGCCGGTGGTGGGGAGACTGCTGACCCGCGGACGTCCGACCTGACGACGGCGATGGGTTCGTATCGATGGGTCATTTGCGCCCTCATATTCCTGGCGACCACGGTCAACTACGTCGACCGGCAGATCCTCGCTCTGATCAAGGAGTTCCTGGACAAGGAGTTGGGCTGGAGCAACGAGCAGTTCGGCCTCGTCAACTCGGCGTTTCAGGGCGCGTACGCGGTCGGATTGTTCGTCTTCGGCTGGTTCATCGATCGCTACGGCACGAAGATCGGGTACACCGTGTCGATCACGCTCTGGAGTGTGGCGGCGATGAGCCACGCGCTCGTGGGCTCCGTGACGGGCTTCTTTGCGGCACGCATCTTCCTGGGCGCCAGCGAGGGCGGCAACTTCCCGGCCGCGATCAAGGCGATCGCATTGTGGTTTCCAAAGCGCGAACGTGCGTTTGCCACCGCCATCTTCAATTCCGGCACCAACGTCGGGGCCATCATCGCGCCGGCTCTCGTGCCGGCCATCGCCATCACGCTCGGCTGGCGCTGGGCGTTCATCTTCGCCGGCGCGGCGGGGTTCGCCTGGCTCCTCCTCTGGATACCCTTCTACGACGTGCCCGAACGTCAGACGCGCGTGACGCGGGAAGAACTCGCCTACATCAGCAGCGACCGTGACAGCGAGGAGGCGAACGCGAAACCGATCGGATGGCGGCGGGCCCTGGGCTGCCGCCAGGCGTGGGGGTTCATCATCGCGAAGTTCATGACGGACCCGGTGTGGTGGTTCTTCCTGATCTGGCTGCCCGCCTACTTCCTCCAGACCCGCGGCCTGGACATCAAGAAGAGCTGGCTCCACCTGGTGACGATCTACGTCATCGTCACCGTGCTGAGCATCGCTGGCGGGTGGCTCACCGGCTACTTTCAGACACGCGGGTGGAGCGTCACGCGTGCGCGGAAGACGGGGATGTTCCTCTTCGCGCTGTGCGTGCTTCCCATCCTGTTCGTGACCAGAGTGGGGGACTGGCCGGCCGTGTTGCTCATCGGTCTCGCCGGTGCGGCGCACCAAGCCTGGTCGGCGAATCTGTTCACGACGACGTCCGATGTCTTCGCCAAGAAGGACGTGGCGACGATCACAGGCCTCGGCGGCATGGCGGGGGCGATCGGCGGCGTGCTGTTCCCGTGGTTCTCGGGCCGGCTGATCGATCAGTTCAAGGCGGCCGGCAACGTGAGCGGCGGCTACGCAATTCTGTTCGCCATCTGTGCGTCGGCGTACCTCGTATCGTTCGTCATCCACCATCTCCTGGTCCCGAAGCTCGAGCCGCTGGCGATTGTGGAGCCGGCGGAGAAGGGGTAGCTCCATGGCATCCGATTACTCTCGGCGCGCGTTCCTGACGACGCTTGGCGCAGTGGCTGCGGCCTCGTCGGGGTCGCTCGCGGCGGGCCGCTCGGTGATCGCCGCCTCGATACGGTCGGCAGCCAACGCCACGCCTTCGGCGTTCAAGGTCTCCGTGCTGACCGACGAGATCAGCCAGGACCTCGGCCACGCGCTCGAGGTGGCGACGCAGGAGTTCGGCCTCGGGTGGGTGGAACTCCGCGAGTTGTGGAACAAGAACATCACCCGGCTCGACGACAAGGAGATTGCCGAGGCGAAGCGCCTGATCGAAGGCCGTCAACTGCGCGTGAGCGCGATCGCGTCGCCGGTCTTCAAGGTCGATTGGCCCGGTGCGCCGAGATCGCCCTTCGGGTCCAAGGACGACTCGTACAAGGCGGATTTCGTCTTCGCGCAACAGGACGAGGTGCTCGAACGATCGTTCGAGCTGGCCAGGAGACTCGGCACCGACCACATCCGGATCTTCGACTTCTGGCGCCTCGACGATCCCGCCCCGTACCGCGCGGCGATGGACGACAAGCTCCGACAGGCGGCGGACAAGGCGGCGAAGCTGGGCCTCGTGCTCGTCCTGGAGAACGAATACGCCTGCAACACCGCGACGTCGGCCGAGTCGATCCGTACGCTCGACGCCGTGCGGTCGCGCGCCTTCAAACTGAACTGGGATCCCGGCAACGCCGGCATGCGCGGTGATGCGGCCTTTCCCGACGGCTACGCGCGGCTGCCCAAGGACCGCATCGGTCATGTTCACTGCAAGAACGTTTCTCGCAAGGCCGGCGGCGGATTCGAGTGGTCCGAGATGGGGACGGGCCTGATCGACTGGACGGCGCAGTTCCGGGCCCTGCTGAAGGATGGTTACCACGGCCCGGTCACGCTCGAAACGCACTGGCGCGGCGCCGGCACTCCGGAGGCCTCGACGCGCGTCGCGTGGACGAGCATGAAGCGCCAGTTGCAGGAGGCCCGGGCGTTCTAGATCTGGCCCCTCCGTCGGTCCGGCCTTCCGCCGGGCTCGGGAGGGGCACCAGCCCGGATCTGGTCCTCGGCGTGGACAGTTCCGCTGCCGGCATTCGCGTCAAGGGCCGATTCGAGGTCGTCCGCTGAGACGGGCGTCCGACGGAGCGAGCATGCAACCGTTTCTGAACGAGGACTTCCTGCTCGAGAGCGACGTGGCAGTGGACCTGTTCCACCGCTTTGCCGAGGGCATGCCGATCATCGATTACCACTGCCACCTCTCGCCAGACCAGATGGCAGCGGACCATCGTTTCCGGTCGATCACCGAGATCTGGCTGGACGGCGATCACTACAAGTGGCGCGCGATGCGGTCCAACGGCGTGCCCGAGCGCTTCTGCACTGGCGACGCGTCGGACTGGGAGAAGTTCGAGGCATGGGCGCGGACCGTGCCCGATGCCGTGCGCAGCCCGCTCTATCACTGGGCACACATGGAACTGCGCCGGCCCTTCGGCGTCGGCGAGTTGCTGTCGCCGGCGACGGCGAAGGCGGTGTTCGATCGTTGCAACGAGCGATTGCTGGAGGATGGATTCACGGCCCTCGGCCTGCTGCGCGGCTTTCGCGTGGCGGTCGTCTGCACGACCGATGACCCGGTGGACGCGCTCGACGCGCACCGACGGTTGGCGGCCCGCCCGGATCCGGAGACCCGCGTCTACCCGACGTGGCGGCCCGACAAGGTCTTTGCCGTCGAGGATCCCCAGGCGCTCAACGCCTGGGTCGGCCACCTGGAGCAGGCGTCCGGCGTTGCGGTTGGCGGCCGCTTCGATTCCCTCCTCGAGGCACTGAAGGTGCGCCACGACTTCTTCCACGCGATGGGTTGTCGCGCGTCGGACCACGGCCTCGAGACGATGTTCGCCGAGGCCTGGACGCGCGAGGAGGTGGCTGCGGCGTTCGATCGGGTGCGCACCGGGCGGGTGCTCGAGCCCGCGGCCGCGCTGAGGCTGAAATCAGCCCTGGTGCACGAACTGGCGCTCCTCGACCACGCTCGGGGCTGGGTGCAGCAGTTCCATCTGGGCGCGCTGCGGAACAACAACACGAGGTTGCGCCGCCAGCTCGGGCCCGACACGGGCTTCGATTCGATCGGCGACTTCGAAGTAGCGCGCCCGTTGGCGCGCTTTCTCGACAGGCTGGACGAGACCAACCAGCTTGCCAAGACGATCCTGTACAACCTCAACCCGCGCGACAACGCTCTGGTCGCCACGATGGCCGGCAACTTCCAGGACGGCAGCGTGCCCGGCAAGATGCAGTACGGGGCGGCATGGTGGTTCCTCGATCAGCTCGACGGCATGACGCAGCAGATGAACGCGCTGTCGAACATGGGGCTGCTGGCGCGGTTTGTCGGGATGGTGACCGACTCCCGCAGCTTCCTGTCGTACTCGCGGCACGAGTACTTCCGGCGCCTGCTGTGCAACCTGATTGGAGAGGACGTCCGGCGGGGCCTGCTGCCGGACGATCGCGAGGCGCTCGGACGAGTGGTGCAGAAGATCTGCTTCTTCAACGCCCGCGACTACTTCGGATTCCCGCTCGGGCGCGCCGGGGCCGTGTAGGCGGCCCCGGCGCCTTCTTCTAGACCTTCGGCTCCCACCCCGTCTCGTACTCGCGTCCCCACAACTTCATGGCGTCCGGGTCGTTCTGGATCCGGCCGGTCGTCGCCTCGAGGTTCAGCACGCGGCCCGTCTTCCACGCGATGTTCGACAGCAGCAGCATCGTCACCCCGATCTGACCATCTCGCACCGGCGCGCGCAGCGGTGCGCCGGAGCGGATCCCGTCCACCAGGTTCTTGAAGTGCGCGGTCGTCATCGAGTCGATGCTGCGCAGGTCCTGCGTCTCACCGCCGCGCTCGGCCTTGACCTCGGTCAGGAGCTTGTCGTGAAGGTCGTAGACCTGGTATCCGCCGCGGTCGATGAGCACCGTGCCCTTGGTGCCGTGTATGGTCGCGCCGCGGCCGCGGCCATAGTACTGCTTGCCCTGGCAGCACATGCCTTCCCACGTGATCATCTGGTCGGCGTACTCGAAGCTGGTCACCAGAGTGTCGTAGAACTCCCAGTCGTCCTTGAAGTGGTAGCGGCCGCCGGCGGCCGAGACGCGGTTCGGGTAGTCCACGCCAAGCGCCCAGCGGCACAGGTCCACTTCGTGCGTGCCGTTGTTGAGCGTCTCGCCGGTCCCCCAGTGCCAGAGCCAATGCCAGTTGTAGGGATGGATGTTGTCCTTGTACGGCCGGCGCGGCGCCGGGCCCTGCCAGAGATCCCAGTCGAGTTCAGGCGGGACGGGCACCGGCTTGCCGACACCGATCGGCCCGCGTGTGTTGCTGTACCAGGCTTTGCCGAAGTACGGCCGGCCAATCAGCCCTTCCTTGATCTTCGCCATGATCTCGATCGTGTGGGCGGAGGAGCGCTGCTGGTTGCCGCACTGGACCAGCTTCCCGTATTTCTTCTGGGCCTCCAGCAGCAGTTCGCCCTCTCGCGGGTTGTGGCTGGACGGCTTCTCGACGTAGACGTGCTTGCCCGCCTGCAGTCCGAGGATGGCCATCGGGGCATGCCAGTGCTCGGGAGTCGCGACGGTGATGACGTCCACGTCCTTCGATTCGAGCGCCTTCCGGAAGTCCTGCACCTGGATCGGTGCCTGCTTGAAGGCCGCCTGGGCCGCGGCGGCGAACTTCGGGAACTCGCGGCGGTCCACGTCGCAGATATGCGTGACCATCGCGTTCGGAACGAGCTTCAGGCACTCCAGGTGGGCGAGGCCACGGCCGTGGAGCCCGGCGATGGCGAAGTTCACGCGATCGTTGGCGCCGAGGATGCGGGCGTAGCTCGAAGCGTTCATCCCGACCGCCCAGCCCGCCGTGCCGACGGCCGCTGTCTTTAGGAACTCGCGTCGCGATTTCATGAGCCTCCTCCAGGTATCCGCTGCGCTGAACCTGCGCGCGGTCACGGAAACTATAGACGAAGGGCCGGAGAATTCACGGGAACTCCCCGGCCCTTGGGCTCCGGCGGGCTCCGGTGCCCGCCGCCACTGTCGGACTAGAACATGAACCGGAAGCCGATCTGCACGTTGCGCATCGGCGCCGCCGACGTGATCGTTCCGAATCCGGCGTTGGTCACCGTCGTCGCCGGGTTGCGGAGGATCAGGTTGTTGAAGGTGTTGAAGAAGTCCGCCTGGAACTGCGCCTTCATGTTGCCCTTCAGCCGGAACTGCTTCCGAAGGGAGATGTCCCACTGCTGGAGGCTGGGCCCGTAGAACACGTTGCGGCCGCTGTTGCCCAGCCGGCTCTCCGGAGCCGAGCTGAACTTGGTGGGATCGAGCCAGGAAATGCTGTTGTCGGCGCGGAGCGTGCCGACGTCCGACGCCTGCTCGCTGCCGCCGCTGAAGTCGGCGCGCCGGCCGCCAATCGCGGTGTTGCCGGACACCGAGAACGGGGCGCCCGACTGCAGGCGCGTGATGCCCGAGATCTCCCATCCGCTGACCAGGCTGCCCAGGACGTCCTTCCGGTTCAACCAGAAGGGCAGGCGGTAGGTCCAGGTGCTGACAAAGACATGCCGGCGATCGTTATCGCTCGGCCCCCAGTTGTAGCTGAGGTCGCGCCAATCGGCGCCCGTGTCCAGGTTGTCCCCGTTGCCGCTGCCGTTGTCCCAGGAACGCGAATAGGTGTAGTTGACCGTGAAGTTGATGCTGCCGCGCCTGCGGCTGAGGAACAACTGCAACGCGTTGTACTTCGACTCGGCGTCCGACAGCCGGATGAGGATGTTCGAGTAGCCCTTGTACGGCCTGAGGTAGTTCGTGTTGGCCTTCGCGCCCACTGCGTTGGCCTGCAGATCCGCGAAGGTGGGCCGGTTGATGTCGGGCTGGCGAATCAGGTTCTGGCCCTTGTTTCCGACATACGTGACTTCAGCGAACAGGCCCCAGAACCCCAACTCGCGCTGCACGCCAAGGCTCCAGTTCCACACCCTCGGGATCTTGAGGTTCGGATCGAGCGCGTTCATGCTGGCCCAGGGCGCCAGCGCGGATGCCGTTCCGCCGCCGGGGTTCGCCAGGTTGCCATTCTCGTAGGAGGAACTCAGCGAGAACGGCGGGTTGTTGACCAATGCAAAATACAGGTTCCCTTCGGGCCGGTCGTAGAACAATCCCGCACCGCCGCGAATGGCCGTGGAGTCGTTCCCGAACGGCTTCCACGCGAAGCTGAAGCGCGGCGCCAACAGGTTCTGGCGCTGGTAGTAGCCGTCCGACGCCGCGATCGGAATGCTCTGCACCGCCGGGTTGGTGGCGTTCGGGACGTTGGCGACCTGGCCGGACGGCACTTCGCCGGGGCGCGTCAGGCCGTTGTAACGGTTGCCCGTGCCGGGAACGATGGTGCCATTCGGGAGGATGGTCACGGCCTGCGCCGAATTGTACTTCGCCGGGTCGAAGCTGGTCGTATTGTTGCCCAGCGTGATCGTCGGCATCTGCCACGCGTAGCGCAGACCCACTTCCACGCTCAATCGATCGCTCACGCGCCACGCGTCGGACACGAACGCCTCGTACTGGTGGTACCGGAAATAGCCCATCGGGTCGAGCTGCGCTTCCTGGTAGGTCCGGTAGTAGCCGAGGAGCGCGTCGGCGAAGGCGTTGCCGGTCGAGTTCGTGTTGCCCGTGGTCGAGAAGCTCACGGTTCCGTCGTAGGCTGAGCGGCCGTTCTGGTCCTTCTGGTTGTAGACGTACAGCATCCCGGCCTTGAGCGTGTGATTTCCCTTCAGCCACGTCACGTTGTCCGAGAACGAGTAGTCCCACGTGGGCGAGATCAGCGACTGTGCCGCACCGTTGAAGCTCGCGTAGCTCTGAACGGTGACGTCCGGGATGCTGTCGGGATAGTTGCCGCCGCCGCTGTAGATCTGCGGGAACGCAAAGCCGTACGTGCCGCGCTTCCACCTGTCGCCGACCGGCGGGATGATCTGGCCGTTCCCCGAGTAGTTGAACTTCGCCTCGTTGATGAGGTTGTTCTTCAGCGTCCAGTAGTGGTTGATCTGAACGTTGCGACCAGGCCGCAGGCGGTTGGTCGGGACGGTCGGCATCTGCGAGTTGATGAAGGTGCCCCCGGGCTCGACGAGGTTGTAGTGGTCGAAGACGAGCCGTGTGGTCAACCGGTGCGAGCCGGTCGGCTGGTAGTCGACGCGGAACATCTCCTGTCGGAAATCGAACGGGTTGTCATCCTGGAAGACCGTGTTGTTGGTCAGGAGGTTGTCGTTGTACTGCGCCGCGACCTTCGACATCGCGTCGTACACGTTCGCGATGGCGCGACCGTCGGCCGTGATCCGGTTGGGGGGGATGACGTTGCCCGAAAACGCCTTGCCGGTCAGCGGATCCTTGATCGTCGCGGTCAACTGGCTGAAGTTGCCGCTGCGCATGAGGCTGGTGGGCAGCGTTCGAGTGGACGGGGACGTCAGACGCCGGATCCGCTTCCACTCCATACCGCCGAAGAAGAAGATCTTGTCCTTCGCGATCGGGCCGCCCAGGCTGAATCCCGGGTTGTCGTAGGTCAACTTCCCCTTGGCGATCCCCTTCAGGTTGTTGAAGTAGTCGTTCTGATCCCAGGCGTTACGCCGCATGTACTCGAACACGCTTCCCTTGAACATGTTGGAGCCGCTGCGCGTCACGACGTTGATGGCTGCCCCTGAATTGCGGCCGTACTCGGCGGAGAAGTTCGACGTCTTGACGCTCACCTGGTCGATGAAGTCGATGCCGACGTTGCTGATCTGGCTGTTGTTGCTGCCGCCATCCATGTTGAAGCCGCCGTCCACCGTCAGCAGGCTCGCATTGGTCCGGCTGCCGTTGACCGTCGTGTTGATGCCGAGGCCGGTCATGATGTCGAGCGGCGCGGTCGTGTCGACGAGCGGCGCGCCCGGGACGAGCGTCACCATCTGCATGTAGTTGCGGCCGTTCAACGCCAGGTCCTGCACCTGCGCGCGATCGACCGTGCGCGCCAGCTCGCCGGACACCGTATTCACGGTCTCGGCCTGCACCGTGACCTGCACGACCTCTGAGAACGCGCCGACTTCGAGGGCGAAGTCGGCGGACAGCCGGCCGTCGGCCACGAGCACATAGCCGCTCTTCAGGGCTTTCTTGAACCCCTGGAGGTCGGCGCCCACCGTGTAGTCACCGAGCGGCAGGTTCACGAAGACGTACCCACCCTGCGAGTCGGTGACATCGGTGCGGATGAATCCGGTGCGTGTCTCGGTCACGGTGACCGCCACGCCGGGAAGGACGCCTCCGGAGGCGTCCTTGACGATGCCCGAAATGCGGCCTGTTGTGGCCTGGGCACTGACGATGGGCACGGCGAGCAGCAGGATCGCTGCCACCATGAGTAGGAGCTTCCCGTGAGACCTGGCCATACGCGCGTCCTCCTCGGCTTCCACGTATCACGACTTGCAGGGCCGCCGGAAATTGCTTCGGATCCGGCGATGGACTTGTCCAGCTGCTTTCACCACGAGACTCTTGGGGGCTGAACGACCCTCTGATTAATGGACTGACCAATCTGGTGACGTATGGAGTATCACGAAGTCTCGGCGCCTGTCAACGGCATAGATGGTTTGGCGCGAACATTTAGCAATAGTCTCCAAAGCGCGTCCATTGGCGCTTCTGGTCATTCCGGTGAGTGGTCAGACGTGTGGCGACTTTCGGAGGCGAAAGGTGTCATCTCAGGCTCGACCTGCGGCTCGATGGTTCGCGACCCGGCGGCGGCCAGCGCCGCCTTCAGGTCGGCCAGCATCGCGGCGGTGCGACAGGTGCCGATGATGGCGCCTCCCGACCCCGCGAACTTGGCGCTCGCGCCGACCCGGCGGGCCGTTTCGACCATCTCAATCTGCCATGGCGGCAACTGGTAGATGCGGCGTCGGGTGTCGAAATTCTCGTCGATGAGGGTGGCCAGCCGATCGGCGTCGCCCGTGAGGAGCGCTGTCCGGCCGGCGCACGCCAGGGCCGCAAAATGGCGCATCGCCTGCACGACGCTCTCGTCGCCCCGGTTGAACCGGTCCCTGATGTTGTTGTGGAACACTTCGGTCGGTTCGCTGAGCGCGTCGTGGTAGGCCAGGTAGAGGGGCGGCAGCAGGCCGGGGTCGAGTTCCTCGTACGCATAGCAGGGGATGCCGTTCACCTCCTGCCGGCACGCGCGGTCGAAGTCCATGTAGACGACCCCTTCGTACACCTGGATCACGCGGTCCTGCAGTCCCGCGGAGATCCCCAGCTCTTCCTGTTCAACCTGGAGGACGAAGGTTGGCTGGGCAGCCTTCGGGATCTCGACCTGGTAGTACTCCATCAGCGTTCGCAGCGTGGCGACGATGATGGCGCTCGATCCGGCCAGGCCCACCTGCCGCGGAATGGTGGTCTGGTAGCGGACCGAGAAGTTCCGATCGTGCAGCGTCACGCCACGGGCCTGGCAGTATTCGACGAAGTGTTTGATCGTGGCCTTGATCAGGCGGATTCCTCCGTAGTAGCCGTGGAGCCGCACGTCTCGCGCGAGATCATAGACAGAGCTGAACCGGGCGCGGTCGTCCTCGGCCAGGACGATGTCCACCGAATCCCACTCGTACAAGACGACCTCGGCCCAGAAGTTGCGGACGATGACGGATATCGTCTTGCCGTGATAGCCGTCCGACGGGTTGCCGAGAAGCCCGGCGCGAGCAAAGGCGCGTTTACGTACGATCAGCATGGAGCAGGTCCTCGAGATAGCGGCGGAGCGGCGCGCCAAACCGGGGGTCGGCCAGCGCGAACTCGACGAACGCGCGGAAGTACGCCTGGAAGTTGCCGATGTCGTAGCGGCGTTCATGGGCGTGGAGGCGCACGCCATACGCCCGCCCTCCGGAGCGAACGACCGAGCGGATCGCGTCGGTCAGCTGGATCTCCCCGCCCTTGCCCGGTGGCGTGTGGTCGAGCGCGTCGAAGATCGACGGCGACAACACGTAGCGCGCGGCGATGGCCAACGTGCTCGGTGCCTCGTGGATCGAGGGCTTCTCGATCAGATCGTCGATCTCGAAGATGTCGCCCGACGTGCGCGGTTTGGCGATGCCGTATCGATGGACGTCGGCCCGCGGGACCTCCTCGAATGCGATGACCGCGTCGGCCTGCCGCTCGGCGAAGCACTGCGTCATCCGGCCAACCACATCGCTCTCGGCGTGCAAGCCGATGATCGAGTCGCCGAGCGCGACAACGAAAGGCTGGTGGCCGACGAACGACCGCGCGCAGAGCACCGCGTGGCCGAGCCCGAGGAGCTGCCGCTGCCGCGTGTAGAAATACTGGAGCGCGGCACGCTCGAACTCCAGTTCGGCGAGCAACTCCTCCTTGCCCGTCTCACGGAGCGTCTGGATCAGCTCGCCGTTCAGATCGAAATGGTTCTCGATGGATGCTTTTCCCGGGCCCGTGATGAACAGCACGCGCTGCATCCCGACGCGGGCCAACTCCTCGACCACGTACTGCACGACCGGTTTGCGTCCGACCGGCAGCATCTCCTTCGGTTGCGATTTGGTGGCGGGCAGCAGTCGTGTGCCGAGACCGGCTACCGGCACGACAGCACTGTCGATGTTCACATGACCTCCCAAGAATCGGGGCTGGGGCAACTCCATCTATTGCTCGAACCAGACGAGTGGGTGGCGCACCGGCAGATTGCGGATCACTTCCCCGGCCGTCGGGGTTCCGTTCAAACGCCTCCACAGGTCGAGGTACGCCGGCTCGTGCAGGGCGCGGCCCGCAAACAGCAGGCTCGGCTGGCGGACCGGCCACTCGTCGAAGTACATGACATCTTTCGGGTGGCTCCAGGTGGCCTTGTCCTCCATGAACGGAAACAGGAAGGCCATCGCCTTTCGAATGCCGCGCCCGTCGGGCAGCGACCACGTCCAGAGATTGTCGTCCGGCGTCGAGAGCAGCTGACAGATCGTCGCGAGCGCATCGAGGTTGAACAGCGAGTAGCCGTACGGCTTCGTTCGCCGCAGCTCGAGCGGGAAACTCCCGTCGGCGGCCATCTGCCCTGGCACGATCACCTCCTTGTAGCGACGTCGGCAGGCGCCGAGCAGCGCCTCATCGCCGGTCAGTTGCGCGAAGGCGGCCACCTGCATGACCCAGCACGTGCCGTGGTTGTTCCTGGCGTCCCGTTCCTGCAGCCCGTACTCGTGGGTGGTGAGCCACGTCAGGTACTCGCCAAACCACTGCCGGACGGCGCGCATCTCATCCGGCCGTGCGGAATGAGCGGACGCGAGGATCCCTGCCGCCCTGGCGACCTCCACGAGATGAATGGTGTCGATGATCCCCGTGCCGCGTCCGGTCGCCCGTCCTTTGATTGCCTGCGCGAACTGGAGATTCGGGTTCATGCGGGTGGCGGAATCCACGAACCAGGCACGCAGGTGCGCCAGCGCATGCGCCGCATACCGTTCGTCGCGCGTGAGGACGTACGCCGAGGTCAGCGCGGCCACATGAGTGCTGAACCGGATCATGGCCAGGCGATGGCCGACGAAGTTCGCGGGATTCGACATCCCGTCGCGCTGGATGTACGGACCGTCGGGGTCCTTCGGGTCCGGCCACCAGTAGTCGGCCTCGGAGAAGAAGTCGTGCGTGCCGCCCGCGCTGCGCGGTGAGTGGCTCGCGGTCACCGTCTCGGGAGCTTCCTTCAGGAACGCGTCAGCGAGCGGGATGACGCGGAGGCGTTCGGCCGCGCGAATGTCGAGGGGCGGGGCCGACTGGGCACGCCCCGGGACGGCGAACACGAGCGCGGCCACGCAGGCGAACCCCAGGCGCGTCTTCAACGGTCTCATCGTGTGCGGCTCCTCATGGCACGAGCAGGAACGTCGTCGGCACACCCTTCGCCGACACGCTGATGGTGGACGGTCCGCCCGCGCGCACGAGCGAGATGCGGCCGCGGCCGTTCGTCAACTCGACCACCCGCGACCCGCCCACGGTACCGAGGTTGTCGAGCAGGCGCCCGCTGCCGGCGAGACCGAACCGCACGACGGCACGGCTGTCGAGGCAGACCACGCCGTGGGCGTCCTGCAGAGAGGTCTCGACGCGCACCGTCTCGCCGTCACGCGCGCCCTCGGCGAGCGTGAGGCGCGCCGGGGCGCCCCACCGCGCGGTCTGGTACGTCGTACGGATCTCGTCGCTGACGGGTGGAGCGCCGCGACCGGCCGCGACGGCCCGAAGCACGTTGTCGCCTTCACGCAGCCGCACGAGCCACCGCAAGCCGGCAGCGGGGAAGTCCTGGCTGTTGCGCGTCCGGATGCCGGCCGACACGCCGTTGACGAACAGCTCCACCTGTTCGCAGTTCGAATAGACCTTGACGAACTTCTGCTCGTCGGGCTCGCCCCATCGCACGGGCCACGAATGCCCGTAGATGTGGACCATCGGCGCGGCCGCCCAGTAGGACTGGAAGACGTAGTAGCCCTCCTTGGGCGTCAGGTCGCGCTCGACGAGTCCCTTCTGGTTCATGCGTGGAACCGGGTTCTCGCCCCGCAGCGGCGTGGAGAAGTCCTTGAAGATCCACTGCGCCGCGCCCGTCAGCCACGGCATCGTCTCCTGTTCCTTGAGGTGCCAGTCGAAGAGATTGCAGATGTAGGTCTCGGACCAGTCGCCATCGCGTGAGGCGCGCGTCTGGCCGCCGGTGAGGAGATAGTCGAGGCCGCGTTCGTCGGTGCCCAGGCCCGTGCCGATGCGCGCCAGCACGCGGTCCGGATCCTCCGAGTGCCGGCCGGCGTGGCTGTCGCCGCCCCATTCGGCGTGGAAGAAGTGCCTGACCCGCTTCATCTCCTCTTCGCTCGACGGTTTGTATTCCGTGTAGCGGCCGCGATACCAGCCGGCCCAGATCGACGGCGAGTAGACGTCGGGAATGTCCTTGCAGAAGTCGCAGCGACGAATGGCGGTCTTGCGCGACGGGTCGAGCTGGTGCGCCAGGTCGTTCAGCTCGCGCATGAAAGACTGAATGGCGGCCTGATCGAACGTCTCGAAGTCGCCGGGCCAGTCGTTCTCGTTGCCGAGCCCCCACAAGATGACCGACGGATGGTTGAAGTGCAGATCGATCATCGCGCGGAGCATGTCACGGGCCTGCGTCCGATATCGCTCGCCGCCGACGCCGCCCCGGCACCACGGTACCTCCTCCCAGACGAGCAAGCCCAGTTCGTCGCAGAGCTGCAGCGCGAGCCGCGACTGCTGGTAGTGGCCGAGCCGGATGAAGTTGGCGCCCATGTGCTTGATCATCCGGAGCTCGCGGCGGACGAGATCGTCGGTGAGCGCGGCGCCAAGGCCTGCGTGGTCCTCGTGACGCTGTGTACCGCGCAGCAGCAGGCGCTCGCCATTCAGGCGGAACGGGCCGCGCTCGACCCAGTCGGCGAATCGCAGGCCGAACGCTTCCTGTGCGGTCGTCGTGCCGTGCTCGCTCTCGATGGTGACGTCGCAGCGGTAGAGCGCCGGCCTTTCCGGTGACCAGAGGGCGGGCGAGGCCAGCGTTGCCTTCACGACCGTCTGCTCGCCGGACCAGGCCGTCATCGCGCGGGTCGTCGTCGAGACCGGCCGGCCGCCCGGGTCGGTGAGGCGCACCGTCACCCGCAGGTCGCTCTGTGTCGCCGTCGGATTGTAGAGGCGCGCCCGCACTTCCACCCGTGCCGGCTGACCGGGCGTGACCTCGGTGGCCACGTGAATGCGTTCGATCGAGATCGCCGGCACCTGGACGAGGCGCACGTGCCGGTACAACCCCCCGTACAGGTTGAAGTCCGAGAGGGCGGACGGGATGCGCTCGAGGTCGCGGGAGTTGTCGCAGCACACGGCCACCGGTACCGCGCCCTTGTAGTCGGCGGGGATCCGTGCGAGCCAGTCAGTCAGGTCCACGCGCCACTCGTCGTAGCCGCCGACATGACTGCCGACCTTCTGCGTGTGGACCCACACCGTGGTCGTCTGGCCCGCCCCTTCGAAGACGAGCAGCGTTCGACCGCCGGGTGCCGCCGCGGTATCGAGCGGGATGGTGGTTCGATACCAACCGGGACCCTGATAGTAGATAGTGTCAGGATCCACCGCGTCGCGCGCGTTGAAGCAGTGCGGCAGATCCACGGTCCGCCACGGCACGTTGTCGCTGGCCTTGTCGCCGCGCCAGATTTCCCACGAGCCGCCGAGGGTCCCGCGGTAGTGCTCCCAGCCCGCGAGGATCCGCCCGCCGGCAAGGTCGATCGCCGTCACGCCGGCCGGAGCGGTCTGCACGGCTCCGAGGCCTGCCGGAGGGCAGCCGAGCGCGGCTGCAGTCGCCACGGCAGCGGACTTGAGCAGGTCCCGGCGGGTCAGACCGGCTGGATTGGGCATCGGAAGTCTCCGCGGCGAGGGCGACGGAAATCATACCCGGAGTTGAGGCAGCGTGCGCGGCACTTGTCTGGGCGGTCGACGGAGCGTTCTCCAATGGTCCGTCCATTTGCCTACATTTCTGCGTACAGCCTACACCAATTGGTCAGCTTTCGCGCTCGAGCCAGACGACGGCCATCCGTGCCAACTGTTGAAATGTAACGCGTAAGAGACCCGTTGACAGGCGTTGCCACGACAGCTAGACTCTCAGTCGGCGCGTTGCATGTCCGGTTGTCGTCGCCGATCTGGTATTACCAGAGTGTCGGCCTTGATGTGGATGGTCCGCTGCTATGAACTTGGCTGAGTTGACTCGCCAGTACGACTTCACGGGACGCACCGTCATCGTCACCGGGGCGATGGGCGTCATCGGTGGTGAGCTTGCGTGTGCGCTCGTCGGGTGCGGCGCCAACGTCGTGATGCTCGACCGCAACCTCGATCCGGCAAAAGGGCTGCTGGATCTGATGGGGCCGGAGGCGGCGTGCCGCGCGGTCGCCGTCGGCGGCGATGTGCTCGATGTCGACAGCCTCCGCCGCGTCGCCGATATGGTCGCCGACCGCTTCGGGGCGCCCGATGCGCTCATCAACAACGCCGGCGGGAACAAGGCCGAGGCGACGACCGGTCCGCAGTTGTCGTTCTTCGACATTCCCCCCGACGCGCTGCGGTGGATCGTCGACTTGAACCTGCTCGGGACCGTGCTTCCGTCGCAGGTGTTCGGCCGGCAGATGGTCGAACGCGGTGAGGGGGTGATTCTCAACGTCTCGTCGATGAACGCCTTCCGCCCGCTCACACGCATCCCCGGATACTCGGCTGCGAAGGCCGCCGTCTCCAACTTCACGCAGTGGCTCGCCGTGCACATGGCGCAGGAGTACTCGCCGAAGATCCGCGTCAATGCCATCGCCCCGGGCTTCTTGAGGACCAGGCAGAACGAGTTCCTGCTGACCGACAGGGAGACGGGGAATCTGACCGCGCGCGGCCAGACGATCCTCGCTCACACGCCGATGAACCGATTCGGCAAGCCGGAGGACCTGTTGGGCGCCGTGCTCTGGCTGCTCTCGCCGGCTTCGTCGTTCGTCACCGGCATCGTGCTGCCGATCGACGGCGGCTTCTCCGCCTTCAGTGGCGTATGACTTCCGACTGCTTCGGGCTTGGGACGGCGGGCAGTCACCTGACCGATGTGGACGTGCACCGCGTCGTCCGCGAAGCCCTCGACTCGCTCCCGCTCGACGGACGCCGTCTGCTCGTTCTCGTGCCGGACGGGACCCGCACGATGCCGCTGCCGCTGATGACCGAGGCGATCGAGGCGGCGGCCGGGCTGCGCGTGTCTCGCCTCGACTATCTCGTCGCCCTCGGCACGCATCAGCCGATGAACGACGAACAGTTGACGCGGCTGTTCGGCCGGACTGTCACGGCTGGGGGCTTCGGGCGGAGCCGGGTCTTCAATCACCGGTGGGATGACCCGTTCACGTTTGCGACGCTCGGGACGATTCCTGCCGCGGAGATCGGTGAGTTGACCGAAGGCCGCCTCGCGCGGGACGTGGTCGTCTCGCTCAACAAGCTCATCTTCGACTACGACCAGGTCATCATCTGCGGACCGGTATTTCCTCATGAGGTCGTGGGCTTCTCGGGCGGCAACAAGTACCTGTTCCCAGGGATTGCCGGCCCGGAGATCATCAACTTCACGCACTGGCTCGGTGCGCTCATCAGCAGTTACCACGTCATCGGCGCCGGATATACGCCCGTGCGGGCCGTCATCGACCGGGCGGCCGAGCTCGTCGACCGTCCCGTGGCGTGCTTCGCGCTCGTGGTGACCCATGAGAGCCTGGTCGGGCTGTATTTCGGGACCGCTCCGGCGGCGTGGCGTGCGGCGGCCGCACTGTCGGCGCAAACGCACATCGTGCACGTCGACCGCCCGTACCGCCGGGTGTTGTCGGTGATGCCGGAGATGTACGAAGATCTGTGGACGGCGGCCAAGGGCATGTACAAGCTCGAGCCCGCGGTCGCCGACGGCGGGGAAGTCGTCATCTACGCGCCGCACATCACCGAGGTGAGCTACACGCACGGCCGGATCATCGACGAGATCGGGTATCACTGCCGTGACTACTTCCTTGGGCAGTGGAACCGGTTCTCCGGGTATCCTGGTGGCGTCCTCGCGCACTCGACGCACGTCAAGGGGTTGGGGCGCTACGATGTGGCGACGGGGATCGAGACGCCGCGCGTGCAGGTGACGCTCGCGACCGGGATTCCGGAGGAACGGTGCCGGCGGATCAACCTTGGCTATTGCGATCCGGCCGGGATCCGTCTGGAGGACTGGACGGGGCGCGAAGACGAAGGCGTGCTGGTGGTACCGCGTGCCGGGGAGATGTTGTACCGGGTGAAGCAGCCCGCTACCATGGAGCAGGTCCATGCAGTGTGATATCGGGGTGGTCGGACTCGGCGTGATGGGGAGCAACCTGGCGCTGAACATGGAGCGTCACGGGTTCCGCGTGGCAGGCTACGACCTCGACGCCGCGAAGGGGCAGGCGTTCGTGACCGGGCCGGCCGCGGGCAAGAACGTCGAGATCGCGGAGTCGCCGGATCGGCTGATGGCGATGCTGAACAAGCCGCGGCGCGTGCTGCTGATGGTGCCGGCTGGGGCGGCCGTGGACAGCGCGATCGCTCACCTCAAGGGCCACCTCGAGGCGGCGGACATCCTGATCGACGGCGGGAACTCCTTCTTCCTGGACACGGAGCGCCGGAACAAGGCCCTGGCGGCTGACGGCCTCAACTACGTGGGCACGGGCGTGTCTGGCGGCGAGCAGGGTGCGCTCTGGGGGCCGAGCATCATGCCAGGCGGGCAGCCCGAGGCCTGGGACGCGCTCGCGCCCATTCTCCGCGCCATCGCCGCGAAGGCCGATGACGGCGAGCCGTGCGTGGACTACATGGGCCCGGGCGGAGCCGGCCACTTCGTGAAGATGGTCCACAACGGGATCGAGTACGGCGACATGCAGTTGATAGCCGAGACCTACGACGTCCTGTCGCGTGGCCTCGGGCTGTCGGCGGCCGAACTGCACGACGTCTTCGCGGAGTGGAACCAGGGCGAGTTGAAGTCGTACCTGGTCGAGATCACGGCGGCCGTGCTCGCCAAGACCGACCCGGACACCGGCCGTCCGCTCGTCGAGGTGATCCTCGACGAGGCGCAGCAGAAGGGCACGGGGAAGTGGACGAGCCAGAATGCGCTCGACATCGGTGCCGCGATTCCGACGATCAACGCGGCGGTGGAGAGCCGGCTCATCTCGGCGCTCAAGCCGCAGCGTGTCGCCGCGAGCCGGGTGCTCCATGGACCGTCGCCCAAGTACACCGGGAACCGCCAGCAGTTGATCGATGCCGCGCGGGACGCGCTCTACGCGAGCAAGATCACCTCGTATGCGCAGGGCCTCGCGCTGCTGCGGATCGCGTCGGCCGAGTACAAGTACGACCTCAAGCCGGCGGACATCGCGAAGATCTGGCGCGCTGGCTGCATCATCCGCGCGAGTCTGCTGGGCGACATCATGGCGGCGTTCCGGCGCGATCCGACGCTGGTCAACCTGTTGATCGACCCCGCGTTCGCCGACGCCGTCATGCGACGGCAAGCCGCGTGGAGGCTCGTTGTCCAGACGGCCGTCGGCATGGGAATTCCGGTGCTCGCGACGAGTGCGTCGCTGGCGTACTTCGATGCGTACCGCAGCGAGCGCCTGCCGGCGAACCTGACGCAGGGGCAGCGGGACTATTTCGGTGCGCACACGTACCGCCGTGTCGACAAATCGGGGGTGTTCCACACGGAGTGGTGAGCGCCGGGTGAATGTGGCACGGGTGTTCAGGCCCGCGATCGGGAGAGTAGCGAGGACGACGACGATGACTTGTGGTCTCGAGATCGCAAAGGACGGTGCGCTCGATTTCGTGTCGCTCGGGGCGCTGGTTCACCGGCTGGACCCGGGCCTGGTCCCGTTCCGCAAGGCCACGCACTGCGACATCCATGTGAGCGGCGGCGAGTTCAACGCGGCGGCGAACCTCTCGGACTGCTTCGGCCTGCGGACCGGCATCGCCACGGCCATGGTGGACTATCCCATCGGCGCGCTGATTGCCGAGCGCGTCAAGGCGATGGGCGTGCGGCCGTTCTACAAGCGATTCGCGCACAACGGCGTCAACGGCCCCAACATGGCCGCCGTCTACAGCGACCGCGGTTTCGGCGTGCGGCCGCCCGTCGTGTTCTACAACCGGTCGAACGAAGCCGCGGCGCAGCTGAAGCCCGGTGATTTCGACTGGGCGTCCATCTTCGCCGGTGGCGTTCGCTGGTTCCACAGCGGCGGGATCTTCGCCGCCCTGTCGGAAACCACAGGAGAGGTCATCATCGAAGGGATGAAGGCTGCCAAGGCCGCCGGCGCGGTGATCTCGTTCGACCTCAACTTCCGCGAGAAGCTCTGGAATATCTGGGGGGGACAGCAGCGCGCCGTGGACGTCGTGGCGCGCATCGTCGAGCACGTGGATGTGCTGGTCGGCAACGAGGAGGATCTGCAGAAGGGACTCGGCATCCCCGGTCCGGAAGTGTCGGCGAAGTCGAAGCTCGATCCCAGCACGTTCTTTGCGATGATCAAGGACGTCGTGAAGAAGCATCCGCAGGTCAAGGTCGTGGCGACCACCCTGCGTGAGGTGCACTCGACGAATCGGCACAGCTGGGGCGCCGTGGCGTGGGTCAACGGGCAGACGTACTGCTCGCCGACGTGCGAACTCAACGTGCTCGATCGTGTGGGCGGCGGTGACGGGTTCGCCTCGGGGTTCTTCTACGGCCTGTTGACGAACCAGTCGCCGGAGGACGCCGTGAAACTGGGCTGGGCGCACGGCGCGCTGCTGACGACGTTCCCTGGCGACACGACGATGGCGACCGTCGAGCAGGTGAGGGCGCTCGCGCGCGGCGGGTCCGCACGAATTCAGCGGTAACGGGCCGCCCGATCGGCGGGCGGCTGCTCAGCTCTTCCTCCGCCGCGTGCCTCCGGTGGTGGACGCGGGTGCCGGCGTATCCGGCGGGGGCTGCCGGGCAGTATGCTCTTCGGCGGCCTGGTACGCGGCCGATGTCTGGAGGTGGTCGTTCATCGCCTCGCGTGCCCCTTCGGCGTCGCGGGCGCGGATGGCGAGATAGATGCGGCGATGGGCTTCGGCCGCGTCTCTCAGATTGGGGCCGGTCGCGCGTTCCGCCGTCGTCCGGCGCTGGTCGTAGTACAGCGCGGAGACCATCTCCACGAGGGCGGCGACAATCGGGTTGCCCGACGCGTTTGCGACCGCGCGGTGGAAACGGATGTCGTAGACGAGGAACGTTCGCCGGTCCTCCATCGACGCGAAGAGGCTGGTGACCTCGTCGGCGATGATCGAGATGTGCGCGGGCGTCCCGCGTTCGGCGGCGAGACCGGCACCCGCGACCTCGAGCATCCGCCGCGTCTCGTACATCTCCTCGCGCGTGAAACCATGCAGCGCCGCGAGCAGGTTGAGCGGTTCGCTGCGAAGCACGGGAGACTGGTTGATGAACGTGCCGGCACCGTGACGGGTGGTGACGGTGCCCATGGCCGCGAGCCCCTTGAGGCCGGCACGGATCGTCGGGCGGCTGACCCCGAGTTGGATGGCCAGCTCGCGTTCGGCCGGCAGACGATCGCCCGGTCGAAGGCCGCCGCGGACCACGAGGTCGCGGACGTAGTCGACGATGCGACTGGCGCTGTCCTTCGGCGGTTCGTGGAAATCGGCCAGGGGGTCCCGCGGAGCGGGCCGGCCGGGCCGGGCATGGAGAGAACGATTCGTTGGCACGAGACATCACTAACAGCGACGGGCCGTCGTGTCAAGATTGGGTTTGGGTTCCTGGAGTCCGAATCGCATGATCGCACTGACCTCGCTCGGCGGCGACGTCGTTCACTCGTCGGTGTTCAAGGGGACGGACGGGGAGTTCGGCCTCGTGCGCCAGGCACAGGGTGCCCGGCTGGTGGTCTTCGCGTCGGGGCCGGCGCCCTGGTTGAGTGAGTTCGAGGGCGATGCATCGACCTGGCAGGGGCGAACCTCGCTCGTCTGTCCGCTGTCGGCCCGCAACGCGGCGGCGTTGCGGTCGCGCTGCTCGTGGCTGCGTCCAAGGCCGCTCGGCCTGCGAACGTCGGCGGGCTTTGGCGATCGGATCGGGCGGGCGACGCCCGGACACCTGCGCGCCGTGCGCGCCACTGGATGCCGGATTGCGCCTGTGGTGGCCCAGCAATCGATGCGCGAGATGGTGCGGACCGGTCGCAGTGCACAGACGGTCGTGGACGAGGCCATGTGGGGTGTGTTCCAGGAGGGCTGGCGCGACGGGTACGGCGCTGACGCCGATCACCTGAAGAGCACCCTCGACATCGACACCTGCCTGGCCGCTGGATTCACCTGCTATACGATCGATCCGGGCGACCACGTGCAGTCCGGAGCCGACACCGCTTCGGGGCCAGCGCTGCGCGAGGCGTTCGACCGGCTGCCGTGGGACCGGCTGGAGGACTGCGGCACCGCGCTTCTGCGGCGCTACGTCGGACGGGTCTTCGAGGTCGAGGATGAGACGATTCGCTTCGACGAGGTATCGCTCGGGCGGGCGGCCGTGAAATACGGAGCGGCCGTCGCGCACGTCGTGGCGATGTTTCGCCATCTCGTCCAGAAGGCGGGGGTGGGAGCGTTCGAGCTCGAGGTGTCGGTGGATGAAACGGACACGCCGACCACGCACGCCGAGCACTACTACGTCGCGTCGGAACTGAAGCGGCTGGGCGTGTCGTGGGTCGGGCTGGCGCCGCGCTATGTCGGACGATTCGAGAAGGGTGTGGACTACATCGGTGATCTCGCCGCCTTCGATCACGATATCGCCGTTCATGCGGCGATTGCCCGGACCCTGGGCCCGTACAAGCTGAGCCTCCATTCCGGGTCCGACAAGTTCAAGATCTACCCAATCGTCGCGCGCCGCTGCGGTGGATACGTCCACCTGAAGACGGCCGGCACCAGCTACCTGGAGGCGCTCCGCACGATTGCTGCGCTCGACCCCGAGCTGTTCCGCGAGGTGTACGCGTTCGCCCGCGATCACTACGACGCGGACCGGGCAACCTATCACGTCTCGGCCAGGCTCGATCGCGCGCCGATCGGCGATGCCGTGCCCGCGGCCGATCTGCCCGCGCTCGTGGACCAGTTCGACGCCCGCCAGATCTTCCACGTGACGTTCGGCTCGGTGCTCACGGCGATCACGGCTGACGGTGCACGGCGCTTCTACGATCGATTCATGGCGGCCATCGATCGGAACCCGGAGGTGTACTCGAGGTACCTCGAAGTTCACTTCCGGCGTCACCTCGATCCGTTCGTGGCGGGCGCGTTGACGACGTAGAAGTAGAGGCGGAGCGGCCCGGGAACAGGCGTGGCGCAGAGGGGCCGGGCATGCGAGGGTGGCTCGAACCAATGGAGGCGCGTCGATGGCACGTTCGGCGATCGGCTTGGTCGGCTTGATCCTGATCACCTGTTCCGGCGCGGTCCACGCGGCGCCGCAAGCGCCGGTGGCGGCGGCAGCGCCTGCGCGGTTCAGCGCAGCCGTCGAACCGGCGGCAATCCTGGGTGTCATGACCGGAGCCGCGGACTGGCAACTGTCGCACCCGTCCGCGCACGACGCGTGGGACTGGACGCAGGCGGCCTTCTATACCGGCGTGATGGCTCTCGCCAGGGTCAGCGACGATCCCAAGTACCTGGCGGCGATGCGGACCATGGGGGAGAAGAATGCCTGGCGACCCGGGCTGCGGCCCGGGCATGCCGACGACTACGCCGTGATTGCGACGTATGCGGGGCTGGCGCAGATCGACAAGGACCCGAAGCTCCTCAGACCGTCGCTGGCCCTCTTCAACTATCTCGTGACACGCCCCTACGACGAGCCGCTCGCCTGGGGCAATGCGATCGAGACGCGCGAACTGGCGTGGTGCGACGCGCTGTTCATGGGACCTCCCGCGCTCTCAGCCGTCACGGCAGCGACCGGCGACCGCAAGTACCTGGACCTTGCCACCCGCCTGTGGTGGAAGACGACCGAGTACCTCTACGACAAGGACGAGCGCCTCTATTTCCGCGACAGCCGATTCTTCGAACAGCGCGAGCCGAATGGGAAGAAGGTGTTCTGGAGCCGCGGCAACGGGTGGGTGATCGCGGGGCTGGCTCGCCTGATCGACGACATGCCCACGGACCGTGCGGATCGTGGTCGCGCGATCACGCTCTTCAAGGAGATGGCGGCGAGGGTTGCCGCGCTGCAAGGCGAGGATGGGTACTGGCGCGCGAGCCTGCTCGATCCGGGCAGCCTGCCGAACCCCGAGACCAGCGGGTCTGGGTTCTTCGTCTACGCGCTGGCCTGGGGCGTGAACCGGGGCCTCCTCGATCGCGCGACCTATGACCCGCACATCCGAAAGGGATGGGCTGCCCTCGTGCGCGCCGTGCAGCCGGACGGCAGGCTGGGCTGGGTGCAGCGGATCGGCGACAAGCCGGGGGCGACCTCCGCGGAGACGACTGAGGTCTACGGCGTCGGTGCCCTCCTGCTCGCCGGAAGCGAAATGCACGTCCTCGCGCGCAAGTAGCGCGGTCAGGGACGGTCACCCCGTCCGCGGCGGGCGCCTCGACCTCGATGACGTTGTCGTGGTACGTTCCACAGATGGCGCTCGTCGTGCTCGACCAGGTTTCCATCGCGTTCGGTCATCTCCCACTGCTCGATCACGTCGATCTGCAGATAGACGCCGGCGAACGCGTCTGTCTGATCGGCCGGAACGGTACCGGCAAATCCACGCTCCTGCAAATCGTGGCCGGCGAGGTGCTCCCGGACGGGGGAACGGCCTGGAAGCAGGCCGGCCTGCGCACGGCACGGCTCGAACAGGACGCGAGCCTCGCCGACGTTCGTCCGGTGTTCGATGTCGTCGCCGACGGCTTGGGTGACCTGAGCGAACTCGTGGCTGCGTATCATCACGCGGCGGTTGGCGTCGCCGAGGCGGCCACGCCGGCGCTGCTCGACCGCATGGGTCGGCTGCAGCACGAACTCGAGGAGCGCGACGGTTGGCGCCTCGAACAACGCGTCGAACTGGTTCTCTCCCGCCTCTCTCTTCCGTCCGAGGTCCTGGTGGACACGCTGTCCGGGGGGTGGCGGCGGCGCGCCCTGCTGGCGCGGGCGCTGGTGTCGCAGCCCGACGTGTTGCTGCTCGACGAGCCGACCAACCACCTCGACATCGCCGCCATCACGTGGCTGGAGGATTTCCTCAGCGAATACCCCGGCGCGGTGCTGTTCGTGACGCACGACCGCGCCTTTCTCCAGCGCGTCGCGACCCGGATCCTCGAGCTCGATCGCGGGCGCCTCACGTCCTGGCCCGGTGACTACGCCACCTTCCTGCGGAAGAAGGAGGAGTGGCTGGCCAACGAGACGCTACAGCAGGAGAAGTTCGACAAGCGCCTCGCCGAGGAAGAAGCCTGGCTTCGGCAGGGCGTCAAGGCCCGCCGGACGCGGAACGAAGGGCGCGTGCGAGCCCTGACGAGGATGCGGGAGGAACGTGCGGCCCGACGCTCGCAACTCGGCAGCGTCCGCCTCGACGCCGAGCAGGCGGATCCGCCGGGCAAGATGGTCTTCGAGGCGGAGCACGTCTCCAAGTCGTTGGGGGGCGCCAAGGTCGTTCACGACTTCGGGGTTCGCGTCATGCGCGGCGATCGCGTCGGCTTGATCGGGCCGAACGGGATTGGCAAGACGACGCTGCTGCGCTTGCTGCTCGGTGAACTCCCGCCGGATTGCGGCGAGGTGCGCCGCGGCGCGAACGTGCAGGTGGCGTACTACGACCAGCAGCGCGAGCAGCTCGATCCCGAGCGGACGGTATTCGACACGATTGGCGACGGCAACGAGACGGTCATGGTTCACGGCCGGCCGAAGCACGTGCACGGGTACCTCCGGGACTTCCTCTTTCCGGTCGAGCGGGCGCGGTCCCCCGTGAAGGCGCTCTCGGGCGGGGAGCGCAATCGCCTGCTGCTGGCGCGCCTGTTCACCCGCCCGGCCAACGTGCTCGTCCTGGACGAGCCGACCAACGATCTCGACCTCGAGACGCTGGAACTGCTCGAGGCTCACCTGACGGAGTGGCAGGGGACGCTGCTGCTCGTCAGCCACGACCGCGCGTTCCTCGACAACGTGGTCACCAGCACGCTCGTGTTCGAGGGCGCCGGACGGATCCAGGAGTTCGTGGGAGGGTATGCGGATTGGCAGGCGACGAGAGCGAGGATCGATGCGGCGGCGGCCCTGGCCGCGAGGACGGCGGCCTCCCGCGCGCCGGCATCGGCGGTGGTGACCGCTCCCACGGCAGGCGACGGGATCACGCCGGCCAGGAGACGCCTGTCCTACAACGAACAGCGTGAGCTGGAGCAGTTGCCTGCCCAAATCGAGACGCTCGAGGCCGAGCAGCTGCAACTGAGCGATGTCGTGGCGGGTCCGGAGTTCTACAAGGAGCCCGCCGACGACATCCGTAACACGCTCGCACGCCTCGAGGCGCTGCACCACGAACTTCACACCGCCTACGCGCGGTGGGACGAGTTGGATTCGAGAGGGAAGTAGACCTCAGCGCGACGCGTCCCTCCTGTTCTCAATCCTGCTTGACGGCATCGGGCTTCGCGGCCGTCGGGGCCGGCTTCTCGTTCGCGGTGGCCGGCTTCGCGGCGGGCGCAGCCGCCGGGACCGGCGACGCCAGGTCCTGCGCGTAGAGAGGTCCCGCTGGCCGCGTGCCGGGCGCCGGGTCGCTGGCCACGCTCGCCGCGAAGATGCGGATCCGGGTGTTCTCGGGCAGCACCACGGCCGTGGCACCGGCCGGCAGATCGATCGCGTACGCGAACAGGTAGCCGAAGATGTACGGCTCGTTGCCGTCGGGCGTGTGTCGATGAGTGGCCACCCACGCCACATCGTCGCGCTTGACGTAGCCGGGCCGGATCCGCTCGAGTCCCACCACCTTGCCTGGCGCTGCGGTCGGCGCGCCCGGCGCGCCACCGGCTGGTGCACCCGGTTTGTCCGCCGGCCTGGCCGGCGGCAGGAACTTCGCCAGCATTTGCGACTCGATGGTCGCCAGCGGCCACGACTGGTCGTCCGAGATGCTGGGCACGAAAACCTCGCGCAGCATGCGGTCGTCGCGAAGCCGGCTGTCCCACTGTCCGATGGCTCCGGCCCAGTCCTGGACGCTGAGAGGCACCCGGACCGGCGAACCGCCCTTGCGTTCGATCGTAACCGTACCCTTCGCATCGCCGTCCACCGCAGACGCGACGAGATAAAGCCGGTTGTAGCTGCCGGCGGGGAGCGAAATCTTCTGGCCCTTGGTGGCGACGGTGTTCGGCGCGCCTGGGGCCGTAGGACCGAGCTTGAACGTCACGCCATTGAGCTGGAGCAGCTCAGGCATCTGCTCGGCCGGGTACGTGCGGCCGTGACCGTCGAAGTCCCCGTCCGCCCGCTTGGCCTCCGTGGAAATGCCATCGACGTTGAACGGGAGTTCGAGCGCGGCGCTGGCGATGGCCGGCACCCGGGCCGACGACGGCTTCGGCGTCAGCGCAAACGTCCGGGGCTGATACGGCTTCAAGTTGACGACGAGCTTGCCGCCGCTGACCGTGGCAGGGCCGACCTTCTCCTCGGCTCCGTTGATCTCGCGTGCCTGCTGGATGCCGGCGGGCAGTCCAATCTCGAGACCTGACACGGGGCGGCCGTACAGTTCCTGGACCCGCAGGACGATCTCGTCCGTGTCCTCCGCTTTCTTGAACGCGCGGACGGCGACCTGGCCCTTCACGTCGGGCATGTCGAGGAGCCCGGCGGTCCGTCCGAGCGGCCCCGCGTGGGGCGCGGTCTGGAACGCGACGAGCGGCTGGTTCAGCCGAGCCGCGCGCAGTGGCACGCGTCCTTCGCGCCAGCCGGCCGAGTGCCCGGCCACCGAATAGGTGAAGTGGTGGTGCCCGATGTCGTTGCTGCTCTGGTAGACGTAGTTCTTGCCCGGCATCGGGGTGTGGATGAGCGTGAGGCGCAGCTCATTGTCGGTCGGCTTGTCCCAGCCGTATTTGGCGTCGTTCAGGATCGCCACGCCGAACCGCCCGCTCGCGTCGGTCAGGTCAGCCCACTGCTGCGCCGGCACCTCGTAGAGGCCGGCGGTTGCGTTCCCTCGTTCGAACGTGCCGAGGCCGAGGTCGTAGGTCGCGTTCGGGTTCGTGGCGGCCAGCGGGAACGAGGCTTTGAGCAGCGTGCCGGCCGACCGCCAGTCCACGCGCGTGTCGAAGTCCACGCGGTCGCCGCCCTCGGCGAGGCGAATCTGCTGGATGAACGTCGAACCGGCCGCCTTGCGCGTGACCTCGATCGCGACCCGGGCCGGGCCTCGCTCGACGATGCGCACCGTTGGCGACTTGGCGAACTCGCGCGGCGGCTTGCTGACCGTGTCCCACAGAATCTCCCAGGCCGGCCACCGGAACGAAGGGTTGTCGAACAACTCGAGGCGTGACGGCCCCTTCAGCAGTTCCGTGCCGGACTCCTTGTCGGTGATCGATGAAACGTCGCCGTTGGCGTCGAGCTTCACCGCATAGCGCGAGTTCTCGAGTGTCGTGGCGCCGACCTTGAGAGTGGGCGACTCCGCGGTCTTTGCGGCCCGACGCGCCTCGAATACCTTGAAGCTGACGGGCGACATCTCGGCGAGGAACAGGACGCGCGCTGATCCCGCGGCGCTCGACAGCACCTGCGCGGGCACGTCCTGGCCCGAGGCGAGGTCGATCACGCGAACAGCCGCGAGCGGGGCGCCCGCGATTTGCACCGTCGCCTCGACCACGTCCTTCCTCGCGAAGGCGAGCGGGTTGTAGACGACGAGCGGGATACCGCTCGAGGACGTCGCCGGGGCGTCGACCGCTGCCGACCGGGTGTCGAGGCCGCTGGCAACCGACGCGGCGGCACCGGTGAGGATCGACGCGAACTGGTTGAGCGAGATCAGCTCGTCGTTCCAGGAGAACTGATAGGCCTGCGGAATGCTGGTGCCCGTGAGATCGTCGTGGAACTGGTGCCACAGGAACCGCGTCCAGGCCGTCCGCAGGCGATCGCGCGGATACGCCGGTCCGCCCAGCCACTCGGCGGCGAGGCTGGCACGCTCGGCCGCGTCAGCGAGCAGTTCGTTGCGGCGATTCCACGTCTTCATCGCCGCCTGCGATGTGTAGCAGCCGACGCCGTGGGTCTTCAGCAGCAGTTCCCCCTCGTAGGTCGGCAGTGAGGCGCGCTGGACGTCGGTCAGATCGCGCGAGAGCTGATCGGCCGACACGTTGCGCACCTGAACGGCGCCCCGCGTGTTGGCGATCGCGCGCTCGACCCATTCCACCGATGCCGCATCCGGCGCACCACCCTGATCACCGACGCCGAAGTACTTGAACGACACCTTCGCGCCGTCGCCGAGCGTCGTCAGATCGCTGTTCCACTTCGGGTCCGTCGAGATGTCCGTCGTGACGGCTTTGACGTAGTCGCCGGGCCTGATCGAGGCGACCAGGCCGTTGCCGTCCACGCCCTTCCACCAGCCGATGGCAAACGGCGTGGGCTTGGCGGCGCCCCATGTCAGCTTCTGGGTCGAGAACGCCTTCAAGCCGGAGTGGGCGCCGATCGAGGGCAGCGCGAAGCCGAAGCCAAAGCAGTCGGGCAGGTAGATATCCTGGCTGACCTTGTTGAACTCCTGGCGGTAGAACCGCTTGCCGTAGAGCGCCTGCCGCATGAGCGCCTCGGGCGACGGGACGTTGGTGTCCACCGCGTTGATCCACGATCCCGACAGCTTCCAGCGCCCGTCGGCGACGTACTTCTGCAGCGTGGGCCAGGCGTCCGGGTGATACTCCTTGAACCACATGTAGTGGATGGCGCCCTCGAAGTTGAACACGTAGTGCGGGAACCGCTCGAACAGCTTGAAGTTGTCGTAGAAGCTGGCGGGCACCAGCTCGCGAATGGTGTCCTGGACCGTCCAGTTCCACTGCGTGTCGAGGTGCGAGTTGGAGACGAGATACAGCGTGGGCTTCGCGGCCTCGGCCGGTGGCGCCTGCGGTTGCTGGGTGTGGACGCCGAGCGTGCACAGCCAAACGCCGATCAGAACCAGGACCACGCGTCGAAGATGCTTCATGGCAACGCTCCTGTCAGGAAGATTCGTTCCGCCCGTCACCCTTCATCGTCCCGCCTGCGCAGGCCCTTGACCGCGCCGCGTCGCTTCTTGGAAGCCAGCCGTCTCTCCTTCGCGGCCCGGGTCGGCCGGGTCGGTGTCCGCGTGCGCGGACGCTTCGCGGCGCGCCCGACGAGTCCGATCAGGCGGAGCCGCGCAGCCTCGCGGTTCTGCGCCTGGGTCCGATGCTCGCGGCTGTCGATCAGCAGGACGCCGTCGGCAGACACACGCCTGCCGCCGAGCACCGTCAGGCGCGCCTTCACTTCGTCGGGAAGCGAGGAGGCGCGGATGTCGAATCGAAGTTCGACCGCGGTCGCGACCTTGTTGACGTTCTGGCCGCCGGGACCCGACGCGCGGACGAACCGTTCATCGATGTCGCGGTCATCGAGGACGATGGCGTCGGTGATTCTCATCATGCTCAGGCGCTCGCGGTGGCCGGGGCGGGCACCGATGCCTCGGCGTGGTATTCGCGCGCCTCTTCCTTGCCGTACAGGACGCGCAGCGCGCCCTTGGCCAGGGCCACCATCTCGTTCTCGCCCGCGTAGACCGTCACGCCGCACGGCAGACCGGACAGGTAGTACTCGAGCCGCTCAACGAGCGGCACGCATCGGGCCATGCCGCCCGTGAGCACCACCCGGTCGAGCGTCTGGCCCTCGAAGGCGGGGAGAAGGGCAGCGGCCGCCTTGGCGACCTGGTAGGCCATCGCGTCGAACACCTCTTCCGCTTCGGGCTCACCGGCCAGCACGCGGCGCTCGACCTCTCGCAGGTCCGATGTGCCGAGCAGGCTGATGAGACCGCCGGCTCCCTTGATCAGCTTCTTGATGTCGGCGTGCGTGTAGCGGCCCGAGAAGCACATCTCTGCCAGCTGGGCCTGGGGGAGGCTGCCCGATCGTTCGGGGCTGAACGGACCTTCGCCGTCGAGCGCGTTGTTGACGTCGATGTAGCGGCCCATGCGGTGCGCGCCAACCGAGATGCCGCCGCCGAGGTGGCACACGATCACGTTGACCTTCTCGTAGAAGGTCTCGGCCTCCTGGGCGAAGCGCCGCGCCGACGCCACCTGGTTGAGCGCGTGGCTGATCGTCCGGCGCCGGATCGCCTTGACGCCCGTGATCTTCACCCGGGACGGTGCCTCGTCCACGACGACCGGATCGACGATGAAGGCGGGCTTTCCGGCCGGGGCGGCAAGTTCGTGCGCGATCAGCCCGCCGAGGTTCGACGCGTGGTCGCCGCCGACGCCGGCACGAAGGTCGGCGAGCATCGCCTCGCCCACGCGGTACGTCCCGTGAGGCATCGGGTGGAGGAGACCGCCGCGTCCGCAAATGGCGTCGAGGTCCGCCAGGTTCAGGCCAAAACCACTCAGGACGCCCAACACCGCCTCCTTGCGGAACTCGTATTGATCGGTGATGCGACGGCCCGCAAACGGAGCGAGTTCCTCGGGGGTATGTGCGATCTCCAGGCTCTGGGCTTCCTGGTCGCCCTCGAACACCGCGATCTTCGTCGACGTGGACCCGGGGTTGATCGCCAGGACGCGGTACCGCCGGAAGAAGGTGTCCTTGGGGGTCCGGCCCCACCGGCCGTCGCGCTGGAGCCGCAGTACGCAGGCCTTCACCGCGAGGCGCACGTCCTCCGGCGTGCAGTCCATCGCGAGGTCGACGGAGCGGAAGGCGGTGCCGAAGATTACCGGGAACTTCTTGGCGGTGGGAAAACGGGCCGCATAGAGGAAGTAGAGCAGGTTCCCGGTGTCGATGTTCGGGCTGATGATGACGTTCGTGCCGCCGCTGAGGCCTTCGACGCCGTACAGCTCGGCGGACCGCTGTGAGATGGCCGCGCTGAACTTGACCTCGCCGGTGATGCGAATGCTCGCGTAGCGCGAGCCCATCTTGACGCGCTTCTCGAGCAGCGCCGGCACCAGCCTCAGCGCCTCTCGTACCATGTCGGGCGATGGGCCCTCATCGGAACCCTTGTGCGAATACGACACGATCGCGCCGTGAATCTCCGGCAGTACGTCCTCCGGGATGACGTCTCGCGCCACCGCGCACGTGCCGACGGAGACCTCGGCAAGCGTTTCGGGTGTCATCACCGCGTTGACGCCGACGTCGCCGAACACGACGATGTTGTGCGGGTAGTAGCCCTCGGGGAAGTCGTCCGGCAGAACGAAGATGCCGACCTCGCACACGACCGGCCGGTTGGCGAGAAGGGCGAGCATCGGACGGAAGAAGTTCTTCGGACTGTAAGCAGCGCCGCCGACGACCATGTCGGCGTGGCCGCGGTGCACCGCGTAGATGCCAAACTGGCCCGGCTGCGACAACAGGCGGCGCGCCTGGTCGAGATCGCGCGCCTCCTTCCGGCAGAGCGGGTGCTCGAGGCAATCGGTGGCAAATTCCTCGACCAGGTCCGCCTGCTGGGCGATGTCCACGAACGCGCACTCGCTGAGGCTGAATTCCACGCGCGAACGGTCCACGTGGGAGAGCGACTTCGCAGCCGTGGCGCGGACGTCGTCCTCACTGGCAAGGAGCACCGGCTTGACGTAGCGCGTCAGGTAGCACACGGCCTCGAGGACGCGGGCATCGAGCGGCTCGGTTATCACGACGACCGGGCGGTACTTCTGCGCAGAGAGGATCCGCCTGTCCAACGATTCTTCGATTCTGAACATGATGCCGGGCCTCGGGAACTGGATGAGGATGGCCGCCGATCGCTACATTGTATGCGTCAGAAACGCCCTCGGGCTAGGTCCGTCAATTCCGGAATCGTTGGCTGCAATCGCCATCCCGCAGGTTCCGGCGTTCAGCCTTCCTCCTTCCTCCTTCATCCTTCATCCTTCCTCCTTCATCCTTTGCCCAGTAGTCCCTGCCTTCCATTCAGCGGCCCGGTCTGGTCGCGCTCCACGACCTGGTCTTGCCGAGAGCGGCGGCCGTGCCCTCGATCGCGGTGGGGGTGACGCGGCCGGTGTACTCGAGGTCGCCAGCCTTGAAGCTCAGCGTCGCGCCGCGCAGGCGACCCGCGGTCACCGGCAGCACCTGGCCGCCTGTCTTCAGTGTCCCCGTCACCATCTGGAATTCCTGCTTCAACTCCAGTTCGCCATCCGGCAGCCGCCAGGTGCCCTCGACCTTGGCCGGCACAATCCACAGGAGCGCGGTGCACCAGGTGGTGCAGTCGTCGCCAACGGTGGCCGTTTCGTCGGCCTCCCATTCGGCCATGTTGAAGCTGTTGGACACGATTCGGGTTCCGGGCGCGAGCTCGAGAATCTTCGGTCGCAGCTTCAGGTTGATGCTGGGAAGCAGGAACATCGAGATGACTGTCGCCTGCGAGAAATCGCTTTCGAAGATGTCGGCCTTGGCGAATGTCGCCCTGTCGCTGACGCCGGCTTCAGCCGCATTCCGTTTCGACAGCTCGACCATCGGCGGTTCGTACTCGATTCCAAGCGCGCGCGCGCCGCGCTTCGCCGCCGTGATGACCGTGCGGCCGTCGCCCGATCCCAGGTCGATCAGGTAGTCCTGAGGTGTCACGTGCGCCATGTCGAGCATCTTGTCCACGAGCGACTGGGGAGTGGGCACCCAGATGACGTCCTTGCCCGCCTGGCCGACCTGCGGCTTGAACGTCTCCTGCTGGCTCGACGTCTGCGTCTGCGCGAGAACCGTGGCGGCGAACAGGATCAGGCACCCTGCGATCAGCGACCGGCGCAACACTGAAGTCATCGTGGCCTCCAAGGGGACGCGGTTCGGCATCGAGCCTCCCCAGTATGACTCAATCCCGACGATCACTCGCGGACTGGCTTCGACTCCAGTTGAGCCGCAGGGTACACGAACACGTAGCTGCCCGAACCGACCTCCACCAGCACGTCTGCGCCTCGCTGGACGGCGTGCTTCACGCCCGGGGCCGACGCCACGGCAACGCCGCTCTCGGTCAGGCCGGCCAGCGTGGCCGCCGGCAGGCACACTGTGCCGCGCGTGTTGGGCGGTATTGTCGCGGACACCGTCAGGGTGCCGTCGGCCAGCGTCCAGCCGGACGCCGCTTCGCCGTACAGCGTCTGCAGACGTGCCACAGCGGACGTCAGGCCCCCTCCGGGATGCGGCTGTACGAGGACGTGTTTGTAGCCGGGTTCTTCCGGGTCGATTTCGAGCCCCGCCACGACGCGATACATCCACTCGCCGATGGCGCCGTAAGCATAGTGATTGAACGAGTTCATGCCGGGATCCTGGAACGAGCCGTCGGGCTTGATTCCGTCCCACCGCTCCCAGATTGTCGTGGCGCCCTGTGTTCCCGGATAGAGCCACGACGGATACTGCTGGCGGTTCAGAAGCAGGTACGCGACGTCCAGGTGGCCGTGGCGCGCCAGTACATGGCAGAGATAGGGTGTGCCGACGAAGCCCGTCGTCAGGTGGGCTCTCGCGCGCACGTCCGCGGCGAGACGCCGCGCGGCCTCGGCTCGGAGGTCGTCGGGGAGCAACTCGAACTCCAGGGCGAGCACGTAGGCCGTCTGCGTGTTCTCGCCGACACGACCCGCGGCGGTCACGAACTCGCGGACGAACGCAGCCCTGATCTTCGGCACGAGCGCCGCGTAGACGGCCTCATCGTCTGTCTTCCCGAGGACGGCCGCCGTTCGCTTCAGCAGGTCGGTGGAATGCGCGTAGAACGCGGTCGCGATCAGATCCTTGCCGGTCGTGGCACCAGGGTAGTCGGCGTCAGTCGTCGCGAAGGCGAGCCAGTCGCCGAAGTGCGAGCCGGTGTTCCAGAGGTTCGCGTCCCCGGCCTGGCGCCGCATGTACTCAACCCACGCCTTCATGCTCGCGTACTGCGTCTCCAACACGCGCGTGTCACCGTAATTCAGATACATTGTCCAGGGAATGATGACCGCTGCGTCGGCCCAGGCGGCGGAAGCCGAGGCCCCGCGACCCTTCTCGCTCAAGACGTCTGGCACCACGTGCGGAACGGCACCGTCCGACTGCTGATCGGCTCCCACGTCGGCGAGCCACTTCGTGAAGAAGCCCGCCACGTCCATGTTGAAGGCCGCCGTTCGCGCGAACACCTGCGCATCTCCGGTCCATCCCAGACGCTCGTCGCGCTGCGGGCAGTCGGTGGGCACATCGAGGAAGTTGCCCTTCTGACCCCAGCGGATGTTGTGCTGCAGCTGGTTGAGCAACGGGCTCGAGGTCTCGAAGCTCCCGGTGACCCGCATGTCCGAGTGGACCACCACTCCGACCAGACTATCGAGCGTGGGCTCGCCTGGCCAGCCGCTGACGACCACATAGCGGAAACCCTGGAAGGTGAAATGCGGTTCGTAGACCTCATCGCCAGCGCCCTTCAGGATGTAGGTGACCTGCTGTCTTGCGGCCCGCAGGTTGTCGGTGTAGACGTTGCCGGCCTTGTCGAGCACCTCCGCGTGGCGCAGCGTGACCGTCGTCCCGGCCTGGCCCCGCATCGACACGCGCACGTGCCCGACCATGTTCTGCCCCATGTCGAACACCGTGTCACCCGCCGGCGTCTCGAGGATCCTGACGGGCCGCACGATGTCGATCCGCCGGACGGGTGGCCCAGCCGGCGCCACAAGGGTTCGTGGCGCCGGATCAACGACGCGCACGGGTAGCCAGTCGCGGTCCGGGTAGCCGGGTGCGCTCCATCCAGGACGCTCGAGCCTGGCATCGTAGGTCTCACCCATGTAGATGTCCGACATCCGAATCGGGCCGGTCGTCGACTTCCACGTTCCGTCCGATCCGACCGTTTCGATCCTGCCGTCCGCGAACTCGATCCGAAGCTGGCAGAGCAGCGCAAGGCGTTCACCGTAGACGTGGCGCCGGTTGCCCCACGCGAGACTGTTGCGGTACCAACCGTCGCCCAGGGTGGCACCGATCGCGTTCTCGCCAGCGCGCACGTGCGCCGTCACGTCGTACGTCTGGTACTGCACGCGATGCCGATAGCTCGTCCAGCCGGGCGTGAACAGCTGGTCGCCGACGCGCGTGCCGTTGATCTCCAGTTCGTAGAGACCCAGGCTGGTGACGTAGGCGCGCGCCGATTTCACCTTGCCCTTCACCGCGAACGCGCCTCGCAGCATCGGGGACGGCTGAGGCGCCGTCGAGGCCTCACTCGCCGCCGGCTCGATCCAGCGGGCCTTCCAATCCTCGGCGTTGAGCAGCCCCATCTCCCATGACGCGGGTGCGCTCCAGGCGGACACCGTTCCACCGCCATCCCAGACGCGCACGTGCCAGGTATAGCGTCGCGAGGATTCGAGCGCCGACCCGCCGTAGGGCAGATGTACCGATCGGTCTGACGCCACCCGGCCGGTGTCCCAGCGTAGCTTGCCATCCTGCGTGACCTGGATCTGGTAAGCCGACTGTACCGCGCCGCGCTCGGTGGATTGAAGTCGCCAGCTGAGGCGCGGATGCGTGGCGTCGATCCCGATCGGGTCGACCATGTACTCGCACCGCAGATCCGTCGCAGCGGGTGGCGTCAACGGCGCGACCGCAGAAAGCGAGGTGGCGCTGGAGAGGCCCATCCACGTCAGTGCGACAGCCAGCCTCGCGATCGTGGGAACCAGGAGAGCAGAGGTGCGCATGGTAACCTCCTCCGCCGCGCTCACGGTTGAGCATCGGACGTGGCTGGGTTGAACGACCGGTCCCCGGTGGCCCGTGTGATGTCTCGTGCCGCCGATCCTATCGGACGAGGCGGGTGGAGTCCACCCGGCCGCGCCTCTGCTGGTCCTCGGATGGGAAGCGTCGGGCGTGCGGCCCGACCCACCCTCGATTACGGGCGTTCAAGCGCTCGAACAGGCCTGCCGATTACCGAAACGTTGGCTGCGTCTCCGTTGTGTGTGCAAATGCGCCTAGCGTCGATGTGTTTGTGCGTCGGATTCGGATTGTGGCCGGGTTCGCTTGAAGCCGGGGTGGCCGCGCGCCGTCCCGCGGCGGCGACTGGCCTGACCGAGATCCGGGCGCTCGGCACGCTCGCGGCCGCCAGCCCCGGTCGAGGACAGCCTGTCACCCTCGAGGGCATCGTCACGTTCGTCGATTCGGGAACGCGAACGGTGTTCCTGCACGACGGTACGGGCGGCATCGCCTTCGGAGGGACTGATGGCGCTCCGATTGTGGCTCCAGGCTCCCGCATCCGGGTGGATGCCGTCGTCGCCATGGGAGCATTCGGCCCAGACATTCGCTCAGCCAGCGTGCGGACGATCGGTGTCGGGCCGCTCCCCGAGGCCGTGCCGCTCAGCTATCAGAATGTGCTGTCCGGCAGCGAACAGCACCAGTGGGTGGTCGTGCGGGGGGTCGGCCGAACGGCAACCGACCTGGCTGGTGGGGCCGAACTGCGCGTGGCAACGGACTTCGGCGTCATCCGGGTCGTCGTGGCCGGCGCGTCGGCCCGCGAAATCGAGCGCCATATCGACGGACGCCTCACCATCCGCGGCGTCTGCGACCTCATGCTCAATCAGCGGCACCAGGTGACCGGATTCCGCATCCTGGCGCCGAGTCTCGGCAGCGTCGCGGTCGAGGAGGCCGGCGCGGCCGATCCATTCTCGCTGCCACTTCGCCCGATCGCCACGCTTTCGGACTATTCGGCGCAGGCCCTGTTCGGACGACGGGTGCACGTGCGCGGCGTCGTCTTGCTGGCCCGCTCCGGCCGCACCTATTTCATCCACGACGCCACCAGTTCCATGTACGTCATGGGCGTGGCGAGAAGTGGCCTGCGGACCGGCGACCTCGTCGACGTCGTGGGCTTTCTCGGGTCCGACCAGGGACCGCAACTCGAACACGCGATCGCGCGGGTAGTTGGACGCGGGCAACTGCCGGAGCCGAAAGCGACGACCGCTGCTGGCATCATGAAGGGTGGGTTCGGCGACGAACTCGTGCAACTCGACGGCATCGTGACCGCGATTGCGCGTTACAGCGACGAGCACGTCTACAGTATCGAGGCCAACGGCGTCGTCTTCTACGGCCACCTCGAGAATCTCGATCCGCCGATTCAGGTCGAGCCGATGAGTCGCGTCCGGTTGGTCGGGGTGTGCGTCGAAAACCTCGACGACAACGCCAAGCCGACCGGCTTCAAGGTCCGTCTTCGATCGGCTGCGGACATGGTCATCCTCCGGCCGCCGTCCTGGTGGACGCTGCGGCACGCGGCCTGGGTGGTAGTGGCCACGGGGTCGGCCACGCTGTTGTGCCTGACATGGGTGATGCTGCTCCGCAGGCAGGTCACGCGGCAGACGCGGCACATCGAGGTGGCTCGCAACGCGGCTGAGGCGGCGAATCGCGCAAAAGGCGAGTTCCTCGCCAACATGAGCCACGAGATCCGGACGCCGATGAACGGCGTCGTCGGCATGACCGAACTGCTGCTCGATACGGAACTCACGCCCGACCAACGCGAGTACATTGAACTCGCCAGGCAATCGGCCGGGTCGCTCGTCACCCTCATCAACGAGATTCTCGACTTCTCCGCGATCGAGGCCGGACGGCTCAGGCTCAGGCAGACGCGATTCGACCTTCGCGAAGTTCTTGGCAACGCGCTGCGCCTGCTCGCAGTCCAGGCCAGCCAGAAGGGTCTGACGCTCGCGCTCCGGATCGACCCTGACATCGCCGCCGTCCTGATCGGCGACGCAGACCGCCTGCGGCAGATCCTCATCAACCTCGTGGGCAACGCGGTGAAATTCACGGAGCGCGGCTCGGTGAGCGTGGCGGTGTCCCGGGCGCCCAGCGCCACGGGGGAGACCGACCTTCAGTTCACCGTTACCGACACGGGCATCGGCATTCCGGACGACAAGCGAGCGACGATCTTCGACCCGTTCACCCAGGCGGACGGATCGAACTCTCGCCGGTACGGCGGAACCGGGCTTGGCCTGGCCATCTGCTCGCGCCTGGTCGAGGCGATGGGCGGCCGGCTCTGGCTCGACGCGACATCAGGCGGCGGCAGCACCTTCTGCTTCGTCCTGCCGTTCGACACCGCCGAGCCGGAGGTCGCCGCGAGCGAACCCGACGCGCCGCCCCCGGCAAGCCCGGTGTCGGCGCGGCCCGTGCTCAGCATTCTGCTCGTCGAGGATTCGCCCGTGAATCAACGCCTGGCGCGGGCGCTGCTGGCCAAGCGCGGCCACGCGGTGAGTGTGGCCGGTAACGGCCGGGAAGCTCTCCACCTGCTCGCCAGCCAGCGGGTGGACCTCGTTGTGATGGACGTTCAGATGCCCGAGGTCGATGGCCTGGAGGCGACCAGGACAATTCGCGCCCGAGAGCGGGCGACCGGCTGCCACCTGCCAATCATCGCGATGACGGCCCACGCCATGCCTGGCGATCGCGCGAAGTGCCTCGAAGCCGGCATGGACGAGTACGTCACCAAACCGATCGATCCTGCCGCGCTCTTCGCTGCCATCGATCGCGTCATGCGCGTCGTCACAGCCGGCGTCAACTGAATGGGATCCTGCCGACACCGCGTGCATCTGCCGCCGGCTCCATCAATCATCGCGAGGGCGAACATTCCCGTGCCGGACGTCTCGGGCCAGGCTTCAGGATGATCGATCAACTGGCGCCAGCGGCACCTCGGTTCAGCGTGGGGCATTCCGGCGCTTCGCGCGTGAGTGGGCATCCGGTCGGTCGGCCGGCTTGGCAGGGGCGGCCAGACACACGCCAGTGAGATATCATCACCGAACCTCTGGAGGGCCCGGCATGATCGATGTGCGTCCGGTGACCGATCGTTCTTCTCTGCGCAGGTTCATCGATCTGCCGTACAGCCTGTACCGAGGTCACACTCACTGGGTTCCGCCGCTCCGCCTCTCGGAGTGGGATCAGTTCAGCCAGAAGAAGAACCCGTTCTGCGCGGTCGCGGAGATGGACCTGTTCATCGCGTGGGAAGGCGAGCGCGTGGTCGGCAGAGTCGCGGCCATCGATGACCGGCGCCACAACGAGCGGCACAAGGACAACATTGGGGCCTTCGGGTTCTTCGAAGCCGAAAGCCCCGAAGCCGCGTCCGCCCTGCTCGGCCGGGTCGAGCAATGGGCCGTGGCGCGTGGTCGTACGTCGGTGCGCGGCCCGCTCAATCCATCGCTGAACTACAGCGCGGGGTTCCAGATCGACGCGTTCGACACCGATCCGTACCTGATGATGCCGTGGAATCCGCCCGAGTATCCGGAGGCCGTCGAACGGGCCGGGTACGGCAAGGCCAAGGATTTGTACTGCTGGCTCCTCGACGTGCAGCAGGCCCCCGAAGCGCGCCTCGTGTCCCTCGCCGAGCGCCTGAGACGGCGCCACAAGATCGTCATTCGGCCGCTGAACACGCACGACGTCTGGTCGGAGACCGAGAAGCTCCACGCGGTCTATTGCGAGGCCTGGAAGGACAACTGGGGCTTCGTCCCGCCAACCAAGGAAGAGTTCGCGCACATCGTCAAGGACTTGAAGCAAATCGTGATGCCCGACGCCGCCCTCGCCGCAGAAGTGGACGGACGTCCGGTAGGCTGCGCCGTCGCGCTGCCGGACATCAACCAGGTGCTCAAGCCGACCGATGGGAGACTGTTGCCGTCGGGGCTGATCCGGCTGTTGCTGCGCCGGTTCATCGTGACCCGATTCCGGATCGTCCTCGTCGGGGTCGTCGATGACTACCGCGGCACCGGCGTGCTCCCGCTGCTGATGCTCAGCCTGGTGCAGGCTGCGAAGAAGATCGGGTGGCGATGGGCCGAGTGCTCCTGGACACTCGAGGACAACGAGGCGGTCAACCGCGCGCTCTCGCGCGGCGGTGCGACGCGGTACAAGACGTACCGAGTGTACGAGAAACGCGTCGGCTGACGCGCGCGGGCGAACCACCGTGCCTGCCAACGGTGGGCGCGTAGACCGATGGCGCGGAACCGTACGAGCGTCAACGAACCGACGGCTGCCAGATCTCGTGCCAACGCGGCACCCGAGATCGCCGTCGCCAACCTCCTGCGCACACATGTGGTTGCCGGTGCCTGCAACCGTGGGCCGTGTGCACTCGTCAGATTACCCTCAGAGGGCGTGGATGTGCGGTGGGGCGGTTCCCTGAAAGGAGTCATCGATGCTCGGGCCGCTGACTGGTGTCGTACTTCTGGTGTTCGTGGCCGTGGTGCTGCAGTCGTTCTACTCGATCGGGCCCACGGAGGTCGGGTTGGTGCGCAAGCGGTTCGGCCGGAAGCTGCCGGGCGACAACCCGGTCGCGTTCGTAGGTGAAGCCGGCTATCAGGCCGAGTTGCTGATGCCGGGCCTGCGGTTCAAGTTCCTGCCGATCTTCACCGTGACCAAGCACCCGTGGGTGCAGGTTCCAGCCGGTGAGGTTGGGGTCGTCATCGCACAGGTGGGCCGCCCGCTGCCGATTGGTGCGAAGTCGGCCGTCTACAAGACCGAGTTCGGGAACTTCACCGACCTGGCGGGCTTCGTCAAGGCGGCCGGTCAGAAAGGTGTCCAGCGACCGGTGTTGTCGCCGGGCACGCTGGCGCCGGTGCACCCCGTCGGCTTCCTCGTGATCACCAAGCCGCGTGTCTATGGCGTACCGGTGCTGGAGGAGTTGCGCGACAGGAAAGGGGTGTTGAGCTTCTCCCTGTTCGGCCTGAGCCCCGAACAACTGGAGGTCACGCGCATCGAGCCGAAGGCCACCGAGAGCGGTCGGGTGCTCGACATGGTCGGCATCGTGACGGCACTCGAGGGCGACGCGTTGCCGGCTGGGGACATCGCCAGTCGCCTGGGCGGCTTCCAGGACATCAAGGTCCTCGAGGACGAGGCGCGAGCGACGGGGACGCCCGTGAGCAACGGCGCGCTCATCGAGACGATTCTGGGGTCGAAGAACAACGAGCACGCGTCGTACCAGGACTTCCAGACGTTCCTCGAGCGCGGTGGCCGCATCGGCTTGCAGCACGATCCGCTGCTCTACGGTGCCTACAACCTGAATCCGTTCCTGCTGCGCGTCGAGAAGGTGCCGATGCTGGTCGTCGAGCAGGGGCAGGTGGCGGTGATCAAGTCGTACGTTGGCCTGCCGACGGAGGATACGTCGGGATCCGAGTTCAAGTTCGGCAGTCTCGTCAAACCCGGACACCGCGGCATCTGGGAGGAACCGCTGCGCACGGGCAAGTACCCGATCAACCCCCGCATCTATCAGGCCGAGATCGTGCCGACGTCGATTCTGAACCTGAACTGGTCGCGCGCGACCTCACAGGCGCACAACCTGGACAAGGGGCTCGATCCGATCACGGCGAAGAGCCGTGAGGGCTTCGTGTTCAACATCGACCTGCAGGTGCTCATTCACGTGCCGGACACGAAGGCGCCGCGCGTCATCTCGATGGTCGGCTCGATGCTGAACCTGGTGAACGAGGTGTTGCAGGCCGCCGTGGGCAACATGTTCCGGGACAAACTGGGCGGCATGAAGGCCACGCAGTTCATCGAGACGCGCCAGGCCGTGCAGCAGGAGGCGTTCGAGCACATCTCGCGGCAGCTCGACAAGTACGAGGTCGAGACCAAGGGCGTCTACATCCAGGACGTCGTGCTGCCCAGCGAACTGGTGAAGGTGCTGACCGAGCGCGAGATCGCGAACCAGGAAATCGAGACGTTCAAGAAGCAGAAGGAAGCCCAGGATCAGCGCATCGACACCGAAGCGGCCACCGGCAAGGCCGACATGCAGAAGGACCTGGCGCGCTCGGAGGTCGGCATCACGATCGCCGACAACAACGCGACCGCGAAGACCGCGGAGGGTCGGGGCCAGGCGGCGTTCACCAAGCAGACTGGTGAGGCGCAGGCCGACGTCATCCGCGCGCAGGGGCTCGCGAAGGCCGAGGGCTTCCGCGCGCAGAAGGACGCGATCGGCGAAGCCGGCACGCTGGCCGTCAACGTGGCGACGGTGCTGTCCGACAAGCAGATGCAGATCGTGCCGCAGGTCCTCGTCACCGGCGGCGGTTCGGTAGACGGGCTTGCGGCCACGCTGACGAAGCTGTTCGCCGACAAGGCGGGTCTCGTGGCGCGGACGCCTGAGGCCGCGCCGCCCACGGCGTGAGGTCGTTCGGAGGGTGGGCGCAGAGGCGCGGCCCCTGCGCCCGCCGGACTACAGTCCTTTCTTCCTGCCCGCAGCGATCTCCGCCCTGAGCACGTCGACGGCTTTCTCGATCTGGGCGTCGCGGCCCTTCACGAGGTCTTCCGGCGTATTGTCCACGTAGATGTCGGGCTTCACGCCGAAGTTCTCCATGTTGGCACCGCTCGCCGTCCATACGCCGGAGCCAGGCGTGCGAATCGCCGAGCCGTCGGCCAGCGTGAAGGATCCGGTCCCAATCACCGCGCCCATCGTCGGCACGCCAATCGTCTTGCCGAGCTTCAGGTCCTTGAAGCCCTGCGGGAACATCTCGGCATCCGACGCCGAGCGTTCGTTCTGCATGACCACCATCGGGCCGTAGAACGTCTCGAGCGGCCGCGGCACGTCCGCTCCGGCGTCACGGCCGCGCGTGTACTGATACTTCTGGCCCACCAGGATCGACAGCAGCTCCTGGTCGATGCCACCGCCGCCGTTGAAGCGCTGGTCGATGATGAGCGCCTTCTTCGTGCGGTTCACCGCGAGATCGAGCGTGAACTGCCGCAGTGACGGGGCGTCCATCGCCCGGATATGGAGATAGCCGATTTCGCCGTTGCCCAGCTTCTCGACGAGGGCGCCTCGATCGGCCACCCACTTCGAATACTGGGCATTGGCGTACGCCTGGCCCGACATCGGCTCGATCGTGACGTCCCAGGCGCCATCCTTCGCCGCCTTGCCGTTCAGCAGGAAGTGGAACTTCCGGCCCGCGGCGAGCGTGAGGAACTGCCAGTAGTCCTCGGTGGTCTTGAGCTCGTGGTCGTCGATCGCGATGATGAAGTCGCCCTCGTGGATCCTGACGAAGTCCTTGTCGGCGGGACCGTCCTTCCAGATGTGCCCCACCCTGTAGAAGCCGGACGCGTCGGCCTCGAGTTCGAAGCCGGGATAGCGGGTCTGCGGCTGGAGCCGCTCGCCGTCACGGGGCGCGCCGGCGCTCACGCCGGTGTGCGAGGCGTTCAACTCGCCGATCATCTGCATCATTACCGCGTGCAGCTCTTCCTGGTCGACGAGGTTGTCGAGGAGCGCGCCGTAAATGGCCTTCGCCGCGTTCCAGTCGGCGCCGTGCATGTGCGCGTCGTAGAACCGGGTCTTCATCACGCGCCAGCCCTCGGTGAAGGTTTCGTGGCGAAGCGCATTGCGATCGATCTCGGTGTTGATGGTGAACGTCACCTGGCGGGCCGTGGCATTCGCCGATGTCTCAGCGGCGCCCGCCGCCGGGGGCGGGGTGGCGCCACGGCCACCGCGGCCGCCGGCCGTCGGGGCGGTTCCTGCCGCGGGTCCAGCGCTGCTTGCGCCGGCCACCGGTGCAGCGTAGATGCTGCGCCCCGACCGGAAGTAGAGCGTACGACCGTCGGGCGAGAACACCATGCCGCCTGCCGTGGCACCGCGCCCACCACCAGTGCCGCGTCCGGCGCCGTCCACGGCAGAGGAGGGCGGTGCAGCCGGCACGCGTGCTGGAACGCTGCCATCCGCCACGTTCAGCGTATAGATGGTGGGCGTCGCGGGCGCGGCACCGGTGCTGGGGGCCGCCATCGTCGTGAAGGCGATGACGCTTCCAGACCTCGCCGCCGTGAGGCCGCCGATCATCTCGCCGGAAACCTCCACGCGCCGGGCGCGCGTGAGGAGGCCCTCCCACTCGATCTTCACCTCGACAGGCGCCGGCTGCACGCCACCTGCTGCACCTCCGCGACTGCCGCGAGCCGCGGTCTCGGCCGCCACGGCCTGCTCCTCGCTGTCGATGTCCTTGCTCAGCGGATCCTTGTCCTGCGCGCGCAGGGCCAATACCCAGAGCTGCATCTGGGTCGTCGCACGCCCGCCGGTGGAGGCCACGCCGCCGCCCGTGCCGGCCGACGTCGTGAAGACGAGGTACCTGCCGTCTGCGGTCCACGCGGCGCCGGTTTCGCTGAACGCCTGCGCATCGGTGGCGACGTGCCTCTCCTCACCGCCCGTGATCGGCGCCAGGTACACATGGCCTCGCATCGTCTGATCCTGTTTGACGAACGTCACCCACTTGCCGTCGGGTGAGATGGAGGGCGCGCGTGGCGCGGCCAGCGTGCTCGACGTCACGACGGTTGTCTTGGCATCGGTCAGCGAGTGGAGATAGAGCTTCTTGTCGGTGGAGCCGTAGAGCACGGCTTTCGAATCCGGCGTCCACAGGATCGGTCCCTTGTCGGTGTCGAGGTCGGTGATCTTCTTGAGATTCCGGCCGTTGGCGTCGACGACGTAGACCTCCTGGCGGCCCGATCGGTCGGAGACGAACGCGATCGTCCTGCCATCGGGCGACCACTGGGGCGACTCATTGCGCGACGCGCCCTTGTCGTTGGCCAGCACGGTGATGTCGCCGCGATCGGTGGCAATCGTGAAGATCTGGTTTCGGGTCGAGATGACGGCGCGTTTGCCCGAAGGCGACAGGTCGAAGCTGTCGGCCTCGTTGGTGACCGTCACGTACTCGACCTGGTTCTCCTTCTCCTCGGTCGTGATGTCCACCTTGACCTCGGTGGCCTTGCCGGTCGCGACGTCGAGTTTCCAAAGGCCGAAATCGCCCTCGTAGACGATCACCTTTCCGTCGCTCGACATGGACGGGAAGAACACGTTGCCGCTGGTGTGCTTGGTCACCTGCACCGGCTGGCCGGCGCCAGATGCCGCGATCTTGTAGATGTTGTTGCGGCTCTGCCGCACCTCGGGCGTGCCGGGTTTGATCGCCTTCTCATTGGGCAGTGGGTCGCCGACGAAGTAGATCTCGTCTTTCGGCCCCCACATCGGCCAGTAGCGGTTGTAGCTCTCGCCGGCAAGGACCTGGCGGTACGTCCTGGCCTGCAGGTCCGCCACCCAGATGTCGGCCGCGTACGACCCGCGATAGTGCTTGCGCGACCAGGTGGCCGGGTGACGGTTGAAGACGAGGGACTTGCCGTCGGGCGAGAACGAGCCCCACCAGCCCCAGTCCACCGGCAGCGGGGCTGCAGGGCCTCCGCCCACTGCTACCTTGTAGAGCGTGGCTGTGTTGGGGAACGCGCCGTCGCCGTGCGACGCCCGGAATACCACGAACTTCGAGTCGCGCGTCCACGCGAGCACCTCGTCGTTGCCTGTGTGGAACGTGAGGCGCCGTGCAGATCCCCCGGCGGCCGGCGCCACGAAGACGTCGTAGTTGCCGAACCTGTTCGACGAGAACGCGATCCACTGTCCGTCGGGAGAGAAGCGAGGGTTGATGTCGCGCCCCGCGTTGTCGGTGATGCGCGTTGGGTTCGAGCCGTCTTCGGTCACCACCCAGATGTCGCCCAGGTAGCTGAACGCGATCTTCCCCGCATGGTAATCGGGGGTCCTGGCCAGCCGAACCGGCGCCGCGTCCCCAAAGGCCGCGATCGACAACGACGCTGCCAGCACGAAGCAACACGTCTTCCTGTTCATGATGATTTCCTCGCGGTCTTCCGGGGGACAGGTCCGGGCGCATGCTACGCCCGGACCGCGGGCATGTAAAGGGGCCGCTGGAGGTTGTCGACCGTTAGCGGCGTTGCGAAGGCCGACGCTCCGCGCTAAAGTGTCCCCACTTGGCAGGTGAAGCGCGAGACGGTCGGCAGCGGCCCACGGTGAGTGATGGACGATCATGGACCCGAACGGCAGCGGCAGGACAATCGACCGACGTGACTTCCTGAAGGTCACGGCAGCAGGACTGGCGCTGGGCACGGGCGCGGCGGCCGCGGGCGCCGGCGGCACCAACGACCTGCGGGTCGCCCTCGTCGGGGCGGGCAACCAGGGCATGGTGCTGCTCGAGTCGTGTCAGAAGATTCCCAACGTCCGCATCACCGCGCTGTGCGATATCTGGAAGGAATACCGGCAGAAATACGTCTCGGGTCGCCTGCGGATCTACGGTCACGTCCACACCGCCTACGTCGACATCCAGGAGATGCTGGACAAGGAGAAGGGCAGGCTGGACGCGGCAATCATCGCGACCCCTGATTTCTGGCACGCCGATCACACGATCGCCTGCCTGAAGGCCGGGTTGCACGTCTACTGTGAGAAGGAGATGTCGAACACGCTGGAGGATGCCCGGCGCATCGTGCGCGCGGCGAGAGAATCGGGCAAGCTCGTCCAGGTCGGACACCAGCGCCGCAGCAATCCGCGATACCGGTTCAGCTATCAGAAACTGCTCCGCGAGGCGTCGCTCCTCGGCAGGATCACCACGGTCAACGGCCAGTGGAACCGGTCCCGGCAGGACCTCGTGACCATGCCGGCGAAATACGCGATCCCGCCCGCCACGCTCGAGAAGTATGGCTTCCGCTCGATGGAGCAGTTCCTGAACTGGCGCTGGTATCGAGGCCTGGGCGGCGGCCCGATCGTGGACCTCGGGTCGCACCAGATCGACATCTTCAACTGGTTTCTCGGCGCCCGTCCACGGAGCGTAATGGCGAGTGGCGGCACCGACTACTACGGCGCGGACACGCACGAGTGGTACGACACCGTCATGGCGGTGTACGAGTACCCGACCTCGACGGGCACGGTCCGCGCGTTCTACCAGACCGGAACCACGAACGGCTTCGGCGGCTACTTCGAGCTGTTCATGGGAGACCAGGGTTCGCTGGAGATCTCCGAATCTGGCGCCAGGGCCAAGGTGTACCGCGACGTGGCGAACGCGCCCGACTGGGGTTCACTGGTGAAGCGCGGCCTTCTGGCGGCGCCGAAAGACGAGCCGAAGCCGCAGCCGCAGACGCTGGCGGTGCTCGACGTGAGGGAGACGGCGCCTCCGCCGAGCTACGCCATTCCCGTCCAGTCGCAGAAGCTCTATCATCAGCCGCACCTGGAGAACTTCTTCGACGCCGTCCGCGGCCGGGCTCAACTGACCTGTCCGGCCGACACGGGATACGAGACGGCAGTCACGGTGCTGAAGGTCAACGAGGCGGTCGAACTCCGGCGCCCGGTGATCTTCGACCCCGGGGACTTCGAGGTCCGAACTTGAGCCGGAATGCGGCATCCGGCATCGGGCGGTGGGCACGCGACGCCGGGTTCACGATGGCCCTCCTGCTCCTCGCGGGCCCGGTCCAGACGCGGCCCGCATCGACACCGTCGCCGCAGCGCGCGCTCCCGCTGAGGGGCGACCAGAGCGACGGCAGCCGCGCACGCCCCGTGCACCGCATCCAGCTGCGCGACGCAGACGGCGAGGTGATTCGGCCCTCCGACCGGCCGCTGCTGCCATTCTCCACGGTTCGAACCTGCGCGTCCGACTGCCACGATGTGGCGACCATCAGCCGCGGCTGGCACTTCAAGACGGCCACTCCTGGACCGATGCCAGGCCGGCGCGGCGAGCCGTGGATCCTGGCGGATCCTGAGACAGGAACCCAGCTGCCGTTGTCGTACCACGGGTGGCCGGGCACATACGGTCCGGACGAAATCGGCATCACGCCGTGGGCGTTCGCCAGGCTGTTCGGGGCGCGCACGCCGGGCGGCATCACCGGAGAGCGCGAGCCGAATCCGCCGTTGATGGCGCGATGGGCGGTATCGGGCGACCTCGAGCCCAACTGCCTCGCCTGTCACGACGCGTCGCCGGCGTACGATCACGCCGAGTACGGCCGTCAACTCTCGCTCGAGAACTTCCGGTGGGCGACCACGGCCGCGAGCGGCATGGCACAGGTGACGGGTGCCGCGAAGGAGATGCCAAACACCTTCGACTACCTGCTGCCATTCGTCGAGGACGCGTTGCTACTCAGGCGGCCCGCCGTTGTCTACGCGCCGGAGCGCTTCCTCCCTGGCGCCACGGTCGTCTTCGACATCGTCCGGGAGGTGCCCGCCCGGCGATGCTACTTCTGTCACTCGAACGCCGACACGGAACAGACGGGGCAGGGACGGTGGAACGCGGACGAGGACATTCACCTCTCGCGCGGCATGTCGTGTGTCGATTGTCACCGAAACGGCCTCGACCACGGGATGACACGTGGGTACGAAGGGGAGTCTTCAGCCAGCAGGCCAGGCGCCGCGGTTGCGTCGTGCCGGGGTTGTCACCTGGCGGGCGAAGGCGATCGGGTGTTCGCGCGCGGACGGCTGGGAGCTCCATATCCACGGCACGCGGGTCTTCCGCCCATTCACCTGACGAAGCTCTCGTGTACCGCGTGCCACTCGGGGCCGGCGCCCGGCGCCACGGCACGTCGGCTCAAGACCAGCCAGTCGCATCGCCTCGGCGGGCTGAACGTCAACAAGTCCGGCGACGTCCTGCCTCACCTGTACTATCCGGTGTTCGCTCGGCCCGACGATGGCGTGATGACGCCGAACCGGCTGTTGTGGCCCGCTTTCTGGGGGCGCATGGCGAACGGCACGGTGCGTCCGATTCTGCCCGACCGCGTCAAGAACGTGATGTCGAGGGCTCGCGTGAAGCTGAGTCTCTCGCCCGACGGGAGTTGGCCAAACCTCGACAACCAGACCGTCGTGGCGATTCTCGGCCTCCTGCGCGACGAGCCGAGGGCAGAGGGCACACCGGTGTATGTGGCGGGCGGCAGGCTGCACCGTTTGGACGGATCGGGGCGAATGGCGTCGGATGCCCACCCATCGGCGCAACCCTATCTGTGGCAGATGGCCCACGACGTCCGACCGGCTGGCCTGGCTCTCGGCGCAAGAGGCTGTACGGACTGTCATGACGCGAACGCGCCGGTCTTCTACAGTCGGGTGCCAGTGGATTCCCCATTGGCGTCCGAACGCGGCGAATCGTGGACGATGAACCGGTTCCAGCAGGGCCTGGACACAGGCTACGTCGCCGACTTCGCTCGCACGTTCCGCTACCGTCCGTGGCTCGAGGGCTCCGTCACGGCTGGCGCGACAGTCCTGGTGCTGCTCCTGCTGACGTACGTGATGCGGGCCATCGGTCGCGTCTCGGCAGCGACCGAACGAGGACCACTCGGGCGGGTCGCAATCAATCTGGTTGGCCTGAGTGCGTGCGTGGCGAGTGTGGCCAGTGGATGGCCCGCGCTGCTGTCAGGGCGTGCGCTCACCGGATACCGGCTGATGATTCACGTCGCGTCGGCGCCGGTCTTCATTGCCGGGGCCGTGCTGATCACGCTGTTCTGGGCCGAGCGGAATCGCCTCGGCCGCGCGGATGTCAACCGCGTGCGCTGGCCCCTCGGCGCGGCAACATCGCGGGCGGCAAACCCCTACGTCGTGGTGTGCCGGAAGCTGTGCTTCTGGCTGGCGGTGAGCGCCGCCATTCCCGCGGCGGTGTCGGCCACGCTGGCGATGTTCCCGATGCTGGCGTCGGTCCGGCAGGGCGGCCTGTTTTTCGTCCACCGGTATGCGGTCTGGCCGCTGATCGGATGCTCAGGCCTGTTCACGTGTTGTGCCCTGGTGGCGTGGATGCGCGGACACCACGAGATCCGGGGATGATCGCGCTCCAGCACGCGGCCATGGCGACGCGGTTCGAGATCCGGTCGGCGCATCCGGACGAGCGCTACGCGCGGCAGGCTGCGAGGGCCGCCTTCGAGACGGTCGATCGCCTGGAGCAACAGCTGAGCCGGTTCGTCGAGAACAGTGACATCGCGCGGATCAACCATCTGTCGTCCGGGGAATCGACGGTCGTCGGCTACGAAACGATGCAGTGCCTGCGGCTGGCGGATCTCATCTACGCTGACACGCGCGGAGCATTCGACGTGTCGGTCGGCACAGGCTTCGAGAGCCTGGAGTTGGTGCCGGACGAATTTCTCGTGCGGGCGCGGGCCGATGGTGTGCGCCTCGATCTGGGTGCCATCGGCAAGGGCTACGCGGTGGATCGGATGGCGGAGATTCTGGAAGACTGGGAGGTCACCCAGGTCCTCGTGGATGCCGGCTACAGTTCGGTCCTGGCGCTGGACCCGCCGTCCGGACTCGGGGGGTGGCCGCTGACCCTCAGCCGTCCTGCGACGCCGACCGTGATTCTCGCGCGACTCGAGGCCAGACAGCAGGCGCTCGGCGCGTCGGGGCTCCAGAAGGGCGAGCACATCTGGAATGCGCGTGATCGGGCGCCGGTGCGATCGAGGCCTGCCGCCTGGGTCTCCGCGCCGCGCAGCGTCCTTGGGGACATCTGCCGCGTGGCGGGCGTCGAGGCGTCGGCTGCAGCCGTGGCGGATGCGCTCTCAACCGCGTTCATGGTGAACGCCTTCGATGAAATCGAACGCTGCTGTCGTCAGTACTCAGGGCTCGAAGCCTGGATCCTCGAGGGCGAGGTGAGACACTTCCCGACCCCTGAGAGTCGGACAACAACCTGAACCCGAGGAACGGACATGGACGATCAGAACACGCTCGCGAACGGGATCTCGCGTCGCAGGTTCGTGGGAGGCATGGCGGCCGCCGCCGGATTCATGATCGTGCCGCGCCACGTGCTGGGCGGGCCCGGGTACCAGGCGCCGAGCGACCGCGTGAACATCGCGACGGTCGGGTACGTCCACGGCATGGGGACGGCCAACACCAAGGCGTGTGCCGCGGAGAACGTCGTCGCGCTCTGTGACGTGGACGACAGCGACGCGGCACGCGTCCGGGCTGCTCGTACGAAGGTGTTCGAGGAGTTTCCGAACGCCACCAGGTACCGCGACTACCGCGTGATGCTGGAGAAGCAGAAGGACATCGACGGGATCATCGTCGCCACTCCCGACCACAGCCACGCCGTCATCGCGATCGCCGCCATGCAGTTGGGCAAGCACGTCTACGTCCAGAAACCACTGACGCGGACCGTGTCGGAAGCGCGGGCGCTGACCGAGGCCGCGCGTCGGTACAAGGTCGTCACCCAGATGGGGAACCAGGGGCACTCGGGCGAGGGCGTGCGGCTCATCGAGGAATGGATTGCCGATGGCGCGATTGGCAAGGTCCGCGAGGTGCACTGTTGGACGAATCGACCGATCTGGCCGCAGGGCATGCCAAGGCCGACCGACACACCGGCGGTGCCCGACGGTCTCGATTGGGACCTTTGGCTCGGACCGGCGCCGCTTCGGGCATACCACAAGGCCTATCACCCGTTCAGTTGGCGCTCGTGGCTGGACTTCGGGTGCGGCGCCCTCGGCGACATGGCGTGTCACGTCATGGATGCCGCCTACACCGCGTTGAAACTCGGATATCCGACCAGCGTGACCGCGTTTCTTGCCTACCAGGTCATCGAGGTCCCGCGCGAGGGCGGCGGGACGTCGAACGTGAGGCTGCAGTACAAGGACAGCTATCCTCCGGCGACGATCGTCCACTACACCTTCCCGGACCGCGGCAAGAAGTACCCTGCCGTGAAGCTTCACTGGTACGACGGAGGCCTGCTTCCCGAACGTCCGGAGGAACTGGAACCGGATCGTACGTTGCCCGAGAGCGGGACGATCTTCGTTGGCGACAAGGGGAAGCTGATGTGCGAGACGTACTCGGGCAGCCCGCGGTTGATTCCCGAGCGGCGCATGCAGGCCTACAAGCGCCCGCGCAAGTCGATCGCGCGAGTAGTCGGCAGCCACGAGCAGAACTGGATTGACGCGATCAAGGGCAAGACGAAGGCCGTCTCGGATTTCAACTACGCCGGTCCGTTCACCGAGGCCGTGCTGCTCGGCAATCTCGGTGTCGCGTTCCCCGGAGTCAAGCTCGTGTGGGACGGTCCCAGGATGACGGTCACGAACCACCCGGAAGCGAACGACTTGGTCCAGCACCACTACCGCAGCGGCTGGACGTTCTAGGCGATCCCGGCCACACCCGCGGGGGTGGCCGGGGGACCTGTCGAGATCGGGAGCCAGGAGCCGGACTTCAGGAGGCAGACTCCGATCTCGACCTGAGGAACAGCGAGATCACGAACAGCGCCGCCGCCATCGCCAGCACGATGAGGAGGCTCTGTTGGATCGTCGCGCCGACGCTCAGGCTCCCGATGATCTGCGGCACGAACGTGCCACCGAGGAGCCCGACGGCGAAGATGATCCCGAAAATGCTGCCGTAGAGTTTCGGTTCGAACTTGGCGAACGTCACGCCGACTATCGTCGGGAAGATCGGCGCGAAGACCAGGCCCGTCACAACCACGGCCACGACGGCCAGCGCCGGGATCTCTGTGAGAATCATCGTGAGGATGGCTCCCATCGCCACCAGGGCCATCGCCGCGATCAGTCTGACGCCGATGGTCGTCAGGTTCTTCACCATCGATGTCAGGAAGCGACCGACCATCATGGCCACGCCAAACAGGCTCAGGATCAGCCCGGCCCTGGACACGGCCCCAGGATTCGCGGCCCCGCCGAACAACTCCGTCATGTACGGCTTGCTCCACGTGGCCATGCTGATCTCGAGCGAGATGTAGCAGAACAGTGCGAGCGCGGCGACGAGCACCGCCCGTTTGCCGAGCAACTTGAACGCCATCGAGAACTCGTAGCCGGTGGACACGCGCGGGAACGTCGAGCCGACGGCGGCCACCAGGAAGACGAGGAACAGCCCGCCGAGCAGGTAGACGCCGGTCCTGTAGCCGAGCCCCGCCCCGGCCATCAGCGAGAACAGCAACGGCGTGATGACGTAGCCGAGGCCGAAGAACGCGTTGCCGAAGTTGCTGGCGCGCGCCGGGTCCTTGCCGTCGAAGAGCACCACGGGGATGAGCGTGTTGCCCACGGTGTTCAGACACATGGCGCCGATGCCCAGCAGGATGCACGCGACGAACGCCGTGGCGACGTTCGGCGCCAGCCCGATCAGGAACATGCTCAGGCTCGCGACCAGGAACCCGACGATCGCCAGCGGCTTGTGCCCGAACCGGTCCACCAGCGGGCCGGTGATGAGCTGCACGACCACGCTCGTGAGGAACAGCGCGAGAACCAGGTTGCCGATCTCCGCGTTCGTCACACCGAGATCCCTCTTCAGTTCCTCGGAGATCGCTCCAATGATGATGAAGGAGATGCCGAGACCGAACACGGCCATCAACGCGAGAACGGACGTCCTACGGGCTACCGTCGCTTCCATTGGCTCCTCCATCTACCCGATCAGCGCCTTCAGGCCCGCGAGCGATTCCCGGGTACACTGCATCGGCGTCTTGCCGTCCGGGTACGTTTCCTGCTCCACGACAACCCACTCCGTTCCGCCAACCGACGAGCACGCCGCGTAGACGGCTTTCCAGTCCACCGAGTCCTGTCCGAGGATGGCTCTCTTTCCGGCGTCGTCCTGCCGGATGGTCGGTTTGAAGTGGGTCGTCTTCGTGCGTCCGGGGTACTTCCGGACGTAGGCCACTGGGTCGAAGCCGGCCGCCCACGTCCACCCGCAATCCTGCTGGAGGATGACGTCCTGGCTCGTGCGCTCGGCGAAGAGGTCCCAGTAGGTCTTGGCGCCGTCCTTCTGGAACTCGGCCTTGTGGTTGTGGAAACCGCAGGCCATGCCGAGCGGCTTCAACGTGGCCGCCAACAGATTGAACGTTTCGGCGAGGGCCTTGCTCTTCTCGGGGTCCGTGAAGGCCGGATTGCTTGGCACGATCAGGAAACGGCAACCGATTGCTTGGTGAAAGTCGATCGTCCGCTTCAGCGCGTCGTTCTGCAGCGTGTCGAGGCCGATGTGCGTGCCCGCCACCTTCAGCCCGAGGGACTGGAGCCTCGCCTTCAACTCGCGCGCCCTGTCCGCGTAGCCGAAGTAGCCGGCGAACTCCACGCCCTCGAAGCCCATGGCCGCGACCTGCTCGAGCGCGCCGTCGAAGTCCTGCTGGCAGTCACGGCGGACCGAGTAGAGCTGAAGGGCAATCGGGAGCCTGCCGGCCTCCGCAGCCGTCGACGCGTTCGCCAGTCCCCAGGCCAGCGGCACGGCGCCGGCCATTCCAAGAAACGATCGGCGTGTCAGATCGCGGCTTCGGTTCATGGTCGTCGCTCCTCGGGTTGCCGGTGCGCCAGGCACATTCCTATTCGCCCGGCCAACGCCTGTTGTAGAATCGCGCGCATTATAGGACAGCTTCCACGCCCGACACAGGAAGTTGCATCCCTGGCGGCATGTTCGACCGCGGCAGATGTCCCTGGAAAGGATGCGATGAACAAGCACTCTTCGTGTTCCCGCCGGGAATTCCTGAAGCAGGCACCCGTGGCAATCGCCGGTGCCGCGGCATTTCCGACGATCGTCGAGGCGTCAGTGCTGGGCCGCCACGGAGTCACTCCGCCCAGCGACCGCATCGTCATGGCCGGCATCGGGTTCGGCATGCAGGGGCCGTCCAACATGCGCTCGTTTCTCGGCAAGAACGAGGTCCAATGGGTGGCGGTCTGCGACCTCGACGACGGCCCGCTGCGAAAGGCGCAGGAGACCGTCAACACCGCGTACGGCACGGCTGACTGCGCGGTCTACAAGGACTACCGGAAGCTGTACGCGCGCGGCGACCTCGACGCGGTGTCGATCGCCGTTCCCGACCACTGGCACGCAATCCTGTCGATCGAGGCGCTCAGGGCCGGCCTGCACGTGTTCGGCGAGAAGCCGTTCACGCACAGCCTGCGCGAAGGACGCGCGCTTTGCGACGCGGTCGAACGGTACGGCCGCGTGTGGCAGACGGGCAGTTGGCAGCGGTCGGTCGAGAACTTCCACCGCGCGTGCGAACTGGTCCGCAACGGGCGAATCGGCAGGGTTCAGCGAGTTGAGGTGGGGCTTCCGTCGGGCCACCACGACTTCGCCGGCACATTTGGGCAGGAGAAGCTCGAGAACCCTCCGTCCGGATTCGACTACGACACCTGGTTGGGTCCCGCTCCATGGTCGCCGTATTGCAGGGCGCGCGTGCACATGAACTGGCGCTGGAACATGGACTTCGGCGGTGGCCAGTTGATGGACTGGGTCGGCCACCACCTCGACATCGCGCACTGGGCGCTGGGTCTCGATCACACCGGGCCCGTCGAGGTCTCGGGCCGGGCCGAGTTCCCGACAACCGGCATCTACAACAGTCCGACCCGGTACTGGGTCGATACGCTCTACGCGGACGGGACACCGATCATCCTGGCTGGCGGCTACCCGGAAATCCAGAGCGGGACGAAGTGGATTGGCGAGCGCGGTTGGGTGTGGGTGGACCGGGGCGGATTCGAGAGCCAGCCTGCGCACCTGGTCAACGAGGTCATCGGACCGAACGAGACTCGGTTGTACCACAGCCGCGATCACCAGCAGAACTTCCTCGACTGCATCAGGAGCGGCGCGCTGACCATCGCGCCCGCCGAGGTCGCGCACCGGTCCGCGAGCGTCGGACACCTGGGCGTGATCGCGATCGAAACGGGCAGGAAGATCAAATGGGACCCTGCCACCGAGACGCTGATTGGCGACGCCGGCGCGGAGCGGCTGCTGTCGCGATCCTACCGGAAGCCGTACCAGGTTCCCGCGTGATCCGAGGTGCAACGATGACACATCACCCCTTGCCCCCGGCACGCGCATCCAAGGCCTGCGGCGTGCTCCTCATCGCGATCGGCCTTCTGCTGGGAGCCGATCGCGCTTTGTGGGCGCAGGCGTCTGTGGCCGCCGAGTCTCTCGACGCGATCCTTCGGGAGGTGTCCTCCTACCAGGGAAGCATCGAGTCGGCCGCGCTGTGGAAGCTCCGCGACTACGTCCACGCCCGGATGAACGATCCCGCAGGGCGCGCGGAATGCGAAGTAAGACTGCTCGCGTTTCTCAAGACGCCGGCGACGCCGGTCGCCAGGATGGCCGCCTGCCGTCACCTGCGACTGATCGCCGGCGACAGCGCCGTGCCTGCGCTGCAGGCGTTGCTGAAGGACGAGCGATCCGTGGACATGGCGCTCTACGTGCTGCGGCAGATCCCAGGCAGCGTGGCTGGCCGTGCGCTCGTGCAGGCGCTGACGACGTCGACAGGCCCGGCGAGGCTTGCCGTCATCTCGACAATCGGAGTACGGCGGGACGCGGACGCGGTCCCCGCGCTTGCTCCGCTGCTCGCGCAGGCCGAGTTCGCCCGGGCGACTGTCTTTGCGCTGGGCGCCATCGGCGGAGACGCGGCCGCGCAGGCGCTCACGGCTGCATTCGCGATCGCACGTCCGGATCTCAAGCCGGTGTTTGCATCGGCCGTGATGACGTGCGCGGAGTCCTTTGCGGCGGCGAAGAACGACGCGGCCGCCCTGCGGCTGTACGACACGCTCTGGGCTGACGCGTCGCTGCCTGGTCCACTGCGTCGAGCCATCGCCATCGGCAGGATTTCGACCAGCGGGCCGCGTGGAGCAGCGGTCCTCATGGACCTGCTCAGTGGATCCGATCCCGGCCTCCAGGAAGCGGCCATCACGAAGATCAGGGACGTGGTGGCGCCCGACACGATCCAGCCAATCTGTTCGCTCCTGCCTCGCCTTCCGGAGCCGTTGCAGCTTCGGTTGCTGAGCGTGCTGGCCGCCTACCCGAGAGAACGGGTGCTCCCGACGGTCCTTCTCGCCGCGCGAAGCGATTCGACAATGGTCCGAATCGCCTCGACCAACGCGCTGGCTGCGGCGGGCGACGCCACAGTCGTGCGATTCCTGTTGGACAAGTCCGCGAAGGCCCGCGGCCCCGAACAGGGGGCGGCCCGTTCCGCGCTCGGAAGGCTGACCGGCCGTGCCGTCGACGAAGAGATCCTCTCGTTGCTCGGGACGAAGCCGACCGAAGATGTCGAGAGGGCACTGCTGTTGGCGGCGGCCGACCGGCAGATGTTCGTCGCCGAGCGCGTCGTGGTCGCCGCGCTCGGCTCGCCGTCGACCGGGGTGAGGGTGCAGGCGCTCAGATCCTTGCGCGTGATCGGTACGCCGTCTGACGTTCCTGCGGTGCTCGAAATGCTGCTCCGAGCCGACGATGGCCGCGAGTTGTCGGAAGCGGAAACGACGGTTGGCGTCCTCGCGCGGAAGATGGCGAACGCCAACGACCAGTCGAGGGCGGTGACGACCCGCCTGGCGGCGGAGAAGGATCCCAAGGCCAAGGGGCGACTCATTGCCGTGCTCCCGTTGATTGGTCAGGCCAGCGCGTTGCCGGTGGTGAGAGGGGCGCTCGGCGACGCCGATCCGGAGGTGTATGACGCCGCGGTGCGTGCGCTGACGGCGTGGCCGACGGGCGCCGCGCGCGACGACATCTTCCGCCTGGCGCGGGACTCCCGGAACGAGACCCACCGCCTGCTGGCTATCCATGGCCTGGTCCGTACCGTCGGACTGGACAATTACCGGGATCCTGAGGCGGCTGTCGCTGACCTGAGATCGGCTGCGGGTTTTGCGTGGCGGCCGGAGGAGCAGAAGCTCGTGCTCGGGGCGCTGACGCAGTTTCCCTGCGGGGAGGCGCTGGACCTTGCTGCGAGCTTCCTGCGCGAACCGTCGGTGAAGGCCGAGGCTGAGGCCGCCATCGAGAAGATCAGGACACGCATGAAGAAGAACGAGTCGTGAGGCGATCATGACCATTGAAGGACGGGCAGCGGCAGCCACTGGCGGCAGGATTCGGTACGGCATGGTGGGCGGCGGGCGGGGCGCCTTCATCGGCAGCGTGCACCGGCAGGCCATCGCGTTCGACGGTCTGGCCGACCTCGCCGCGGGTTGCTTCTCCGCAGACTACGAGAATACGCTCGAGACGGGCGGGTCGTTGGGCCTGGCGCCGGATCGGCTGTACAAGAACTACCGCACGATGATCCGCGCGGAGGCGAAGCGAGTGGACGGGATCGATTTCCTGGTCATCGTGACGCCCAACTATCTGCACGCTCCGATTGCGAAGCTCGCCCTCGAGCACGGCATCCACGTGGTGTGCGACAAGCCGCTCGCCACCTCGAGTGCCGACGCTCGGGCGCTCGGCGTTTTGGCGAAGCGGGCGAAGCTGCTGTTCGGGGTCACCTACACCTACACGGGATATCCCATCGTTCGGCACATGCGCGAGATGGTCGCGCAAGGCGAACTCGGCGACATTCGCTTCGTGGCCGCGGAGTATCCGCAGGAGTGGCTGGCGACGCCGCTCGAGCGCACTGGCCAGAAGCAGGCGGCTTGGAGAGCCAACCCGCGTCGGAGTGGGATCTCCAACTGCGTGGGTGACATCGGCAGCCACATCGAGAACATGGTCACGCACATCACCGGACTCGAAATCCGCACGCTGCTCGCACGCCTCGACCGCTTCGTCGCCGGCCGCGCACTGGACGACAACGCATCCATCCTGGTGGAGTACAAGGGCGGCGCGAAGGGACTCTACTGGGCGTCCCAGGTGGCCATCGGCAGGGACAATGGTCTTCGCGTGCGGATCTACGGGACCAAGGGGTCGCTCGAGTGGTCGCAGGAGAATCCGAACTATTGCGAGGTGGCGTACCTGGGGAAGCCCACCGTGCGGCTGTCGCGCGGCCGCGACACCCTGCATCCCGCCGCGCAGCGGATGTCGCGGGTTCCGGCGGGCCATCCCGAAGGTTACTTCGAGGCATTCGCCAACATCTACCTCGCGTTCGTGAGCGCGCTGATCAAGAAGAACGCCGGCCAGCCGCTGGCGCCTGAAGACCTGGATTTCCCGGGTGTGGACGAGGGCATCCGCGGCGTGAGATTCATCGAAGCATGCGTCGCCAGCTCGCGAAAGGGCGCCGCCTGGGTCAGGTTCTGAACCGCCGGCCTCGGTGGAGGCCCTGGGAGCACAGCATGAGCAGACCCGTCACCTTGTTCACCGGCCAGTGGGCCGACCTGCCGTTCGAGGAGATCTGCCGCAAGGCCTCGGCGTGGGGCTACGACGGCCTGGAGATCGCCTGCTGGGGAGACCACATGGACGTCCGCAAGGCCGCGACCGATCCGGCCTATGCGAGGGAGAAGCGCAGGCTTCTCGAGAGGCACAAGCTCGGGTGCTGGGCGCTCGGCGCGCACCTGGCGGGGCAGTGCGTCGGCGATCGCTACGACGAGCGGTTGATGGCGTTCGCACCGGCCGACACGAGAGGGAAGCCCGAGGCGCTTCGTCGGTGGGCGTCCGAGGAGATGGTGGCCACTGCGCGCGCGGCCGAGGCGATGGGGTGCCACGTGGTGACGGGGTTCATGGGATCGCCGATCTGGCACGCCTGGTACGCGTTCCCGCCGACGACCGAAGAGATGGTGGAGGCGGCGTTCGAGGAGATTCACGGACTCTGGACGCCGCTGCTCGACGAGTTCGATCGGCGTGCCGTGCGGTTCGCCCTCGAGGTCCACCCGACGGAGATTGCATTCGACTTCTACACCGCCGAACGCCTCGTGCGGAAGTTCGACGACAGGCCCACGCTCGGATTCAACTTCGATCCGAGCCACCTCGTGTGGCAGGGGCTCGAGCCGCAGCTCTTCATCCGCGCGTTCGCGTCGAGGGTCTATCACGTACACATGAAGGATGTCGGCGTGACGCTCGACGGCCGGGCCGGCATCCTCGGCTCGCACCTGCCGTTCGGCGACCTGCGGCGCGGGTGGAACTTCCGGTCACTCGGCCACGGCGACGTCAACTTCGAAGAGATCATCCGCGAACTCAACGCCGCCGGCTACGCCGGGCCGCTGTCGGTCGAGTGGGAGGACAACGGCATGGACCGCGAGTTCGGCGCGCGCGAGTCGCTGGACTTCGTGCGCGGGATCAACTTCGCACCGTCCGACGTCGCCTTCGACAAGGACATGAAACGGTGAGGACAACGGTGAACAAGCACATCCTGGCGTTCGCGGCGCTCTTCGGTCTCCTGCTCGTGCCGCTCGCTGCCCGGCAGGCGGCACCCGACAAGGAAGAGCTGAAGCTGCAGCTGCCCAAACCGATGTTCATCGGGACGCCGACGAACATCAAGAGCGCGAACCTCGAGGTGGTGACCGGCAAGCCGCGGGAGCCCTTCTACGTGCCGAAAGGGACGAAGCTCCTCTCGCTCAACCGGCCCGTGAAGTCGAGCGACATGCAGCCGGTCATCGGCGAGCTCAGCATGGTGACCGACGGCGAGAAGGACGGCGGCGACGGCTATTTCGTCGAGCTGGGGCCGGGCAAGCAGTGGATTCAGATCGACCTCGGCGCGTCCTGCGCGCTCCACGCCATCCTGGCCTGGCACTACCACAGCCAGGCACGTGTCTATCGGGATGTCGTCGTCCAGGTGTCCGACGACAAGGACTTCCTCAAGGGCGTGACCACGGTCTTCAACAACGACCATGACAACACGTCCGGTCTCGGCGTCGGCCGCAACAAGGAGTACATCGAGACGAGCGAGGGCCGCCTCTTCGATCCGAAGGGGGCCAGGGGCCGGTACGTCCGGTTCTACTCGAGCGGCAACACGACGAACGACTTGAACCACTACGTCGAGGTGGAGGTGTACGGCACGCCGCTCTCATGAGCAGGCTTCGATTCTGGGTCGTGCTGACGGCCGCGGTGGCCCTCGCGCTGGCGTTCCGCCTGGCCTGGCCGGACGCACGGCCGATGCACCATGACGAGGCCAACCAGGCCGTCAAGTTCGGCACGCTGCTCGAGACCGGCGAGTATCGGTACGACCGGAACGATCATCACGGCCCGTCGCTGTACTACCTCACGCTGCCAGTCGCATGGGCACGCGGCCAGACGACGCTGGCCTCGCTCGACGAGCGCACGCTCAGGCTCGTGCCGGCCCTCTTTGGCGCCGGAGTGATCCTGCTGCTGCCGCTCCTGGCCGCACCGCTCGGGCGCGGAAGTGTGGCAACGAGCGCCGTACTGGTCGCGGTCTCGCCCGTCCTGACCTACTACAGCCGCTACTACATCCAGGAATCGCTGTTGGCGTTCTTCGCGGTCGCGTTTCTGATCGCGGTTGGGCGCTGTGCGGAGCGAGGCCGTGCCGGATGGGCCGCGGCCGCGGGAGTCTTCGCCGGCCTGGCGTATGCGACCAAGGAGACCTCGGTCATCGTCTTCGCCACCGCGCTCGTATCGTGCGCGGTGGCGCGGGCCGCGACTGCTGGAACGGGTGCGGCAATCGGAACAGCCGGCGTCACACCGGGGAAGCGCCTCGCGCACTTCGCACTGGGATGCGCGGCGGCGCTAGCGATCGCTCTCGTGTTGTACTCGTCGCTGCTTCGACATCCCGCCGGGCTCCTCGAATCCATTCGAGCGTTCTCCATCTACGCGGATCGCGGGCTTGGCGCGGGATCGCACGCCGAGCCGTCGGACTATTACCTGCGTCTGCTTTGGTTCGCAGCGTCGGGGGGCCTGGTCTGGACCGAGGCGCTGGTCCTGCTTCTCGCGATCGCCGGCTCCATCTTCGCGTTCAGAAACGACGTGCACGGACGGTTCTGGCCTCGGTACATCTGCCTGTACTCGTGGATCACCGCGCTCGCGTTCTCCGCGATTCCCTACAAGACGCCGTGGAACGTCTTGCCCTTCTATGTCGGTCTCGTCGCGATGGCCGGATACGGCGCAACCGCCATCCTCGGGACCGTACAAACACGGGGCCTGCGGAGCCTCATCATCGTGGTGTTCCTGGCCGCCACCTGCCATCTGGCGCTCCAGGACTGGCACGCCAACTTCCGGTATCCGGCGGACCCGCGGAATCCGTACGCCTACGCCCAGACGAGCCCCGACTTCCTCCGCCTGGTGCAGCGGGTCACCGACCTGGCCGCTCTTCATCCCGAGCGGCAGCGGATGTTGATTGAGGTGATCGCTGGTCCCTACGAGCAGTGGCCGCTGCCCTGGTACCTGCGTGGCATGGCACGTGTCGGTTACTGGACGCGGGCGGCCGACGCGGAACCGCTCGCCGGCGCCCCGGTCATCGTGGCGTCACAGGCCCATGCCGCCGTGATCGACGCCGCCCTCGGGGAGCGGTACGTATCGGAGTTCTACGGCCTGCGGCCCGGCGTGCTGCTGACGGTCTACATCGAGCGATCGCTGTGGGATCGGTTTCTCGTGAAGCGGCAGGGGCTCACTTTCTGACCTCGAGACGATACGGGTTCGTGGGTTGCGGATCGTCGCCGGCGCCCGGCATCCGCGCAGCCCAGAGCAGCCCGCGCTTGACGATCTCGCGTGCCTCGGGCACGTTGAAGTCGGCTGCGGAATGTCCGAGCGTCGTGTTGAAGACTCGGCCCTGGCCATACAGCTTCTTCCAGACGACCGGCATCACGGCGCCGGTGATCCACGGCGCGGCCTCCGCGGCTTTCCCGCCGAACGTGGTCGTCGCGACAACCTCCACGTTCGGATCGACGAGCATGTAGTACTGCTCGGAGTGCATCCGGAAATCTGCCAGGCCTTTCACGATGGGGTCTTGGCGCTTCGTCACGTTGACGGCGAAGTCGACGATCCCGCCCGGATGAGCCGCCCACGCGCCGCCGATCATGAACTGGTAGTCGGGGTTGGCGCGGAAGGAATCCGCCAGTCCCCCGTGCCAGCCGGCGATGCCGACGCCGCCACGGACGGCATCGAGCAGGCCCTTCTGCTGTTCAGCCGCGAGCTGTCCCATCGTGACCGCCTGCACGATGAGTGCGAGGCCCTTCATCTTCGCCGCGTCACTGTACGAATCGAGCGAGTGCGAGATCTCGACGTCGAAGCCCTGTTCGGCCAGCCAGGGAGCGAAGAGGTCCACGCACTGCTTTGGTTCGTGGCCCTCCCATCCGCCCCATACGATGAGCACCTTCTTCTTTGGCAGGGGATTCTGCGCAGGTGCGGCGGCTCCCATTATGAGCAAGCCGGCGGCGAGCAGGGACACGACGATCGCCGAACGCCGCACGACGGAATGTGCCTTCATGGGTTGCTCCGCATCGACCCCAGACCCGCGATCCCGGATCCGCTGACCCCCAGTACTTACAGTCCTGGCCCCCGGATCCTGCCTTACCGCCCTCCGTCCAGTTCCCGTATCCAGATGTTCCGGTAGCGGACGGGGTGGCTGTGGTCCTGAAGCGAGATCGGCAGTCTGTCCGCGTGCGCCTTGTAGGGAGGACGCGCCTTGTGCGCCGTCGGGCCGGTCAGCTCTTCGTTGTCCTGGACGAGGATGCCGTTGTGCAAGACCGTCATGCGAGCCGGCGATTGCAGCGCGCCGCTGCCGTCGAAGCGCGGGGCGTGAAACACGATGTCGTAGGTCTGCCATTCGCCCGGCTTCCGGCTGGCATTGACGAGCGGTGGGTATTGCCCGTAGATGGCGGCCACCATGCCGTCCGCGTACGTTTTACTATCGTAGGAGTCGAGGACCTGGACCTCGTACGTGTCCATCAGGAATACGCCGCTGTTGCCCCGATCCTGCCCCGTGCCGATTGCTGCCGCGGGAGCGGCCCACTCCACGTGGAGTTGGCAATCGCCGAACCCACGCTTCGTGCGGATCGACCCCGACTTCTTGACGACCTCCATGTAGCCGTCGCGCACGAGCCAGGTGGCCGGTGTCCCGTTCGCCGTCGTCCACCCTGAGGTGTCGCGGCCGTCGAACAGGACGATCGCGTCCGCGGGCACGGGGCCAGGGCCGCCGGCGGGTCCCGGATCGACCACCGGGGGCATCGGGCGCGTTTCGTCGTGGACCGCCCACTTGCGAAGCTCGTCGAGCCGTCGGTTCGTCTGGGCAGACGCGGCTACGGCGAGAAGTCCAATCGCGGTCGCAGCCAGAATGGTCATCATGGTTCCTGTTCTCACGGCACCTCCACCTGCGGCAAGTCCGACACCTGTGTGCGGTCACCGATGGCAGGACGATTCTACGGCGAACCAGGGGGAAAGCGGAGGCGGTATTTGGCAGTATCAGGCGGCCCGGCCAGCGCGGCGGGCGCGCCAGATTGCCATCAGTTCGATCATCGACCGGACGCCGTCCGCCAGGCGAAGCTTCGATCGCGGGATGTCGTGCCAGGTCCGTAGCGTCAGTTCGTAGATGCGCGCCTGGCGGATGGGGCGTCCGTCCTCCGCCGGGGTGTTCAGATAGCGCGCGAGGAGCTCGACATCGAACGTCCACGTGCTCTTGAACGGTGTGGCGAACAGGCCGGCGACCGCGTCGGTGGCGCGAAATACCTTGGCGCCGCACTGGGTGTCGTAGACGGGAAGGTCGAGCGAGAGGGAGGCGGCCGTCGCGAACACGCGTCCGAGGTAGTGACGAAGCGTCGTTCGCGCGATGGTCCGCCCCATGAGCATCACGCGCGACCCCAGGACGATCTCGATGTCCGGGCGGGTTGCGGTCACCGCGAGAAAGTCGTCCACCGCGTCGAGCGGCGTGGCGAGGTCCGCGTCCCAGAAGCCCACCAGCGTCGGCCGCCGGGCAATCGCCTCGATCGTGCCGACCCGGACGGCCTCGGCCTTGCCGCGATTGGACTCGAGCCGGATCGCGGCGATCCGGTCTGGCGCGACACTCACGATGCGCTGCAGCGCCGCCCACGTCTCGTCGGTGCTCCCGTCGTCCACGAAGAGCAGGGAGACGTTCGGATGGCTCGCGCTGAAATCGAGAAACGCCGGCGCGCGCAGCCTGGCGGCTTCCTGGTAGCACGGCACGACGAGCACGAGAGTGGGCGGCTGCATCCTCAGGCGAAGGCTATTTCTTCACGATTTCGACGCGGCGGTTCTTCCCGCGGCCCTCTTCACTGCGATTGTCCGCTACAGGCTTCTCCTGCCCCCAGCCCACGGCACCGAGCCGGCCTGCCGCGATCCCGCCCTTGACGACGGCCGCCACCACGGACTTCGCGCGCTGTTCGCTCAGCGTCTTGTTGCCGGCCGCCGTGCCGACGTTGTCCGTGTGGCCTTCGACGCTGACCCTCAGCGCCGGGTTGTCCTTCAGCAGCGTGACGATCTGCGCGATCGTGGCCTGCGACTCCGGCTTGATGTCCGCCTTGCCGGTGTCGAAATTGATGTACAGCGCGATGAAGCCATTCTTGTTGAGCGCGTCGAGCATGTCGCTCGCCGCCACCTCCTGCGTCATCGCCTCCACTTCGATCACATCCACCGTGTAGTCCCGGCCCTCGTTGAACGCTTCGACGCGCAGCCAGACTTCCTTGCCGGCTTTCGTCACGACCCTGGCCGTCAGGTGGCGATCCTGATCGTAGAGCACCGTCCCGCCGAGGGTCTTGGCCGCGTTGCCGTAGTTGCGCCGGATCTGCAGTGGGCTCGGCATCTGGGTGCCCTCGACGAGGGAGTACGAGATCCCGGTCTTCCGGCCCTCGACCGTCTTCGAGCCTTCGGCGAGGTAGACCTCCTGTTCGTCGAAGGCCGTCTTGCACTCGTTGATGACGAAGTTCTTCATCCGCGAGAACATTGGATGGTCCTTGCAATTCGCCGCATCGGCCTGCTGTGCCGACGAGGTGGCTGTCAGGCCGACCAACAGGGCGCCCGCGAGTGCCACCACGAACCGAGTGTTCGCCATCGACCGTCTCCTGGGGGGCATAACGCGTTGTTTCGAGCCAACGTGCCGCGCGGAAGGCTCCGGGTGGTCGTCGTACCGCTGCCGCCGGCAGATGGTGACAGCGTATCATCGAACTGGCGCGGCGTGCGGCTTCGAGGCCGTCGCTCGCCATCGCGATCGAGACTCACCTGTCACGCAGAGGACGACAGCCTGATGAGGCCTTTCCGCACCAGGGAGACGAGGGCGTCCAGCACGGTTGCTTCGGACAGGGCAGCCCGGTCGGCGGCGGCGACGAGATCGGCGGTGGCCACGGGTTGGTCGAGGCACGTGAGAAGATCCCGCTCCACGAGGTCCAACGCGTGCTCCACCGGCATCGCCTGCCCGGCCAGGCGCGCTTGAACCGTGGGGGGCGTCTGGACGCCCAGGGCCCGGGCTTCCAGGAGGGCGATGGGGCCCGTGCGCTCGACCCGCCCCGTCCGCAGGCCGGTCCGCAGCTCGGAACTCCTGGAGAGGCGTTCGGCCAACCAGACTTCTTCCACTTCCGCTCCCGCATCGCGTTGAGGGGGCAGAGCGTCGTCGACCCTGCACCAGGGGGTCTTGCTCCACTGGAAGGCCAGGAGCACGGACCGGACCGAGCGGTAGCGTTGAACCTCGAGGTTGGCGGCCCATCGTCCCACCGAGTTCAGGATGGCCGTGTGATCGTCCCCGTCGGCGTGCCCGATGGCGTAGACCTTGGCGGAGTGGAGGCGCAGGCGCAGGATGTGGATGTCCATCGGAGCGCCGTCCAGCCATTCGCGAAGGCGACGCTCGAGCGGTTCCTCATCGCGCTCTCCGAGTTCCGTGACGATCTGGGCGATGCCTCCCTGGGCCAGATGCCGCGGAAGGCCTTCCACGATGCGTCGCTGAATCTCCTCGCCGCTGGGGCCCCCGTCCCGGAAGCCCACCTCCTGGGCGGGCGCCGGCACGAAGGGCGGGTTGGCCGTGATGAGATCGAACCGCCGGTCGCGCACCGCTTGATAGAGGTCGCCCTGGACGGCCTCGAGGTTCGACAGCCGCCAGGCCCTGGCATTGAAAGCCGTGCACCGGACGGCTCGTGGATTGACGTCCACGGCCGTGACGTGTTCGGCATGGGAAGCCGCCAGGAGCGCCTGGACTCCCGATCCACAGCAGAGGTCGAGGGCAGAGCCGACAGGCTTGCGCACCGTGGCCCGGGCCAGCCATCGGCTGTCGGTGCCCACATACATGACCTGATCGCTGGCGACGGTGGAGTAGCCGGCCTTCAGCAACTGCGGCCACGCATAGTCCGAGAAGATCAGGTTCTGGCCGACGGGATAGAGGGTGGCCTCGGCGTGCACCCGTGCGCCGTCTCGCGCCAGGATGCCGGCGTTGAACAGGGCTTCCTGTTCCGGCGGGCCGAACAGTCTGTCCAGCTCAGAAAACGGGATCTGGCCCTGGAGGAGGAACAGATCGATGGCGGAGGCCAGGAGATCCCGCTCCTGGATCTGCTCCTGACGGTAGATGGGAAGGGCCTTGGCCTGGAGGTCGTTGATGTCCTCCAGGCCGAGGCGGTCACGGACGGTCTGCTCCGCGAACCCGATGGCGGCGAGCCGTGCGAGGGCGGCGGCGCAGCAGGCAGGATCCGTGTCGAAGGCAAACGGCATCGTTGAACACTACCACGCGGGTCGCGCGAACGCCCCCACCTCACGCGTACTCCTCTGCCGAGTCCGCCGGGGGCCAGCACGTCGTCAGTGGCGCATCCGCTCGGGGTGACGCTTCGAATCCGTACTCCACCATCAGGCGATCCAGCGCCACGGACACGCGCTTCTCGACCAGCCGCTCTTCCCGGGACAGGTCTTCGAGGACCTCCCAGTGATCGATGATGTCCGCCAGATCACGCGACTCAATCATGCGTGCCGCAAGCCCCATGGTCTCCACGGCCGATTGGTTGCTCGCGCGGATCAGTTGGGACACCGCTTCGCGATAGGCCTTCGCGTCGTACGCACCCGCGAACAGTCTTTCGACGACGCCACAGTCGAACTTCGCGAATCTCAGGCGTTCGACCAGTCCCCGCTCGTCGAAGTTCCTGAAATTGAAGGTCTGGGCGTAGAACGCCTGCAGGAGGTCGAGGCGCGGGTCGAGGAACCGGTAGTCCGGGCAGGCGATCGAGCCTTCGAGCCTTCCTTCGGCCGCCAGTCGCCGCGCGATCGCGGTGCCCGCATAAGGTGACATCTTGCAGAAGTGGACCAGGGGGTCGCCGTACTGGCAGACCCCCTTCAGGAAGTCGATGTTCTGCCGCACCGACTCCATGGTGCTGTAGGGCTCGAACATCATGAAGCCGAACTCGAACGGCAGTCCCACGTCTCGCAGGAGCGCCAGCGCGGCGTCCACGTCGTCGGGCGCGTAGTGCTTGTTGAACGTCTCGAGCCCCCGCTCGCTCCCCGACTCGACACCAACGTACACTCCTGACAGTCCGGCTGCCTTCATCGCGCCCAGCAGCCGCGCGTCCAGGTCGTCCACGCGACACGAGACGCGCCAGACGATCTCGCCTGCCAACTTTCGGGCCTCGAGCGCCGCCAGGAACCCCTCGGCCCATTGACGATCGCGAGGGGCACGCGCGAAGAAATCGTCATCCTGGAAGATGAAGATCCTGACGCCGAACTCGCAAAAGAGCCTCTCCATCTCCTGCACGACGTTCTCGGGGGAGCGGGTGCGCCTTATGGCTCCCGGAGCTCGCCGGTAGAATTCGTGGATGCTGCAGAACGTGCAGTCGTAGTAACAGCCCCTGCTGGCCGCGAGCGAGCGGATGCCGACGCCGCGGTGCGTGGCTGCCTTCGGGTCTCGAAGCGGGAATGGGAGGAGGTCGAGGTCGGGAATCAGACGGCGGGGCGATGTGGCGCACACCTGGCCGTTCTTCCGGAACGCCAGGCCTTCGATCTCCGGCCACGTGGCCGG